>JAOACY010000059.1 GCA_026417615.1 Clostridia bacterium
CAATACTTTGCAATCTTCGGCTTCCTGGAGTTTATTCAGTTGTATGCTTCGTGCGGCACAGACGTGAAGAAGTGCCTGGATCCGATTCTTGCTAAAGTTTAACATGGAAATGGAGTTGTTGCTCAAATTACGAATTGAAGAAAAGCTATAAAAATGTTGAATATTATTGTATTATGTTATATAATTATTAACGTAAACTTTACAAAATAAAAATTAATATTGCGATACAGGTGGCATGAAATGCGCTTATCCTAGTATCCCCTGGTTTTTTGATATAAAGGGCTGAAGCACAGGCTGAGGTCTTTATATGATATATCATCTAAAATTTCTTAGCAAAGGGGGAGTTCTAGATGAGAAGAGCAGAGCCGTTTAGAATAAAGATGGTGGAGCCGATCAAGCTGATTTCCAGGGAGGAAAGAGAAAAAGCCCTGATTGAAGCAGGATACAATCCATTTTCTTTAAAAGCTGAGGATGTTTATATAGACCTTTTGACTGACAGCGGAACTGGTGCAATGAGTGACAACCAGTGGGCAGGACTTATGTTAGGAGACGAATCCTATGCCGGAAGCAGAAATTACTACAACCTGGCAAAGGTCGTCAAGGAAATCTTCGATTACAATTTTACAATTCCCACACATCAAGGAAGAGGTGCCGAACAGGTGCTCTTCCCGCTTATCATTAAAAAGGGTCAATATGTATTGGGCAACATGCATTTTGACACTACCAAGGCTCATATTGAAATTGCCGGTGGCAGAGCCGTAAATTTGGTTACCGAAAAGGCTTTCGACACAACAACTCCGTATGATTTTAAGGGCGACTTTGACATTGAAAGGCTTGAGGCCTTTATCAAGGAAAAAGGCGCTGAAAACTGTGCTTTCATCCTCATTACCATTACCTGCAACAGTGCCGGCGGTCAGCCTGTTTCAATGGCAAACATCCGTCAGGTCAGCGAGATAGGTAAAAAATATGGAATAAGGGTGTTCATGGATGCTGCCCGTTTTGCAGAAAATGCATACTTCATAAAGAAGAGGGAAAAAGGCTATGAGGGCAGCAGTATCTCTAAAATAATCAGGGAAATGTTCTCCTACACGGAAGGCTTTACAATGAGCGCCAAAAAAGATGCGCTTGTTAATATTGGCGGACTTTTGTGCTTCAAGGATGATGAGGCGCTTTTCAACCAATGCAGGTCCATGCTGGTTCCCATGGAAGGCTTCCCAACCTACGGAGGCCTTGCCGGAAGAGATATGGAAGCTCTTGCAAGAGGCCTTGGGGAGGGCATTGAAGAAGAATATCTTGAATACAGAATTGAGCAGGTTGCATATCTAGGCCGAAGGCTGACAGATGCAGGCGTGCCTATTCAGTCTCCTACCGGAGGACATGCTGTGTTTGTGGATGCAAAAAAGATGCTTCCTCATATTCCGGGGTATCAATTCCCTGCTCAGTCCTTGGCTAATGAACTATACCTTGAGGCCGGGGTAAGAGGTGTTGAAATTGGTTCCTTCCTGCTTGGCAGAGATCCTGAAACAGGCAAGCAGTGTGAATCTCCTCTTGAGCTTTTAAGGCTCACAATTCCAAGAAGAACCTATACAAACAATCATATGGATATTGTTGCAGATGCGTTGATTGCCATCAAGCAAAGGGCTCACACCTTGAAAGGCTATGAGTTCACTTATGAGCCCAAAATCTTAAGACATTTTACAGCAAGATTAAAACCAATTGAATAATCCATGCATCTATTTTCCTGAAGAGGGCCGTAACCTTTATAAATGCGGCCTTCAACACGGAAAATAATTAGCTGAATTCATTGCGGAATTCAACAGGGCATAATGCAAAATAAAACATATAGAGGAGGAATATTATGTCTACTGAAAACAGAGACCAGTGGGGATCCAGGCTTGGATTCATTATGGCAACTGTGGGCGCAGCTGTAGGCTTGGGCAACTTGTGGAGATTTCCTTACATGGCTTATTCAAATGGAGGAGGTGCTTTTCTTTTACCTTACTTTGTAGCTCTTCTAACTGCCGGAGTGCCTTTGATGATCCTGGAGTTCGGGCTGGGTCATAAAATGAGAGCCGGCAACACTCTAGCCTTTGCAAGACTGGGCAGAAAATGGGAATGGCTTGGTTGGTGGCCCGTAATGATTCCATTGATTGTTGTGTGCTTTTATTCAACAGTCATCGCATGGGGCGTAAACTATTTTGTGTTCTCTTTCTTTAAAGGGTGGGGAAACAACCCAGGGGAATTCTTCGGTGGACAGTTTCTGGGTGTAAGCAGCGGCCCATGGGACTTAGGCGGTATGAGATGGACAATAGCCGGTGCTGTCGTTCTTGTGTGGCTGGCAAACTATATAATTACCAAAAAGGGTATTTCCGGAGGAATTGAAAAAACTTGCAAGGTTATCACACCTTTATTGGGTGTCCTTATGCTCATAATGACCATAAGAGGCCTGACCCTCACCGGTGCTGCCGAAGGGCTCAATTGGTTTCTGCGCCCCGACTTTACTAAAATTATGAACGGCAAGGTATGGATAGCGGCTTATTCACAGGTGTTCTTTTCAACAACACTCGCAGTGGGTGTTATGACGGCTTATGCAAGCTATCTGCCCAAAAAGGCTGATATAGTAAACAACTCGTTTATTACTGTGTTTTCAAATGCAAGCTTTGACTTCCTTGCGGGCTTATGTGTTTTCAGTATTCTCGGATATTCTTCATTTGCATCCGGACTTCCCATGGATAAGGTGGTAGCAGCCGGACCCGGCATTGCGTTTGTAGCTTTCCCCAATGCTATAAATCTCCTGCCTGGAGGTCCTGTATTACAGGCGATATTCGGCGCACTGTTCTTCTTTTGCCTTATCATAGCAGGTATATCATCAAGTATTTCCATGGTCGAATCCTTTACATCCGCTGCTCTGGACAAGTACAAAATATCAAGGGAAAAGATGGTGGGAAGAGTATGCGTTTTCGGATTCCTTGGCAGCATGCTTTTTGCTACAGGAGCCGGGGTACACTTGCTTGATATTGTTGACCACTTTGTGGGAAACTATGGCATAGCTCTTATTGGTCTAATCGAGGTTATAGTGCTGGGATATGTTTATAAGACCGAGAAAATGAGACCCGAGGTAAACCTTTATTCTGATATAAAAGTCGGAATTTGGTGGGATATCCTAATAAAATATGTAACCCCCTTTCTTTTAGGCTTTATGTTCATTCAGAATATTGTTGAAGAGGTGACCAAACCCTATGGCGGTTACTCTCAGTCTGCGCTGATAGCTTTTGGGTGGTCTGTGGCTGTAGCCATATTCCTCATTGCAGTTTATCTAAGCAGAAGGCCCTGGAACAATGAAGATGTGTTGAAAATTCCTGATGAAGGCGGTGAAAAGTAATGGAAGCAAGTGCGATTATCATGCTTATTTTCGGTGTGACATTACTTTACGGAGGACTGGCGACATTTATAACCATTGCAGCAAAATCGGAAAAGTCTAAATAATTATGCAGTAAAAAAAGAGAATAAGGATAACGGCTTGAAAATTAAAAGCAAGCTTGTTATCCTTATTAGTGTTTCAACTTGAAAGGAGTGTTGTGCATATGAAAAAAGAAATCATATCAACAGACAAAGCTCCTGCAGCTATCGGGCCGTATTCACAGGCGGTGAAAGTTGGCAATTTAATGTTTGCTTCAGGTATGCTCCCTGTGGTGCCCGGGACAGGGGAAGTTGCGGCAGGCGGAATAGCTGAGCAGACAGAGCAGGTGCTTGAAAACATCAAGGCGCTTGTGGAAAGCTCAGGCTCATGTTTGGGTAATGTGGTAAAGAGCACTGTTTTTTTAAAGAATATGAATGACTTTGCCGCTATGAATGAGGTTTACAAAAGGTATTTCACATCGGATTATCCTGCGAGGTCCACTGTTGAAGTTGCAAGACTTCCCAAGGACGTGCTGGTAGAGATTGAGTGTATTGTGCTGGTTTAGACTTTTCTCCCAATGCAAGCTATTTATCGTAACATATATAGTACAGTAATAATCTTGTAAAATAGGCCTTCAGGCCTATTATTTTTTATTCCCCCGGACTATTTATTTTCCCTTTCGATTAGCATATAATGAAAAATGTACACATTATGTTAACTATATCTAACTTATATCCTTTCGCCATTTAAAAGAATAATTTTGGGGTATAGGCAAAAAAATCAAAAACATTTTACAATCTGAAAGGGGAAAACGTCATGAGGTACAAAAAAAGCTTGTTTATTTTCATTATTGTTATTTCCATGATTTTTACAAACTCGGTAAGCGTATTCGCAAACAAAAAAACAACCGCTGCAACAACTCCACCCGCTCCAACACTTTCATATTCCCCCATGGCACCAACCAATGGGAATGTTACCGTCACAGCATATTATCCAAGCACTGCCGTTAAGAAACAATACAGGCTTGGCTTGAACGGAGCATGGACGAATTACACGGGACCTTTTGCAATAACATCCAATGTTCATGTATATATTCAATATCAGGACAAATCAGGAGAATGGTCAGCCTTGGGCGGGTTTAACATAACAAATATCGATAAGACTCCGCCGTCAGCACCTTTAATTTCAGCCGACACCGTAAGCCCGACTAACGGAGATGTAAATGTATACATAAGCTATCCTTCGGATGCCAATGTTAAGCAGTTCAAGATTGGCAGCAGCGGAGCCTGGACAAGCTATTCCACAATAATCGCGGTAACTTCCAACACGGCAGTTTTTGCAAGAGCTCAGGATCTTGCGGGAAACTGGTCTGAAGAATCAAGTTATACAGTCGGGAACATTGACAGGGAGCCTCCTTTGCTTCCGATGTTTGTTGCGTCCACGGAAGAGTTGACAAACGAGGATATTTCTCTATCAATTAACTACAGTGATGATTCGGCTCTTAAATATTACAGGATTGGCGACTTTGGAGCATGGATGGAATACAGCGGAGCACTGACTATTGGATCCAATTCCGCGGTATACGCAAAAGCTGCGGATAATGCAGGAAACTGGACAAATGAGGTTGTATATCTGGTTAACAATATTGATAAAACACCACCTGCAGAGCCGGCCTTTACGGCATCTGCATCCGGTTTGACGGATAATCCTGTAACAATAGCCATTACATACACTGAAGATTCAATCATCAAGCAGTATAAAATAGGTGAGACATGCAGCTGGATTGACTATACTGCTCCAATTACAATAGGCTCAAATGTCCAGGTGTTCGCAAAGTCATGTGATGAAGCGGGAAACTGGAGCACCGAGTCCAGTTATTTGGTTGACAATATAAGGAAAACGGTAATGGGTTATACAGTTAAGAATTTTTCCACAGATAAGACTTCATATAACTCAATGGTTGCCAATACTGCCGCTTTGAATGAAATAGCCACAGCCACCTACAGTGTAAACGGTCTTGGAGTTTTAACAGGAACGGCTCCCGCCGATCAAATCAGCTATGCCAACAGCAATGGAATAAGAACCAAGCTTATGGTCAGCAACAACTTTGACTCAGCCATTGCAAAGCAGCTTCTTGAAAGTCCTGTCAACAGGCTGAACCTTAAAAATAACATTATCAGCCTTTTGAAAGCAAACAATTATTCAGGCGTGGACATAGATATTGAAAATATCCCCGCAGCAAACAGAGACCATTTTACAACCTTTATGAAAGAAATATATGCAGACTTGAAAGCAATGGGCTATCGTGTTTCAGTGGCAGTGCAGCCAAAGACCTTTGACTCTCCCAATTCACCTTGGAACTATGCCTTTGATTACAAGGCCCTTGCAATGTACTCGGACTTCCTGATGATTATGGCCTATGACGAGCATTATCCAGGCGGAACTCACGGCCCTATAGCGTCAATCGGCTGGGTGACAAGTGTAATTGACTACGCTTTGACAGTTGTACCAAAGGAGAAGATAGTGCTTGGCCTTGCAGCATACGGCTATGATTGGGTTGGTACCAGCACCAAAGCCTATTCTGTGAACGGATGCTACAATCTGGCGGCTCAATACGGTGCGGCAATTTATATGGACAATGCTACGAAATCAAAATACTTTACATATACGGTAAATGACACAGTTCATAATGTATGGTTCGAGGATGCGGAAACCATAGCCTACAAGCTTGATTTGGTAAACTCCAGGGATTTGAAGGGGGTAGGCATCTGGAGGCTGGGCTTAGAAAATGTGGATTACTGGACAGCCATAAAATCAAAGCTCAATAAGTAAAATAAAAAGGGACTGTTCTTGAATATCAACAGCTGTGACATTTTCAAGAATTGTCCCTTTCTTCTTTTCTCAGTAGCTGTCGGCAAGGCTCCTGATTGTTAACTGTTCCTCGAACTCTTCAAGACTTAAGGCTTTTGAAATATTCTCCTTCATAACGAATATATTTTTGATGCTGCCGGCGGACAAGTCAAAATAATTGTCGCTGAAAACCGCATCAGCCGATTTCAAATCCAGTTCAATAAATTTGGCAAAGGCTTCTGAGGTTACAGTAATGGCATACCTGTCCTGTTGTTCTTCTACCTGGGTTTTAAGCCCCGGCTCCTTGAACTCAAAATGCTTTGCCGGAACAAACAGTACTGTGCCCTCGCTTAGTATCTTTCCATCAGACAATGAAAACTCAAGGTAGTGATTCCTAAGGTCGCTTTCAGAGCGTAGAAAAACGTTGAAATCCAAATCTTCAAACTTTTCTGCTGAAAGAGGCGGTATGCTGATGCTTTTTTCAGATTGTGAAATAACATTTGAACTGCTGTCGCAGAGCTTCCAGCTGAGCTTTGCGGTTACATTATCCATGGTTTCATTAGTTACATGAAGAGAAACATGAGCCCCCTGCTCACAAGCTGAAAGCAATACGGGTGAGAAGAAACGTTTTGCTGCATAATGCAGGGCTTTCCACCTTCCGAAGGAGTCAATGCTTGCCCAGGAAACACCCGGCCAGCAGTCATTTCCCTGCCAGTATGTCGCTCCCATGCACCTGCCCCTGTTCCTTCTCCAGTGCTCAACACCATACCTCATACTCTCCGCCTGTATGAGTTGAGATATATAAATCAGAAAATCAAAGCTTTTGGGGAATTTGAAGTATTGGGACAGGTAGTACATGATTTTTTCATTGCC
>JAOACY010000108.1 GCA_026417615.1 Clostridia bacterium
TCCTCGCACGCATCAATGTGACGTCGTGTCACATGATACTCAAAATGCCCTCCTTGGCATTTTGGCTTCAGAATTGCTGCAACATCGTCGAGTGATTTATTCATCTTGTTCCAAGAAAAGCTGTTTTTGCGGGAGAATCAAAATTAGTTTGACTTTTTAGGCTGCTTACGCATATACTGATAATAGTTCGTTATTATTCAATCGAAGGGTGGTGGGAGAACAAAACAGGATTAGCAGGAAATGAAAAAAGCGCCAGGACTGTGCGGCTTGCGCAGTCGACGAGGAGAAGGAGGATATCGAAATATTCGGCGGAAACCTTCCGGTTTGTCACAATCGTCAAGGCTCTACAGAAATTGCAGGCGACTGCAAAACAAAAAGAGTCCAAGTGACTGATCCTGTTTGCATTTCTTTGTTTTCCGTAATTTTTATTGTACGTTTGTTGTCAATTGATCTTTCCTGCTTTTAAAAAGCCAGGGTTAAGGTCTGCTGTATTATTTGCGTTTTATTTATAATTATTCAATGCGAAAGGGGTCAAAATCATGTGTGGAATAGTCGGATATATTGGAGAAAAGAGCGTAACTCCAATTCTTATCAATGGATTAAAAAAGCTGGAGTATAGAGGATACGATTCTGCTGGTGTTGCAATTTACACAAAAAATGAATTGGAGGTTGTCAAGTGCAAGGGAAGGCTTTCCGCTTTGGAGGACAAGGTGAAGGATTTGCACGAGGACAGCCGCATGGGCATTGGCCATACCAGATGGGCTACCCACGGAGAGCCCAATGATGTGAATTCTCACCCTCATCTTAGCCATTCGGGGAAAATAGCTGTTGTGCATAACGGAATAATTGAAAATTACATGAAGCTTAAAGAATTTCTCCAGAGCAAGGGGTTTGTTTTCAGGTCGGAAACCGATACGGAAGTGATAGCCCACCTGGTGGAATACTACTATAACAGCAGGAATGATTTGCTGCAAGCAGTCATGGATGCCGTAGACGAGCTGGAAGGCTCTTATGCCCTGGGCGTAATATGCAGGGATTGCGAGGACACCTTTGTTGCAGCAAGAAAAGACAGTCCTCTCATTGTAGGCCTAGGCAAAAATGAAAATTTCATTGCATCGGATATTCCGGCAATTCTTGAGCATACAAGGGATATATACATTCTTGAGGACAAAGAGGTGGCAGTGCTAAAGAAGGACAGCGTGAAGGTATATGACAGCCTCGGCGCAGAAGCTAAGAAGGATGTGTTCCATGTAAGCTGGGATGTTGAGTCGGCTGAAAAGGGCGGCTATGAGCATTTCATGATGAAGGAAATGATGGAGGAGCCGAAGGTTTTAAGGGATACAATATATCCAAGGCTTGATGACGGGAAAATTGCGCTTGATAATATAAAAATCACTCAGGAAAATATAAAAAAGATTGAGAAAATATATATCGTCGCATGCGGAACTGCATATCATGCAGGCGTTGTTGCAAAATACGCAATCGAGAAGCTGGCGAGAATACCCGTTGAAGTAGATGTGGCTTCGGAATTCAGATACCGTGACCCTTTGGTAAGCGAAAGGAACCTGGTCATTATTATAAGCCAGTCGGGCGAGACGCTTGACACGCTTGCCGCTTTAAGGGAAGCAAAACGCCGTGGCGCAAGGATTCTGTCAATTGTAAACGTAGTTGGAAGCTCCATTGCAAGGGAGTCAAACGACCTGCTTTACACTTGGGCAGGTCCTGAAATTGCCGTGGCATCAACAAAAGCCTACAACACTCAATTGGCTGCTCTTTATCTTGTAGCGCTGGATCTTGCTTTCAAGAAGGGTGAGATTGACTTAAGCCAGCTGGAAGCATCCATAAAAATGCTCAGAGAAATTCCAGAAAAGCTGGATAGGGTGCTGTCTGACAAGGAAGCAATCCAGAAATTCGCTTCAAAGCATTACAATGCAAAAAGCATATTCTTCATTGGCAGAGGACTTGATTACGCTCTCTCCATGGAAGGCTCCCTGAAGCTCAAGGAAATTTCCTATATACATTCGGAAGCATACGCAGGCGGCGAGCTTAAGCATGGAACGATTGCCCTTATAGAAAAGGGCACCCTAGTTGTCTGCCCCATGACGCAGGACTTCCTGCTTGAGAAGATGGTCAGCAATATCAAGGAGGTTAAGGCAAGGGGCGCTGTGGTTATGGCCATAACACAGGAAAGGAACGCTGCGGAGGTGGAAAAAGTAGCGGACATGGTAATCAGGATACCTGATGTGGATTCCCTCATTGCTCCAATTGTGGCTGTAACGCCAATGCAGCTGTTTGCATATTACATGGCTGTTGAAAAGGGCTGCGATGTCGATAAGCCAAGGAATTTGGCAAAAAGCGTGACTGTGGAATAGTATTTAAAGCTATATATACAAAATGTTGTATAATTCAAATAAACTCGACTCTATGATAATAAAGTTCGCTCTATAAAAATAAAGTTCGTTCCAAAATCCCGTAGTAGATGCAGGAGAAATCTTCATTTGCTGCGGGATTATGTTTTTTAGGAAGGAGGAGTTAAGGGGTAAGGGATTAGGCTAAAGACATTGATTTTAAAGGGATTGAAAACGATATATTGATTGAAATAAGACTGAAAAAGGACAATTGAAAATGCAACCTTATACCTTTTTCCTTTCACCTTATCCCTATTTGGAACCGACTTTATTATAAAAAATGGTACAAGGAATAAGGAAAAAGTGTTAATAAATGGAATGAAAATATGGAATTTTAGAATCGACTTTATTATATGGAAAGAATTAGGGAAATGGGCATAAGGCGAGAAGGGATAAGGGTTTGAGGGATTTCGGTTTGGAGTGGAGTTTATTTTAAATATACATAGTTAGGGGTAAGGATTTTTGGGATAAGGAATAAGGGAGATGTTTTAGAAATAATAAAGTTGATTCTGTGATAATAAAGTTATTCCAAAATTAATGAGTTTCCGAGAGCATTTAGGGTATGTTACAAGAATAGGAATTGTAATTGTGTAACTA
>JAOACY010000127.1 GCA_026417615.1 Clostridia bacterium
AATTCTGAAGCCAAAATGCCAAGGAGGGCATTTTGAGTATCATGTGACACGACGTCACATTGATGCGTGCGAGGAATTGCAAGACAAGTCGTTAGTGATTTCATCGAAGTTTCAGAAAATGGGTTCTTGCGGCAGAATCAATTTTATATTAAGAGGGCGTCAAATATATGACGCCCTTGCTTTCTGCAATTCCCATTCCTTTGCTGTTTGACTACCCCAGCCTCTCCTCAATTGCCTTGGCCAGCTCTTGCGCCCTTTTTGTGATGTACTCCTGATCCTTGCCCTCAATCATAACCCTGACAAGGGGCTCCGTGCCAGAAGGCCTTATAAGCACCCTTCCCTCTCCGTGGAACTCCTCCTCAAGCTCCCTGCACATTCGTGCGATTACTTCGTCATCCATATACTTGTGCTTTTTTTCGTTGCTGACCTTTGCATTTTTCAGCACCTGCGGCAGGACTTGCATTACATTTGCCAGCTCCGACATCTTTTTGCCCGATTCCTTAAGAACTTTTGCAAGCTGGACACCGGTTAAAAGTCCGTCTCCCGTTGTATTATGCTCTAGGAAAATAATGTGGCCCGATTGCTCTCCTCCAAGCACATAGCCGTTGGCCAGCATCTCCTCAAGAACATACCTGTCGCCCACCTTTGTCTTCTTTATGTTAAGGCCTTCCCTTTTTGCCATGATATCAAAGCCGAGATTGCTCATAACCGTTGCTACAATAGTATCTTCTGCCAGCTTGCCTTTTTTCTTAAGCTCAAGTCCGATGATAGCCATAATCTGGTCACCGTCCACAACATTTCCCGTTTCATCAACCGCCAGCACTCTGTCCGCATCGCCGTCGAAAGCCAGGCCGATATCAGCTCCGCTCTCAACAACAAACTCCTGCAGCTGCTTCAAATGGGTTGAGCCGCAGCCGCTGTTAATATTTACGCCATCCGGCTCATTGTTTATCACGCTTACCTGCGCGCCCAAATCAAAAAGCGCTAAGGGCGCCGCCTCATATGCTGCCCCATTGGCACAGTCTATAGCAATTTTAAGGCCTTTCAGATCTCCTTCCACAGTACTTTTCACGAATGCAACGTAATCATCCAAGGCTGATTCTTTAAAGCTTTTAAATCCCAAATTCTTGCCTGTGGGCATAGGAATCTCTTCGGCACGGTTTACTATAATTGCCTCAATTCTGTCTTCTGTGGCATCAGGCAGCTTGTAGCCTTTATTGTTAAAAAACTTAATGCCGTTAAACTCAAAGGGATTGTGCGACGCAGATATGACAACACCTGCATCGGCATTGTAGAGCCTTGTAAGGTATGCTACGGCAGGTGTGGGTATAATGCCTGCACAGATTGCTTCCGCTCCGACCGAGCATATTCCCGATACAAGGGCAGCTTCCAGCATATCCCCGGAAATCCTCGTATCCGTTCCTACCAATATTTTTGGTGTATGCTTTGTTTCCGCCGTCAGCACATAGGCCCCTGCCTGACCTAATTTATACGCCAGCTCTGCGGTCAATTCCTGATTTGCAACTCCCCTGACCCCATCTGTTCCAAATAATCTGCCCATTTACCTACCCCCGCTTTTTATATTGAAAATCAAAATTCTTTCAATTTCTTAAACCTCATATATTATAACCTCTTTAGCTTGGCTTAACAATATTATATTTTGAAATTTGCCAATCAAGCAAACGGCGCATAGGTCCTCACAATCTGCTCGGCAACCCTTATGCCGTCTACTGCCGCACTCATAATGCCGCCTGCATATCCTGCTCCTTCGCCGCATGGATAAAGGCCCTTCATGCCTTCCGCCTCAAGGCTGTCGCCTCTTGTCATCCTTACGGGAGAAGAGGTTCTTGTTTCCACTCCTGTCAGCACTGCATCCTTCATGCCAAAACCTTTAAGCTTCCCGTCAAAATAACCTATCGCTTCCCGCATTGGCTCCACCACAAAGGCAGGCAGGCAAGCGCTCATATCTGAAGGCTTTGTACTGCCGGTGTAGCTGGGTTTTACCGCTCCCATTCCAATCGATGCCCTGCCCAGCAGGAAATCCTCAAGTCTCTGAACCGGAGCGCTATTATCCCTTCCTCCTGCTTCAAATGCCAGGCGTTCCCACCTTCTCTGGAACTCAACTCCGGAAAGAGGGTGATTCCCTCCAAAATCCTTGGGCTCCACAGATACAACAACAGCGCTGTTGGCATTCTCCCTGTCCCTTGCAAATTCACTCATGCCGTTTGTTACAATAGTGTTCTGCTCCGATGCGGAGGCTACGACTATTCCGCCCGGACACATGCAAAAGGAATAAACGGTACGGCCGGCAGTTTTGTAAAAGAGCTGGTAGTCAGCAGCTCCAAGCCTGTGATGGACAGAGGCAGTTCCATATTGAGCCTTGTTTATTATTTCCTGGGGATGTTCAATCCTCACACCAATCGAAAAGGGCTTGGGAATAAAGCTTACGCCCTGCTCCAGCAGAACCTGGAAGGTATCCCTGGCACTGTGTCCTATCGCAAGTACAACAACCTCTGTATCTATTAATTCCGACCCGTTTATGACAATACCTTCAACTCTTCCATTTCTCGCCCTCACAGATGTAAGCTTGGCTTCAAATCTTACCTCTCCCCCGTATTGTACAATCCGGTTTCTGATGTTGACAACTACCGACTTTAATACATCGGTTCCGATATGAGGCCTGGCTTTGTAGAGAATTTCCTCCTGAGCCCCCGATTTATGGAGCTCACCCAGCACAATTTCACATCTTCGGTCATTTATTCTGGTTGTAAGCTTCCCGTCGGAAAACGTCCCTGCCCCGCCCTCTCCGAACTGCACGTTGCTGTTTGGGTTCAGTTCTCCGGTCTTCCAGTACTTGTGCACTGCTTCAGTTCTTTTTTCTACACTCTCCCCGCGTTCAACCAATAAAGGCTTATAACCCTGCTGTGCAAGCACCAGCGCTGCAAATAGACCCGCCGGCCCGCTTCCCACAACAACCGGCCTGTTCTTAAGCCTCATATTGCCTGGAACTATTGGTTCATAAGGCGCTTCTTCAACCGGCCTCACATCTCTGTCCGTGATGCTCTTAATTAATGCGGAAGTCTCGACTAAAATAGAATACACCAGGCTGATATTTGGTTTACGCCTGGCGTCAACTGACTCTTTTGTTATTCTGAGGCTTGTGATATCCTTTATTCCTGTCCCAAGCTTCCTGGCAGCTATTCTTTTAAGCTCCTCCGCTTCCGTGTCCAGGGATACCCTGATGTTGCTTATTGCATATTTCAATTAAATTATCACCTTTCCTGATGACACACTTATCTTCTATCGTTTTTCAATCTTTATTTCAACGGTATAGTCCTCTTCCAGCCTTGTATCCTGCGGAAGGTCAAGCAAAAGCGGCAGCTTGTGGGTACCCTCCTCAAGCTTGAAAACATCAACCCTTGGATGCAAATCTGCAGCAACAAGATTTTCAAGCTCAGGTATTTTACCCTTTATGCTTATTTTCACTTCCCTTGGCAAAACAGCATATTTTAAGGAATTATCAATTTTCATATTCTCAAAGCTTATTTCCTGAGAGGATATTACAAATTCCTTCACAGCCGCTTCCTCTACCAGTACGCTCACCGCTGCTTCTCTGGAAGTATTCAAAAGCTTCACGCCTTCAGGCAGAATAATCAGCCTTGACACATCCAGGCTTGAATTGATGTTCTCTATATCCACAGGCTCAGTCTTCAATTCGGTGACCTTTTCGAGTATGTCCGGACTGCCTGTTATAAGCACCTTGTCGGGCTTAACCCTTCTTATGCCGTCAATATAGTTTTTTGCAGGTTTCCCCACGATAACCGGAACTACGGAAACTTCCTTGGCCACCTCCAGCTTCACCTCTACGGTCAGATTCCTGCTAAGCTGGATTATCTCTTCTCCGCTCTTATTATACACCTTACACTCTTTTTTATTTATTGTCATATCCCTGTCAAGGCCTGTCACATCCACAAAGGTTTTGATGGAAGCCACACTCTTGATCAGTGAATCAACCCCCTGCAGGGACACAATTTCAGGGTTTGCCGTCATTCTTATTATTTTGTAGCCTTCCTTCGCCTTGCCTGTAGTGACTATTTCAACCTTGTAGGGGTTCTTTTCGATTTTTTCCAGCTCAAGCTTTACAACCTTGGGCCTGTACTCCCAATGCGAATCGTTCAAATCTTCCTTCCCGATGTAAACAGGACCTTCAATGGGCAATTCATCCACATCAGCGCTTTCTACCTTTGCAAAATCAAGAACCGCATGAAAATCATTTGCCGTAATGTTTTTGGTTTTTTCCTTTCTTCCTTTTATGAATATGTCAATAGTCCTGGTGTAGTTCTTGTTCTTGAGATAAATACCCCTGTCCTGAAGCATCTGCTCGTTTCTTACATCCAGCTGTATTGTCAGCTTGCTGGTTCCGATAGGGTTGTTGCTGTCCAGCACGAAAAACCACAGTATTACTGCGAATACCACAGAAATAATTCTAATTGTAATGTCCTTTTTAAAAAGTTCACTCACTTGGATTTCACCTTCCATAAAGTCAGCTTTTTAGCCTGGTTATTCTTTTCTAAAAGGTTTTTGTTCAGAGCCTTCCTCAAAAGGTCGGGAGTAAGGTTCCTGGTCAGCCCTCCGTTTAATGCAAAGGAAATTTTTCCCGTCTCCTCAGAAACAACTACAGCTAAAGCATCTGATACTTCTGTAATGCCAAGCGCAGCTCTATGCCTTGTTCCCAGTTCC
Organism: Clostridia bacterium; assembly: GCA_026417615.1. Taxonomy (GTDB): domain Bacteria; phylum Bacillota; class Clostridia; order Acetivibrionales; family JAFADI01; genus SKW22. The sequence continues at coordinate 4,741 of JAOACY010000127.1, forward strand.
TTGCTCAGGTTTGTATTATCCGTAAGAGGAAGGAAGCAGGCTGCGGCTTTGATTTTATTGTTCCTGACCACCACTGCACCGTCATGCAGCGGAGTGTTCGGAGTAAAAACATTTATGAGCAATTCGGCGGAAACATTTGAATCAAGCTGAGTTCCGGTATTTATTATTTCGCCGATTTTTGTATATCTCTCAATAACTACAAGGGCACCGGTAAAAGTCCTTGACATTGAAGATACAGCCTTGACAATTTCCTCAATCACTGCTGTTGTCTGTATACTGGTGCTTTCCTCTTCAAAGCTGAACAAATCCCTGAATTTGCTCCTTCCTATTTGTTCCAAGCCTCTTCTGAGCTCAGGCTGGAAAATTACAATCAGTGCGAAAGCTATGTATTGAAAGGTTTTCTCAAGTATGAAGGCAATGGTTCTCAGCTGCAGAACATTACTTAGAAACGCAGCGGCAACCAGCACAAGAATGCCTTTTATAAGCTGCCAGGCGCGAGTGTCTCTTACAAGCATGATAAGCTTGTAAATGACATAGGAAACTATGCTGATATCTATAACAGCGCGCACAATGTCAATGGGGTTTTCAAACCCTATGTAGTTTAATATATAGTCAATAAAACCCTTGACATATGAAAAGTCAAAATGATTCAACCGCTCCTCACACCCCTGGTAAACATTAAAGCCATTATTAATGAAATTATACCCTATTTTTGATAATTTGTAAGATGTTTTTAATATTTTGTAAGCTAATCTTAATAATAATGTAAGGTGCACACCTGTGTAGAGTAAGAAGCAGCAATTTTGTGCTTGGATATCTTGTGCTTTATTACCGTAAATTTCCTGCATAAACATAAGCAAGGTGCCTTGACGCTATTTCCTTCGCCTTATAGAGCGTTTCTTTCGGCGTAGGAGGAACATCCAGCATTTTATAATTCGGAAAATACCTTGAAAGGTGAAGCGGTATCTCACGGGAAATGGATGACAGCCATTCCGAAAGCCTCTCTATTTCCTCCATTGAATCATTCAAGCCCGGAATAACCAATGTGGTCACTTCCACGTGGCACTTTCTTGAAGCAAGCTCAACAGTCTGCTTAACATTGTCAAGGGAGGCTTTGCATATATCATTGTAAAATCCGGCGGTAAAAGCTTTTACGTCTATATTCATTGCATCAATGCTAGGAAGCAATTCTTCCAATGGTTTTCTCTCTATAAAGCCGTTTGTTACAAGAACATTGACCAGCCCCTTATCTTTTGCCAGCTTGCTGGCTTTCAATACATATTCGTACCAAATTGAGGGTTCATTATAAGTATAAGCAATTCCAATATTTCCATGGGGAATCAGCTCCGTTGCCTTCTCAGTCAGCTCCAGCGGGGAAAGCTCTTGTGCGCGGGGAGTGTCATGTGCTATTTTCCAGTTCTGACAAAAAGAACATTTCAAGTTGCATCCGAAGCTGCCTGCCGACAATATCCTTGAGCCGGGATAAAAATTAAAAAGCGGCTTCTTCTCTATTGGATCAAGAGCGGCTGACGTTATTTTCCCGTAGTTCAATGAAAACAGATTGCCGTCAATATTCTTTCTGGCTCTGCATGCCCCTAAGCCCTCAGGCTTTATAACGCAATGGTGCGGGCACAGATGACAGTGAACTTTTCCTTCTTCAATTTTATCAAAATATTTTGCCAGCTTCATAAAAAATCACCGGTGCCTTATTACCTCAAACCTTTCCATTTCAAATTTTTCTCCCTGCCGGATTCCTGCCTTCTGCAAAGCTATTGAGACCTGTTCTTCGGGAGAATTCACCCCCTCCAGGTTCGGAAGCAGGAGGCCCGAGCGATTGCCCGCTCTTACTATAACCCCATATTTTATAACATCCAGCTGGTCCATGGAATCTATGGGTTCAGGCTCCATAAGCACATCAACGGAATATACCAGCTTTTCAAGTTCCTCGGCTTCCACCGGGTCGAATCTTGGATCACGCGTTCCTGAGCTGATGGCATTTTGAATTATTTCCTCAGCAATATTTTTTTTGGTTGGGCTTATGGTGCCTATACACCCTCTGAGCTGCCCCTGCTTTTTTATCGAAACAAAAACTCCGGCCTGCTCTTTAATCATTTCTTCCGGCAAGCCTTGCGGAACATTTATAATGCGCCCTTCTTTCACATATGTTTCCAGAGTCTTCCGGGCCAGGGCTACATAGGCATCCTCGCCTTGTCTTAAAGCTTCCATTTTTTTATTGTTTCTTTCCTCATGCTTTTCCAATATCCTTTTTGCGGGATTCTCCCCAAGTGGCGTTATCCTGGCAACGGAGTAACCCACTCCAAATGGCCCCTCGTAGGAATATACCTCTGATTCCATGTCATAACCATCCATGGCTCCGAACATAATGATAAATGAACGCAGGCCGCACTCTCCGGCACGCTCGCAAAAATCCTCATCCATTTCCAGAAGTTTTCCGGGATCCTTGCTTTTCACAGCCTCAACAAACATCTCATCAAACTCCCTGCCCTCCCTGCTAAAGCCGTAAGGCGCATCGGATGTGAGCCTGTGGGACAAATCTCCGCTGGCGGCAAATACGACCTTCTCGTCCATATCCTTAACCGCCCTGGCTATGCACATGCCAAACCTGTAAAGCTCCACCAGCGGCAGCCCTGCAACAGATATATGGACAAGCTTGAAGCCGCTGAACTGTCTGTGTATGAAATAAAGGGGGACAAGCGCTCCGTGATCCAAATCCTTTGACACATTATACTTACGTGCAATACTGTCTTCAAGACCGCCGGCAAAAATACCCTGCATTTTTGCATATCTCGTTATCAGGTTCACCATATCCAGGTTGTTGCGAAAATGCATGGATACGCTTTTGGCCCCGAATTTTCCAAGATTGCCTGTCAGGTTTTCAGATGCGGAAACATATATGTAATCCTGGAAAACCGGCCCGTGAGGAGTAGTAAGAATTATAGTTGTAGGTTTGTCTCTTCCGATTTCCTCAGCTGCTTTTATGACTGCCTTTACAGTTTCAGCAGCACCCGATTCGCTCCCTCTGCCCACTTCCGGAACTATGAGGGGCGGATGAGGAAATACATAGGAATTAATAATCCTCCCCAACTGTATCACTACCTTTCCCAAAAAATTGACAAGCCTATTGTTACTATGGATGTCACAAAAAAGGCAATTACTGTAATCAGCGCTGTCCATTTCACAAACTTACGGTTCATATGAAACACATCCTCTCTATAAGTGAGAGTATATAATTAAAAAGCATGCTTTTCAATAGTTTTTACTTGATATTATACCCATAATTTGGTATAATTATATCCATGCTACATCTATAAAAGCCTTATTACCCGATTCAGCTCTTTTTCGCTCCCCGTGATGTGTAAGTTTTATAGGCTAGCAAATTATATTAACCTTCGGAGGTTTTTTTCATGACAGACAAAAGTTTAGTATGCAAGGACTGCGGTTCTCCATTCACATTCACGGTAGGGGAACAACAATTTTATGCTGAGAAAGGGTTTACCAATGAGCCCCAAAGGTGCCCAGATTGCAGAAAAGCAAGAAAAGCCGCCTCAAAAGGTGGCAGCAGCAAAAACAGCGGGTTCAATAGTGCCATGAGGTCTAGTCGCTGGTGAAAAGAGGGTCATATCCCTCTTTTTTTGCTCAAAAAACAAGGTCCTCGGAGTAATGTCCGAAACCCTTGTTTCTCCAAATCCTGGTGCGGGCGATAGGACTTGAACCTACACACTCGTCGTACCAGATCCTAAATCTGGCGCGTCTGCCATTCCGCCACGCCCGCATCTTGCAAATACTCTAACAGCACAACTAATTATAGTCGGGAATACCAGTTTTGTCAATACCAAATAAATGGTATAATATGTAATTTATGTAAGATTTAAGAATCGATTCTGCCGCAAGAACAGCTTTTCTTGGAACAAGATGAATAAATCACTCGACGAAGCAGAAGCAATTCCGGAGCCAGAATGCCATGGATGGCATTTTGAGCATCCTGTGACACGACGTCATATTGATGCGTGCGATGAATTGCAAGACAAGCCGTCAGTGATTTCATCGAAGTTTCAGAAAATGGGTTCTTGCAGCAGGATCAAGCATTATACCATCTGGTAGAGTGTGAGAAAGGTTATAACCCCTGCAATGGAAATAACAAGCATTAGAGCCATGAAAACAACAAAGCTCTTCAGGCTGTAACCCTTTTGCCTCCTGTAGCTCTTGACCGAATATGTTCTGGGTATGAAATCACTATCGTTTTTGAACAATTAAATCACCCCCAAGCAATAATTCAATTATACACTTCGAGTTTACATAATTTCTATATGGTAATATTTCATATGCTGCCATTTCTTCCTGCAAAAGTGTTTGGTTGCGTATTGATACTTTTGTATAATTCTGGTATATTAAGCTTTGATAATCAGGGATTTAAGGAGAAAAAATGCTATACTTTTATATTCCATTAGTTTTATTAACAATTTTTCTGATTTATATGAGGTTTGAGGCCAGCTGGCTTGATGTCAGCCGCATTTATATTTCTGAAAAGGAATATAACCTTAAGGTTATTCTTCTTTCGGACATACATATCGGCCGCCTTAAGGTATCCCCGGACAGAATCAGAAAGGTTATCCATGACGAAAAGCCAGATATTGTTATACTCACTGGTGATTATATAGAGCATGTGAAGCAGATGCCCTCATTTTTGGAGTTTCTGCACAAGATAAATGCAGTCGGCAATATGTATCTTTGCCTTGGCAATCATGACTATAAAACCTTTATAAGGAGCAAAAGCGGCCTTGACAGCTACATTAATGCTATTGAGTCAGCAGGCGCAAACATAATGCACAACCGCTGCGTGTGTATAGAAAAAAACAGCAGAAAATATAATTTGGTAGGCATTGCAGATATGCGCTATAACCGCCATGACATCGACCTGGCTTTTAAAAACTGCTGCAACGATGCTGATTTAAGCATTGGCTTTTCCCACAACCCGGATATTGCTCTTAAAATACCAAAAGGAAAGCTGGACTACCTGCTTTGCGGCCATTTCCACGGCGGCCAGATATGGGCTCCTTTTGATCTTGAGTTCAAGGTGCTGCGCAATGAAAAGCTTTGTAAAATGGGAATTAAAAGCGGTCTTCACAGAGTCGGCGAAGTCAATCTTTATATAAGCAGGGGGCTTGGAAATGTTTGCTTCCCGTTAAGGTTCCTGTCAAGGCCAGAGATAACTGTATTCTACCTTCCATAAGGACAGACCTTGACACATATCCCGCATACGGAACCTCTTCCTATATGCTTGAATTTTGCGTTCATATAATCACTGCAGGCTTTTGCGTCAAGCACACTGCTCCTGTCACAGCCTTCATTCCAGCAATTTCCGGTCAATGCCATTGCAGGGCAGCTTTGAATGCATATTTTGCATTCTCCGCATTTTGACGCTATTATTTTATTTTCAGCCGGGAGCTCCATATCCGTAAGAATTGTCCCCAGTCTTACTCTAGGGCCATAATCCTTGCTTATAAAAAGGCCGTTTTTCCCCACCCATCCCAAGCCAGCCATAACTGCGGCTGTCTTGTGAGGAAAAACTCCGGAGTATTTATCCTCCATGTCGTTGACAGTCTGCGAGGCAGGGACGGCAAAAGCCCTGTATCCATTCTGCTCAATAAGCAATAAGGCTTTAAGCGTTATCTGGTCAATAAGGGCATTGACACTTCTATAGTGGTGGAAATACGTAAATGTCGGCTTATCCTCGATCTGCCCAATAATAAAGCCAGACAGCCTTACGCCTATGGTTATGGCATATGGCAAAGCTTTAAGGTCCTCTGAGAGCTTTGCCCCAACATTGGAGTATCCATGAAAGGACGCTCCCCACTCTGAAATTTTTCTCTCCATATGTTCTAATGTATTCACAGCTGCCACCTCATCCGTCTATTTTCAGAACATGGGTAAACATGTCTCCCGCAATATAAGTATCCAATTTGCAGCCGTCGCACCTGCCGAGCATCTTTCTTACCTCCCATAGGCCCATGCCGCTGTGGTCCGGTTTGCTGGAAAAGCCTTTTCCAAAAATTTTCTGCACATCTACCTCCTGGCTGAAAGTATTGCTGATTTTTATTATTATTCCCTCCCCCTGATCTGAGGGCTTTGCAAAAAGCTCAACATGCCTTTTCGCGCCTTCAGCCGCAGCCTCAATTGCATTATCCAGAAGAATCCCAAGTATTTTGCACAAATCATAGTCCTTTAGTTTAATTTTGTCAAAGTTGGTTATTACATTTACAGTAAAGCAAACATTTTTCTCCTCTGCATATTCAAGCTTTGATGTTACCAGTCCAAATACGCCCGGACTGCTTCTTAAAAACTGGTTAAAGGATATTGCGCTCTTATTGTAGTTTGTATCAAGCATCATTTGTTTATAATATTCCTTAAGGCCCTCCAGGTCGTTTAAAGCCAGATATCCGCCCATTGTCTGAACCATGTTGCCGAAATTGTGCCTTATTCCCCTTAGTGTGTCTAAAACCTCTTCCATTGACGCTATATACATCTTCTGAAGCTCAAGCTGCTGTTTGCTTAATTCCAGCTCTCCCTTGTTCATTGTGTTGTATAAGCTTAGTGTAATAATAGCTGCAACTAAAATTAAATTAAACACACCCAATTCTAGAGGTATTTTATTGCCTGAATAAAAAAAGAAAAGCATATTGGGAGTAATCAAAAAAATTGAGAGCAATATATTTACGATTAAAAGTCTGATTTTTTTACTGTTTAGCTGATCCGTAAAATTAAAGGATATTTTGAAATATTTTATGAGCATGGCAATCAGAATAAACATAAATGCTATACCAAGGTTAAATATTCCTGTAAAGAAATTATCTCTGCAAAAATCCATGGTTTCAAAATACCAAGGAATTATTTTCTTAAGAGAGAAAAATAGCAGGTATTCATTCAAACCGCATAACATTAAAAAAATAAAAGTTCCTAAAAGACTATGCCAAAGCTTTATTTTGAATATATGGTAAATGCTCATAATTATTGTAAGCAATCCTACGGTGAAATTTAAAGCATATCTGAAATCAAGCGTAACGAGCTTGATAATAGACAATACCCCTCCTGTTACAGCCCCAAAGAGAAGCACTCTAATTAGCTTAGTTTCTTTCCTGAACAATTCCAGAAGCATTATTCCCACACAACTCATAAATATAATTGATCCAATAAATAACATCAGTATACCTGCCGCCTTATCCACAAATACTCTCCCGTCATTTACATTATAATTTTGAATAATAATATATAATTCTATTATTCGATATATTTCGATATTTTCCTTTGTTTTTTCTAGTTTTTTTAATTTTTGTGTAATATAGCTTTATTAATACCTTATATGCTATAATACAATGGTATGAAAAAAGTTTGCAAATCCTCCTGCAATAAAACAAAAGATAAGGTGATGTAGCCATGAGCCTGGGAAGCAGCAGGGAGCTGGCAGAAAACAAGCTTATTCTTTTATATATTATTGACAAATTGAATATGCCTGTCAGCAACCCTCAATTAACCAAAATTGTTCTTGACAACAGATTTATGAATTATTTTCTTCTCCAGCAGTTTTTGAACGAGCTCTGCGAGAGCAATCTTCTTTTGTCCAGCGAAAGTGATGAAAAAGTATTCTATACTATCACACAGGGAGGGAAGCAGACTCTGAGCTATTTCATCAATCTGATACCTGCGGGCATAAAAATCAGAATTGATGAGTCTGTGTCTGCCATAAGAAAAAGAATAAAGACTGAAACTCACATAACTGCCGACTATACTCCTGAAAGCGAAAATGAATACATGGTTTCCTGCAAAGTGAGCGAGGATGATTTTACCCTTATGGAGGTCAAGGTTATGGTGGGCACAAAAAAGGACGCACGCGATATGTGCGAGAACTGGAAATCAAACTCCCAGGCCATTTATACCGAAATCCTGGAAAGCCTGCTCAAGCATCGGGACAAGCAGCAATGAGCCATTTCCCCCTCCGTCCCCGGCACAATATTCTTTTTCCCTTCACTCTTAAAAGCTTTGCCGCATGACTCTCACGTTTTTATGGAAGCATGATTTCCTTATTATCTTTGGATTCCTTGTATAAGACAAATTTATTCCCTATAACCTGTACAATTTCTGACCCGGTAAGCCTGGCCACCTCTTCGCATACCTCTCTGGTTTGTGCAAGAGCATTTTTCAGAACTGATGCTTTGACCAATTCCCTCGCCTCCAGTGCATCATTGAACTGCTTCACCATGTTTTCGTTAACTCCGCCTTTTCCAACCTGGAAAATAGGGTCAATATTATTTGCCAGACCTCTTAAATAACTTCGCTGCTTACTTGTCAACATATATTTCTCCTTTTAATCAAACATACGTCTGAGAATCTATATTAAATACGATAAATAGTTTATATGGAGAAAGTTATTGGGCAAAGGCCATTTCACCGACCCGTAAGGAATACCTCTGAGAAAAGTGAATTCATGCTCGTTCACTAAAGACATTTCCCCCGAATTCATCTTTTCGATGCTATTGAAATGCCTTTGAACAATCACTTTTCTCCTCAATGTAAGCTATTTATCGTAA
>JAOACY010000018.1 GCA_026417615.1 Clostridia bacterium
TTATTTGTTATTGTCAAGAATAACATTTAATGTTATGGCATGTTAAACAAATTTTGTGTAAAGCAATTTTTTCCGTCTCTTGTCTTTTTGTCAATAATATTTCTTACCTCATTTTTCATGAATCAAAACCTTCAAAAGCAAATAATTATACGATATGAATTATTTTTTTGACTTTAATTTAGCTGGAGTTTTTGTTATATTATTTATATTATTTGCTTTTAAAACGGGTTGTTCAGGTATATTCAATGTGAAAGGCGGTTGTTTGATGGCCGGTGAAAAATTTATCGTAGCAGCATCGGGAAACCCGTTTCAGATATCGGTGCGGAATATTTTAAGTCCAGTCGGCTACAGCTTTCAAAGCAGCTGCAATGACGGCACCTCGCTTCTTCGTCTTGTTAGAAGCTATAATCCCGATTTTGCAGTAGTTGACATGGCTTTACAATTTAGAGAATTGCGTACGACTCTTGAAACTATTGATGACGAAATGCTATGTGCATGTATTGCTGTCGGAGACTATAAAGACAGGGAAATAATGAGTCTCCTTGAGAACTCAAAGGCTTTGTCCTTTTGCCCCAAGCCCTTAAGCAGGGATATGCTTGTGCATACAATAGAGATGGCTATAATCAATTTCAAGAGGGTGTACCAGCTAAACCTCAAGCTGAAGGAAATGACTGAAAGCTATGAGACCAGAAAGGCCGTGGAAAGGGCTAAATGGATATTGATTGAGCGCGATGGCATAAGTGAGGCCGACGCTTATGAAAGGATGAGAAGGAAAAGCATGGACACCAGGCTGTCTATGAAAGCCATAGCTGATGCCATCATAACCGCTTATGAGGTCAGAGGCAGGAAGTGATAGACAACAGGGGCCATTTAATATACAATAACAAATAGTTCTGCATATTAAATAATTGGGAGTGATATGAGTGCTTGAGTTGGAACAATTCAAACTTGAAATTGATGCAATGAAAAGTGAACTTGACGAAATGGGGAATTCACTTTGACATCGCAAGATTGAGCGACGAGATTGAGGAATTGGAAAACAAAGCTTCAGACCCGTCATTCTGGGAAGACATGGAGAACTCCCAGAAGGTGCTCCAGAGGACAAAAGCCTTGAAGAACAAGGTTGAAAGGTATCAGAGCCTTAAAGCCTGCTGGGAGGATCTGATGACGCTTAATGAGCTGGGGCTTGAGGAAAAGGATGAAAGCGTTATACCTGAAGTAGCGGAAGGGGTTAAGCAGTTGAAGGAAAGACTTCATAAGCTCAGGCTGGAAACCATTCTTACCGGAGAGTATGATAAAAACAATGCAATCCTCACATTACATGCAGGAGCGGGCGGAACTGAAGCACAGGACTGGGTTCAGATGCTCTTGAGAATGTATACAAGATGGGCTGAAGGCAGAGGCTTTTCAGTAAGGATTCTTGATATTCTTCCGGGTGATGACGCTGGAATAAAAAGCGTTGCGATACAGGTTACAGGGGAAAATGCATACGGATACCTTAAATCGGAAAAAGGTGTACACCGGCTTGTGAGGATATCCCCCTTTGATTCTTCGGGGAGGCGGCATACTTCTTTCGCATCGGCTGACGTAATGCCTGAACTTGATGATGATATTGAAATTGAAATTAACCCTGAGGATCTCAAGACGGATACCTTTCGCTCAAGCGGCGCAGGCGGGCAGCATATTAACAAGACTGAATCTGCGGTAAGAATAACCCATATTCCCACAGGTATAGTGGTAGCTTGTCAGACTGAGCGTTCCCAGCACCAGAACCGTGATACAGCCATGAAGATGCTGAAGGCAAAGCTTCTGGAGCTCAAGGAGAGGGAGCAGAAGGAAAAAATTGAGGATTTGAAGGGCGTTCAAATGGATATAGCCTGGGGAAGCCAGATCCGGTCTTATGTTTTCTGTCCATATACCCTGGTTAAGGATCACAGAACAAACTTTGAGGTTGGGGATGTTAACTCGGTAATGGATGGAGAGATTGATGGCTTCATAAATGCATATCTGGCCAATTGTGCAAACAATGCAAAGGTATAGCCGCCTGGTTATACCTTTTGTTTATCATTTAATTTCCAGCTTGTTTGTTGCCCGGTTCAGGCTGACCTTAACCTTGCTGAGCCTGTATGAAATGCTGTGCTTGGAAATCATAAACACGTTGAATTCAAATTTATCCTGCTCGTTCAGGCCGATATTGTACAGGCTGTAATCTGCGCTTGGAAGGGAATACATTTTGTTTATTGAGTCATGAAACCGCTCTATAGGCGTGTAGGAATCCAGGGAAATGCTGTCGTTTAAGGCATTTATACCAAGAACGAAATACCCTGATAATCCCCCAAATTCTGCAAAAACGGGGGTATAATAAATCCCACCCTTTTCCTTGTACCTTGAAATATCTGAAAAATCTTCCTTCGGGTCGAAATAAACCTTTACATTGACAGAAAGAAGATTATCAAGAAATTCCTTGCAATCATTTTTGAGAGCATTGGAATAGTCTTTTCTTACAGTATTCCATTCCAGGCTTCCATTCATAAGACCGGGAACAACCGAATAGGTCTTTGACAGAATCGGGAAAAGAATGTTTTCACGATATTTTATCTGAACAGTCATATTGCCTGAATCTGTCTTTATTTCTTCAATTGCCTTGTCCTGAAATTGCTTTCTTATCTTTTCGGCTGCAATATCCATTACATCCTTAAGCTTAATTGATTCAACAGCTTTAAATTTGTTTTTTTCAAAATCCGCCGTTATTCTGTAAAAGAAAGAGCCTGACAAGGATTCGGTATGTACAAGCAAGTCATTTTGAGAGCTGAGGCTGGATATCGATGCTACCTTTGAGCCTTTGTCCACATTGCTCTTAATATAATCCTCAATCAACACCACTTTTCTATTCCTTTTTTCACCCTTGCTCTTTCTGGCTGCGTATTCAGGCGTGATTTCAAGGCCGAATGTGGATGCAATAAGGTTCAAATCATCGCTGAGGCTTTTATCAAACACTTTTCCGTCGGAGGTCATATAGTCGCTTGCGGTTATAAAGAGAGAGTATATCTTGCCATCTCTCACCATGTCGACAGAATAACATAGCTTGCCTCTGTTGCTTTCATCGAGGAAGTTGACAAGCTTATAAAGATAGAGGACATTATCCTTGACTTTAATGCTTGAGCACAAGGGTCTGCTGATTTTGTTCATATATGGGGCATTATACTTTTTAAAATACTTCTTAAGATCGGGAGCATTCAGTCCTGTAACAAACTTCAATATATCGGAAGGGCTCAGGCTTGAAGCCAGTTCTCCCTCGCTGACCAGAACTTCCAGTGGACCTGAGTAATCAGGCTTTTTTATATAAAATGTATCGTAATAGATATCGCCGTTATTTTGCTCAGTCTTCTTCCAGCTGGCGGGATAGATAAGGCTGTACCCCTCTTCCTTGTTAACGTACTTGGAAATTGGAAGGTTCGATGCCTGTGCTTCTGGAAAAGGCTCGAAGAACTTCAGGGTGCTAAGGATTGAGGCCAATTCATACTCCAATTCTCCGGACGGTCTTGCAAAACGGCTTTGGAGCTGGATATTGAACAACACGCTGTTTCTTACAATGAAGTAGTCCTGAATATAGAAATTGCCTTGGTTATTTATAAGATCATATTTCAGGAATCTGAAATCATTGCCTCCAAAGGATATATTTCCTTCCTGCGAGGATTTTATCCAGTCCTTGTTGAGGGCTTGGATGAGTTTTATCTTTTCTTGAATTGAACTGCCGTTATTATGAGCAGGCTCGGTGGAAATGCTCAAAGTATGATTGTAGTTTATTTTGAAGCTTCTGTATTCAAAGCTTTTTATAAGGCTGTTGTTCCTGTAAGGCACATAATGGGACGGATAGCAAAGCTCAAACCCCGCTTCGGTATTTGCAAGGGTTGAATATGATACTTGCCACGGATTGGCCGGCTGGGGATATATTCCGTTATCGGCCTGAGCAATAGCCGCAGCGTCAGAAAACAATTTCAGAGGGGTATTGTGACGGGGCTGCTTTCCTATGGAAAGCGACTTCAAAAAATCGTTTATGGATTCAATGCTGCTTTTTAGGGTACCCTTTTTCATTGCAAAATTAACTGTATAAACAGTCATATTTGAAGATACAGGCACTTCTATGCTTAAGTGAATTTCCTCCTCCGAGGTGTATTTCTGTGACCTTGTGATATTATACAGAACAGCATATGCATCCACGCCGAACAGCTTTTCGGTGTATTCAGAAAAAATCTTCATGTTGGATTCACTTGAATTTTCATCATCTATACCATAAAGAAAATCCCTTTTGTAATAATCCTGCATCGCATTAAAATAGCTCTTCTTGTACTGGACAAATTCATCGAATATTGCCAGGTCATCCGACCTGAAGTCGTTAAGGTACCTTCGCATGCTGATGAGCGAAACCTCATCAAGCCTGTCGCAGCTTACTGTTGCAGCAATCGAATTATCACGGGACGAAAAGGAAAAGGAATTGTCTTCAAAGCTGTTTTCAGACTGTCCGACATCTAATTTAAAGCTGCCTGAAAGGTCGACTGAGTAATCATATGTTATGTTGGCAAAGGTGTTTAGAGATGAAGTGCTTTTTGGAAATATGTATATCAGCCTTTTATCATTATTGTATTTTATAATGAGGTTAAATTCAGATTTAAGGAAGTTGAAGGGAAAATACAAATTCCCGTTGATAAGCTCAGGAGTTGAATGACTGGTTCCTGGCATGCCTTTCTTGTAATCATAGCTCTTTATATCATATTTTTGCTTTGAGCCCTCTGACTCTATCTCAAGCATGCTGCTGCTTATCTGGCATTTCAAACCCAGGATGGAGGACAGCTGGCCGGCAGGGATAAAGTATTCGCCGTCAAGGTGAAGGACCGCTTCTTGAAGAGTATGGAGCTCCCCGTTATAAGACAAACGGAATCCTTCCGCACCAAAGCATACAGCGGCATACATAATTAACACTATTGTTAATAAAAAAATTGCTGACAGTTTCTTCATTCTATCCCCGGCTTTACAAATATGCTGCAAAAATTATTCCATTGGGAGAAAATTGATTGTTCAAAGGCATTTCAATATAATCATATTATGATTGGTTCCCAGAAAGTCATTTCATGACTTTTTTCTGCAAGTAAAGATTCTTTATTTGCAGAAAGTAGCTGCTTTTTGCAGCTACCTGGTCCAATCCAATGATTATTGCAAACATCCTTTCAGGATGTTGTGAAAGTTATGTTCCCATAACTTTCATCAAAAAGTCACGGGGTGACTTTTTGGGATATAATCATATTATCAGAAGTTTTGCCCATAAACAATAATTGTAAACCAATTGTAAAACAAATGAAATAATTGTATAAAAATGACGAAAAACAAAGTGCGTTCTGTATGTTGGTTTTTAAAAGCTTTTCTGTGGTATAATCTATTGAAGTACAAATTTTAAGGTTCCTGGAGGTAAACGCTTTGGAGCTTGATAAAAAATTTGAGGCATTGAAATTACGCTTGCAAGAAATGGGAAGCCTGGCTGTAGCTTTTTCTGGAGGAGTTGACAGCACATTTTTGTTAAAGGCTGCTCATGATGTTTTGCAAGACAAGGTCTTGGCTATTACAGCCCGTGCGGCAATACATGCAGGCAATGAATATGATGATGCGGTTGAATTTGCGCAAAAGCATTGTATCAGGCATATTACACTCCGGATGGATATAAGTGAGACAGAGGGTTTTTCGGATAACCCGCCTGAAAGGTGTTATTTGTGCAAGAAAACAATTTTCTCAAAGATTATTGAAACTGCTCATTCAAATAATATACAATTTGTGGCGGACGGGTCAAATGCCGACGACATGGAGGATTACAGGCCGGGCATGAGGGCTTTGAAGGAGCTTGGAGTAACCAGCCCTCTTATGGATGCAGGCATGACAAAGGAGGACATTCGTGTCCTGTCAAGAAATATGGGGCTTACGACCTGGGAGAAGCCTGCTTTTGCATGTCTGGCGTCAAGGATACCTTACGGGCAGGCAATTACCTTGGAAAAGCTGGAGATGGTTGAAAAGGCGGAGCTGTTTCTAAGGGATTTGGGTTTTAAGCAAATACGTGTAAGACACCATGGGGATACAGCCAGAATAGAGGTTCCTGCCAAAGAGAGGCACAAATTTTTTGATGAGGAATTGATGGACAAGGTATACGAAAGCTTAAGGGGCATTGGGTTTACATATGCGGCCCTTGACCTGAAGGGTTACAGGATGGGCAGCATGAATGAAGCCATTAAAAGGTGATTTTTGAGGAGGGGCTTAGTGGATATCAAAGTCGGTATAATAGGAGCAGGGAGAGCCGGGTGTGCCCTGGCTATTGGCTTGAAAGCCAAAGGCTTTGACATGGGAGGCGTTTGCAGCAGGAGCAGAGAATCCGCAGCTTGGCTTAATAAAAAGCTGGAAATGAATTTGACAAATGATTTGCTCCAAACAGTTCAAAATTCAAATGTTATATTTATTTCTGTCCAGGACGGGGCAATCGGTGAAACTGCAAAAAAGGCTGCTTCAGTATGCGGGGGGGCAGTAATCAAGGGGAAGGTTTTCCTGCACTGCAGCGGCTCGCTTGCTTCCGATGAACTTTCTCCTTTGGCAAATGAAGGCGGTATGACTGGTTCGCTGCACCCGGTTCAGACATTTGCTGACCGGGAAAACGGATGGAAAGGGCTTGATGGCATTTATTTCGGCTTTGAGGGCTGCAATGAGGCAAAGAGAGTGTCTGAAGAAATTGTGAAGGCCTTTGGAGGCAATATGATTATTGTAGATAAAGAAGATAAGGCTGTCTACCATGCCGCTGCTTGCGTTATTTCCAATTATACCGTCGCTTTGTCATATATGGCGGGCAAGCTTCTGGGCAAGACGGGTATTGACGAAAGGAAGGGTGTGGAAGCTCTTATGCCGCTTCTGGAAAACACCGTCAGAAATATTAAGCTTTCAGGAAGCGAAAAGGCGCTTACCGGGCCTGTTTCCAGAGGGGATTACCATACCGTGGGAAGGCATGTGGATGCAATAAAGGTTAAGGCGCCGGAGTATCTTAAGGTGTATGAGGAATTAGGGAAATTATCGGTTGAATTGTCTCTTAAAAGGGGAAGTATAGATAGCGGGATTGCTGAAAAACTATTAAATAAACTGGGGAGCTGAGCTATGGATTTGAACAGTATCAAAGCGCTTCTTGAGAATGTGAAAAACGGCAGCATAAGCGTTGATGAAGCCGTTGGGAAGCTAAGGGCACTGCCCTTTGAAGACCTTGGATTTGCAAAGGTTGATCACCACAGGAATATCAGGAACGGCTATCCTGAAGTTATATACTGCCAGGGAAAAACTGTCGGGCAGATTAAGGCTATTGTAAGCAGCCTTATGGACAAAAACAATAACATAATGGCAACGCGGGCTGGAGCCGATGTGTTCGAGGGCATCAAAGAGATTACCGCTGATGCCGTTTACTATGAAATGGCAAGAATAGTGGTAGTCAGAAGGCGTGAGGTGGTTAAAAGCGATAAATATATAGCTGTGGTTACAGCGGGAACCTCGGACATGCCGGTTGCAGAGGAGGCTGCTGTAACAGCTGAGATTATGGGGAACAGGGTTGAGCGGCTCTATGATGTGGGGGTTGCCGGTATTCACAGGTTGTTTGCAAATGCCGAGGTTTTGATGAAGGCCAATGTGCTGGTGGTTGCGGCAGGCATGGAAGGGGCTCTGGCAAGCGTCGTCGGTGGCATGGTTGACAAGCCGGTAATTGCCGTGCCTACCAGTGTGGGGTACGGAGCGAACTTCGGGGGGCTTTCCGCGCTGCTTACCATGCTGAACAGCTGCGCCAGCGGCATTGGGGTTGTAAATATTGACAACGGCTTTGGGGCCGGGTATCTGGCCAGTATGATTAATAAGCTGTGAATAAGCCTTTTCATCTTTAATTCAATATGCTTCAACTTACAAAACCCATTTTCGGGAGCTTCGATGAAATCACTGGCATCTTGCTTCAAGAAAAGCTGTTTTTGAAGTATAATCATAAAAAAATAACGGAGGATTTGTATGAAGATATTATATTTTGATTGTTTTTCTGGAATAAGCGGAGATATGACGCTGGGTGCTTTGCTGGATCTGGGGATAGACAGGGACTTGTTCAGAAACGAGCTGGGCAGGCTGAACCTGCCGGGATATGAAATACATATTGAAGATGTGGTAAAGAACGGTATAAAGGGCATTGATGTGACTGTTGAAATCAGAGAGGACAAAGGGGAGCATGCTCACCAGCATGGACATAACCGTCATGATCATCACAGCCATTGTGAAAAGCAGCATCAGGAACACTCACATACGGCAAGGAATTTGGGCGATATAGAAGCTTTGATAGATTCAAGTGACCTGAAGACATCGGTTAAGGAGTTCAGCAAGAAGGTGTTTAGGGAGATTGCAAGGGCTGAGGCGAGGGTGCACAATAAAGGGATTGACGAGGTACACTTTCATGAGGTGGGAGCTGTAGATTCCATTGTTGACATTGTGGGAGCTGCAATTTGCCTTGATATTCTTGGCGCTGACAAGGTTTATTCTTCCGCGCTCCACGAGGGCAAGGGCTTTATAGAGTGCCAGCATGGCTTGCTGCCTGTTCCGGTGCCGGCAGTCATGGAAATGCTGAAAGATGGCAAAATTCCTGTAATTACTGAGGATATTAATACGGAATTGGTTACTCCAACAGGTTTGGGCATAATAAAATGCCTGGCAGAAGGTTTTGGGAATATGCCGCCAATGACCATTGACGGGGCGGGATATGGAACGGGCAAGCGGGAAACCGGACGCTTCAACGCGCTGAGGGTTGTAATGGGGACAAGCTGTGAAGAAAGTAAAAATGATGAAGGAATAGCTGTTCTTGAAACAAATATCGACGATATGAGCCCGGAAGCTTTGGGCTATGCCATGGAGAAGCTTTTTGAGGCAGGAGCGCTGGATGTTTTTTATACACCCGTATACATGAAGAAAAACAGACCTGCGGTTATGCTTACTGTAATTTCAAGCAAGACCGATGAGGAAAGACTGGCTGAGGTTATCTTGAAAGAGACTTCAACTCTTGGTGTGAGAAGCAGCAAATGCAAGAGGTACTGCATGGATAGAAAGATTATCAAGGTGAATACGCCTTATGGAGAGGTTGGGGTTAAAACGGCTTCAAGAGACGGGTTCAGAAAGTTTGCCCCTGAGTATGAGGATTGCAGGGAGATAGCAAAAAGGACAGGCATGCCTCTTAAGAGTGTTTATGAAATGGTGAGCAAGCAGTTTGAGGAAAGTTGACATGCTGTATTACAAGTTTTCCGACTACTTAAAGAATAAATACGGCACCAAGGTGTACAAGCTGCCTGTGAATATACCTTCAACCTGCCCGAACAGGGACGGGCTTTTAAGCAGTAAAGGCTGCGTGTTCTGCGGTGAAGAGGGTGCCGGCTTTGAATGCCTGTCCAATACTGTGGGCGTCTCGGAACAGATAAGGCAAAATGCACAATATATTGGCAAAAACTATAATTCAAAAAAGTTTATAGCATATTTTCAGAACTATTGCAACACCTACATGCCGCTTGAAAGCTTTAAAAGCTATATTACCCAGGCATGCGCGGAAAATGTTGTCGCCGTATATGTTTCAACCCGTCCCGATTGTATCGGAGATGAATATCTTGAATTCCTGAGGGGTTTGAAAAATGAAAGGGATATTGATTTTGTGCTGGAGCTTGGCCTTCAAACAGCAAATTACCATACCTTGAAGCTTTTGAACAGGGGGCACGGCCTGGCCGAGTTTATTGACGCTGCTATACGCATAAGGAATCATGGGCTTGAGTCTTGCGCTCATTATATAACAGACCTCCCAATGGACAATATTGAGGATGTAATTGAGGGAGCAAGGATAATCTCGGCCTTAGGCATAAATCAGGTGAAGTGCCACTCTCTTTACATATTAAAGGGCACTGAATTAGGAAGTCTGTATGAAAGAGGGGAAATACATCCTGTAACCATGGATGAGTATATTGAGCGCACTATAACCTTTCTGGAGCACCTTGATCCGGGAATTGCAATACAAAGACTGATAGGAAGGGCACCTGAGGACAGAGCCCTGTTCTGCAGCTGGTCAACCAGCTGGTGGAAGGTCAGGGATATGCTTGAGGAAAAGATGGAGCGGGAAGGAAGGCATCAGGGGAGTAAAAGAATGCTTCCTGTGCTTTCTGTATAAACAAGCTTGGTTATGGCAATACTCACCATTGGGTGATGCTATGTTCAAAAGGCTGAACAAAAAAAATGCGGGTAAAGACAGGGCAGTTGAAAAATCCGGTCTGACAAAGTCACTTGATGAAAATGTGAAATTATTTCAAGAAGTGTTAAAAGACGATGAAACACTCGTAATCAGAAGGCTTAACAACAAATATCTCAAGTCTGCCCGTTTTGCTCTCATATACTTTGAGGGCATGATTAAACCGGATATAATAAATGAAAATATTATAAGGCCTTTGATACAGCAGAATTTAAAGGAGGAAATCCTTGAAAACAACCTTGTGGAAGAGCTGCGGCAAAAGATAATTGCAGCTTCTGATGTTTTTGAAACGAGAGATATTTACCAGGTATGCGGTGCGCTTGCTTATGGCGATACGGTGCTGATTGTGGACGGCTTTGACAGCGTTCTTGTTATCAATTCAAAGGGCTGGCACACAAGGGGCATTGAGGAGCCTTTGTCCGAAAAAATTGTACGCGGTCCAAGAGAGGGCTTCAACGAGTCAATTATGATGAACCTTTCGTTGATACGCAGAAAAATTAAAAATCCCGGCCTTAAGATACAATTCCGGGAGATAGGCGTACAAACCAGGACAAAAGTGTGCATCTGTTATCTTGAAGGAACGGCATGCGAAAAGATTGTTGAGGAATTAAGGCATAGGCTGGATAAAATAGATATTGACGGGATACTTGATTCAGGATATATCCAGGAATTAATAAGAGATGAGCCTTTTTCTCCTTTTGACACCATAGGCATAACAGAAAGGCCGGATATTGCGGCGGCAAAGCTTCTTGAGGGCAGAATAGCTTTGCTTGTTGACGGCAGCCCTTTTGCTCTGACTCTTCCATTTCTTTTTATTGAATATTTTCAAACCAATGAGGATTATTACAATAATTATTTCTTCGGCTCGGTAAACAGGCTGCTTAGGGTGGCCGCGGGCCTTCTTTCAATTGCTGTTCCTGCAATTTATGTGGCCTTGGTGACCTTTCATCAGGAGATGATACCCACTCCTTTGCTGCTGAGCATATCCGCTGCACGGCAGGGTGTGCCTTTTCCTACAATTGTTGAAGCATTGCTTATGCTTACTGTTTTTGAGCTGCTCCGCGAGGCAGGCACAAGAATTCCTACAACAGTAGGCCAGGCAGTCAGCATAGTGGGAGCGCTGGTGCTGGGGCAGGCAGCCGTGGACGCGAGATTTGTAAGCGCCCCTATAGTTATTATTGCTGCGTTCACCGGAATTACAGCGCTTTTGAGCATTAAATCACAGGGAGCGGCAATATTTTTCAGGCTGGTATTCTTATTTTTAGGTTCAATGATAGGTGTTTTCGGAATAATTTTTTCATTTCTGGGCTTGATTATACACCTTATGAGCCTTAGAAGCTTTGGAGTGCCGTATATGCTCAATATAAGCTCCCTGAAGGGGCAGGATGTCAAGGATACGGCAATAAGAGCTCCCTGGTGGCATATGCGTTTAAGGCCTCCTCTCATAGCGGCAAAAAATATGGAAAGACAAAAAAAGGCAAATTGAAGGTGGGGATGGCTATGGGAATTCGCAGGATATTCTTTTTCGCCTGTGTTGTGCTGCTGGCTTCTATTTTATCCGGCTGCTGGAATTACAGGGAAATTGACCAGGTCAATATAGTGGCAGGCATAGCTGTTGATAAGGATGAAAATAGCGATGGGTATGAATTGACGGCGGAGATTGTTGAGGTATCTGGCGGGAAGGACGCTAAGATAAGCTCTGAAATTATAAGCGTTAAAGGAGATACTATGTTTGACGCGGCAAGAAATGCCATCGCCATAAGCGGAAAAAGGCTGTACTGGAGCCATGCAAAAGCAATAATAATCAGCAGCGAGCAGGCGAAAGAAGGCATAGGGAAAATAATTGACTGGTACAACCGTGATTCCGAGACACGTGCGGATGTTAATATAATAATCTCCAGAACAAAAAAAGCAAAGGATATCCTGGACAAAGCGGCTTCAATTCAAGAAATCCTGTCTTTTGAGATGGAAGACATGATAAGCAATCAGGCAAGTCTTTCAAAAGCTCCTTCTCAAGAGGTGTGGCAATTTCTCAATATATTGGAGGCGGAGGGTGTTATGCCTTTGATACCTGTGGTTGATCTTAGGACTATTAACGGAAAGAGTAATTTGGATATTGACGGAGGAGCGGTTTTCCGGAAGGATAAGCTTGTGGGGTTTATTGACGGTGAGGACATAAAATATGTGCTTTTTGCAATGGATAGGATTAAAGGCGGGCTTCTTATAGAAAACATTGAGGAAAACGGGGAGGAAAGCAAAGTGTCCCTGGAAATTTTTGAAAGCGACACCAAGGTTAGGCCTGTAAAGCTTGCGGAGAATAAAGCGGCGATAAAATTGGAGGTTGAGGTTGTGGTTGCTGTCGGAGAAATAAAGGGTTATGCTGACGTAATAAACGAAGAGGGCAGAAAAAAGCTAAGGGGGATAACGGAGGCTTCATTGAAAAAAAACATTGAGACTGTAATAAAAAAAATACAAAAAGAATATAAAAGCGATATATTCGGCTTCGGAGAAAAAATAAGGGAGAAATTCCCCTCGGCTTGGGAAAAAATGCGAAAGGATTGGGAAAACAGCTTCGGAGAGCTTGAGGTTCAGGTCTCCTGCAAGGCGAGGATAGAAAACAGCGCTATGGCTGCAAGACCGGTAAAGGCAGGTGGTTAGGATTCGCCTGGTATTGATTTTTATATTTTTGATTGCAGCATTTTTTGATTTGGTTAATACATATAAAATAAGGCCGAGAAAGGATTTTATCATAGGACTTGTAATGACTGCGTGGGCTTTCACGTTAGCTTTATTATACGCTCTCAACACAGATATGCCTAGTCCTGCGGAGCCTTTGAAAAGTCTGGTTTTATACCTCAAAGGAGCAAAATAATATTATTGGGGATGGTTTGATAATGGAAAAGGAAACTATCAGCAAGGGTCAGGCAATAAGCCTGGCAGCACTTTTTGTCATGGGAAGCACGATAACCCTTGGAACAGCCGGGCAGGCAAAAAATGATTTGTGGATATCCATAATAATAGCCTTTGCTGCTTCAATACCATTTATATTGATTTATACAAGGATTCTATCCATGTTTCCGGGCAAGGACCTATTTGAAATACTTGAAACAGTTTTCGGAAAGCTTGCCGGAAAGCTTCTGACGATAATATACATTTGGTATGCCTTTCATCTGGGCTCCCTTGTAATAAGAAATTTTGCAGAGTTTGTAAATACGGTGTCTTTGCCCGAAACTCCTCTTTTTATAACGGTATTTTTTTTCGGGATTTTTGGAATTTGGATTGTAAAAGCCGGAATAGAGGTATTCGGAAGGACTGCAAATTTATTTATAATGATAGATTTAATAGTTATTTTGCTAGTTAATTTGGCGGTTTTTCCTCAAATTAACCCGGATTTTTTGAAGCCTGTCCTGGGAAACGGCTGGGCTCCTGTATTGCAGGGAGCATTTTCGTCTTTTACATTTCCGTTTGCGGAAACAGTGGTGCTTATGGGAGCTATTTTTTCCCTGAATAAAAAAGACAGCCTTGCAAAGTCATACCTATGGGGCTTGGGTATTGCCGCCGCTATAATATTAATTCTCGGCGTGAGAAATGTTTTGATGCTTGGCGCAAATTATGTTACAAGTTTGTATTTCCCGTCATACATTGCCGTGAGCAGAATAAAGATAGGAGAGTTTTTACAAAGGATTGAAGTTACGGTTGACATAGTTTTCCTGAGCACTGCCTTTTTTAAGTCCAGCCTTTGCCTTCTTACGGCTTGCAGGGGGATTAAAAGCTTGTTCAACTTAAGCGATTACAGGTCTGTTGTACTGCAAACGGGTCTTTTAATGAGCACGTTTTCATGCCTTGTTTATAAAAGCATAATGGAAATGAGGGAATGGGCGTTTGAAATATATCAATACTATGCGCTTCCGTTCCAGGTATTCCTCCCTGCAATAATACTGGTTGGGGCAACTATAAGAAAGAGAAGAGGAAAGGAGCCTGAAGAAAAATGCACAACAGTATAAGCTGCTGTGCATTTAATTTTTGTTTATAGTCTTTTGCACAGATTCTCATAAAGCTTAAGATATTCACGCGCTGATTTATCCCAGCTGTAATCAAGCTTCATAGCCCTTCTCACCAGCATGCTCCAAATATCAGGGTTGTGGTAGAAGGCAATTGCACGCCTTATGGTGTAAAGCATATCATGCGCGTTGTAGTTTGCAAAGCTGAAGCCGTTGCCTTCACCGTTAAACTCATTGTAGGACTGGATTGTGTCCTTGAGGCCGCCGGTTTCCCTGACAATGGGGATTGCTCCGTACCTTAGGCCAAAAAGCTGGGTGAGTCCGCAGGGCTCAAAGAGAGAAGGCATGAGCAGCATGTCGGAGCCCGCAAAGATTCTCTGGGCCAGTGTGGCATCATATTTGATATTGCAGGACACCTTCTGGGGGTATCTTGCAGATGCATGCCTGAACATTTCTTCAAAGGCATAATCTCCGGAACCCAGAACCACCAATTGAATATTTTCCGAGAGAATTTCATCAAGCACGCAGGCAATCAGGTCAAAACCCTTGTGGTCAACCAGCCTTGATATTATTCCGATTACAGGGATATCCTTGTCTACGGGCAAACCCAGGCTTTCCTGGAGCATGGACTTATTTATGTATTTGCCGTTAATGTTTTCAGAGTCATAATTGGCAAAAAGCCTGCTGTCGGTGGCAGGATCGTTTGCTTCAAAATCTATTCCGTTAATTATTCCATACAGATCATTGGAACGTCGTCTGATGACATCGGAAAGATTTTCTCCGAAAAAGTCGTATTTTATTTCGTTTGCATACGTTTTGCTGACGGTTGTTATTACATCTGAGTATACCAGTCCTGCCTTCATGAAGTTCACCTGATCATAAAACTCAACCTTTTCTACGGTAAAATACTCCCAGCCAAGACCAAGGAGGTCGTTTAGTGTTTCTTTCGGGAATACACCCTGGTATTTCAGATTGTGAATGGTAAAAATTGTTTTGATATAGCTGAAATAATCCTTGCTTTTATATTGCGCGCTGAGAAGAAGGCTTACAACTCCGGTCTGCCAATCGTTGCAGTGGATAATGTCAGGCTTGAAGCCGATTTGAGGAAGGAGCTCCAGAACCGCCCTGCTGAAAAAGGTAAACTGCTCCGCCTGGTCATAATGCCCGTAAAGGCCATCTCTGTCAAAGTAGTAGGAGTTCTCCAGAAGATAGAACAGAACACCCTCATGCTCAACCCTAAGTACATTGCACGGCTGATGACGCCACCCGACGTTTACTATGAATGAGGCAAGGGGCTCGGCTTTGTCCAAATATTGCACCGGGATGCTTCTGTACTTTGGAATAACAACCCGTATGTCGGCGCCAAGTTTATTTAGATATTTCGGAAGGGATCCTGACACATCGGCCAATCCCCCTGTTTTCGCAAACGGTACTGCTTCTGAAGCAGCAAAAAGAACTTTTATTTCACTCATAGTAAACCTCCCGTTTTATTAACTATTTTGTATTATTCAATAAACTACCATACTATGATATATTACCATACTATTACCCGGTATAAACTTGAAATTTTATTAGCATGGGAGAAAATTCTACAAAAAATTTTGCATTGAAATTTTAATTCGTATATAATAAAGCATAATTATTTTTGAAAAGGAGAGATTAACTTGAACAATGAACTGATCCTGGTTTTGGATTTCGGAGGTCAGTACAACCAGCTGATAGCAAGAAGAGTAAGAGAGGCAAGTGTGTATTGTGAGGTATTGCCTTATAATGCTTCCATAGATAGAATCAAGTCCATGAAACCAAAGGGCATAATATTCACAGGGGGACCTGCGTCAGTACTGGATCCGAAGGCGCCCTTCTGCGACAAGGAGGTTTTCAACCTTGGAATACCGGTTTTGGGAATTTGCTATGGCATGCAGCTTATGGGCATCATGCTCGGAGGAGAGGTTGACAAGGCTGACCAGAGAGAGTACGGCAAAATCGATATAAATGTAAATCCTTCAAGCGTGCTGTTTGAAGGATTGGAGCAAGACACCACCTGCTGGATGAGCCATACCTACTATGTTAAGAAGC
This sequence comes from Clostridia bacterium, assembly GCA_026417615.1. Classification (GTDB taxonomy): domain Bacteria; phylum Bacillota; class Clostridia; order Acetivibrionales; family JAFADI01; genus SKW22. Next base: position 16,399 of record JAOACY010000018.1, read on the forward strand.
TTCCCGAAGGCTTTGTTAATGTTGCCGCTTCTGCAAATTGCCCCGCGGCAGCCATGGAAAATGCGCAAAGGAAGCTTTACGGAGTACAGTTCCACCCTGAGGTTGTACATACGCCAAGGGGAAGGGATATACTGAACAATTTCCTCTATAAGGTATGCGGATGTTCGGGAGACTGGAAGATGTCTTCCTTTGTGGAACAGTCAATTAAAGCAATAAGGGAAAAGGTTGGAGACAAGAAAGTCCTTTGCGCGCTTTCTGGAGGCGTCGATTCTTCCGTTGCCGCGGTGTTGATCCACAAGGCTGTTGGAAAGCAGCTTACATGCATATTCGTAGACCACGGCCTCTTGAGGAAGCATGAAGGCGATCAGGTGGAGAAGGTGTTCAGGGAGCAGTATGATATAAACCTCATAAGGGCAAATGTTGAGGAGCGATTTCTCGAAAAGCTGTCAGGTGTTACGGATCCTGAAAGAAAGAGGAAGATTATAGGGGAAGAGTTTATTAGAGTGTTTGAGGATGAGGCTAAAAAGATAGGCAAAGTCGATTTCCTTGTTCAGGGCACAATTTACCCCGATGTCATAGAAAGCGGAGCGGGAGATGCGGCTGTAATAAAGAGCCACCACAATGTAGGGGGGCTGCCGGAGCATGTGGATTTCAAGGAAATAATAGAGCCTTTGAGGAACCTGTTCAAGGATGAGGTCAGGAAAGTCGGAGAGGAACTTGGTATTCCGGAGGATATAGTATGGAGGCAGCCATTCCCGGGCCCCGGCCTTGCAATAAGGATTATTGGCGATATAACCAAGGAAAAGCTGGAGATCCTGAGGGACTCGGATTACATTTTCCGTGAGGAAATAAAGAAAGCGGGATTGGGAAGGCAGATAAACCAGTATTTTACGGTTCTTACGGGAATGAGAAGCGTAGGTGTAATGGGCGATGAAAGGACATATGACTACACCCTTGCACTCAGGGCGGTAACGACAACCGATTTTATGACGGCGGACTGGGCAAGAATACCATATGAT
>JAOACY010000057.1 GCA_026417615.1 Clostridia bacterium
ATGTCACATTGATGCGAGCGAGGAATTGCAAGACAAGGTGTTAGTGATTTCAACGAAGTTTCCGAAAATGGGGTTTTGCAGCAGAATCAATAATGCTATGATTGAAAGGATTGATATATTATGAATGAACAATTTAGAAAACAGCTGGCTGATATTGTGGGCAAAATGGATGAGAAAGTGCTGCAGGCAAAGTTGAATGCTGCCATGGACATGCTGAAGAAAGGCAACACAGAGGAATTGGCAAGAAAACTAAACAAAATGGATAAGGTTGAGCTTGTGCAGAAAATCAATGAATTCGATGAATCCAAGCTCAAGGAAATGAATATTAATGTAGAAGAGCTGAAGCAAAAGATAACGCCCTCTGATCTTGACAGACTATCTGTGCTTTTGGGAGATCAAGGCCATGAGATAGTGGAAAAAATCAAGTCATTATTAAATAAAAAATGAATATATTTAACTAAAGAGGAGGGATGCCACTTGAATGAAGACCTTGGCAGCAAGTTGAATCTTATAGCGGAACTGCTTGGTCAGGATAAAATACCTGATGAGCTTATTAATCTGCTGTCGGCGCTTATCTCTTCTTCAAGTGCCAAGGGGGATTCTTCCCCTTATAACGAGAGAGCAACGGAAAGCGCAAGTGAAAATAATGCAGGCCTCAACGATATAAAACGTTTAAGGCAAGTCATTGATGGATTGAACATGGATGACGACCCTGGAATTAATCTGATAAATGCCATAGAGCCCTTTCTTAATTCAACAAGACAGCGAAAGCTCTCCAGATGCACGAGACTGCTGCAGTTGATTCAACTGGCAAGGCTTATGGAAGACAGCGACAGAAGCAGCGAAACTCAAGGGAGGTAGACTCAATTGTACAGGCGATTTCCTTACAAATACAGAAGGCCTGTTCCCTGGCTTGTAAACCCGGCTCCAAGACCCGGCTTACAGACCGAGGCTGCACAAACAGCTCAAAAAGGCACTGAACAGATACCTCTCCCAAATGAGGCCGAAACGCCTCATGAAAGCAACGAAAAAGCAACAAGGTCCAAGCCTTGGACTCTTCAACGGATATTTCAAAGCTTACATATTGACGATCTGATTCTAATATGCCTTATTATTCTCCTGCTTCAGGAAGGCATAAACGACCTGGAGGACGATTTTCTTTTAATAATACTTATTTACCTTTTCATATGCGGAGTGGGCAAATAAAGCTGTTCTTATGCTATTAGTTTTTATTGCAGAAACAATATTTTTTGACGCTGCAGTACAAAAAACACACAGCACCTTCCCAATGTATATTCTTCTTTAAATTACAAAAAATATTTTAGCATTATTAAAAATTCCCGAACAGGAGGATTACATTGAGAAAAAAAACTGTTATGCTGTGCGTGGTGTCCATGCTGATTACAGCCGTAATTTGCACTTCGCTGATATATAGAGATGAATTGTACGCGTTGCTGAACTATTCCCAGGATGCCATCTCTTATTATGGCTCCAGGGGCCAGGAGGTTATTGACATACAGGCGAAGCTATATAAATGGGGATACTACAAGGGAATTGTAGATGGAAAATACGGATATAAGACTTACCTGGCGGTTCGCAGCTTCCAAAAAAAGAACGGCCTGAAGGTTGATGGAATTGCAGGCCCGAAAACGCTGGCCGCATTGGGTCTTCCTACGGGTGAAAAAACATCCGCCTCAAGAGGAGTATCCACCAGCAAGGATGAAAACCTTCTCGCACATATCGTTCACGGAGAGGCCCGAGGTGAGCCCTACGTGGGAAAGGTTGCAATAGCAGCCGTTGTTTTGAACAGAACCAGGGACAGCAGATTTCCAAATACAGTTGCCGGAGTCATATATCAACCCGGAGCTTTTGATGCCGTAAGGGACGGCCAAATGAACCTCCCCGCCACACAGGAGGAATACAAGGCGGCCCGGGATGCGTTAAGCGGATGGGATCCCACCGGTGGCTGCGTATACTACTGGAATCCGGCAACAGCAACAAACAAATGGATATGGTCAAGACCCATAGTTATTAAAATAGGCAAGCACGTTTTCGCAAAGTAATTATTTTAGGGGACATACCTTGACGCAAAAGGAAGACCTGATGCTCGTGAGGGGTGTGTTCCCTTTTATTGCTGCCTCAGCGGGAATGTCCCCTTTCCTTATACGTTGAAAACACAAAAGAAGCAAAGCACGCAAAAAAGAATGTTTTAAAAGCCCAATCAGCTAAAAGCAGGCCTGAAAGATAGAATATATTTATTTCTTCCCTATGCATTGCTGCCAGCTTTGCCGCAATAAATCCTCCCTGAACTGCAAAAAACACTGCGTCGAACACAATCATGCGGCCCGTAACAACCCAAAAATGATTGTCAACAAATGTTTTGCCGCTTGTAAACACTTTTTTCACTGAGCTTACAGCAGCCGGATAGCAAAATAAAGTATATAGCCTCAAAAACATAAAGGTAAAGAATACCACGCCAAGGGTAACCAGATCGATTAGCAGCGCCGCCGCCATAAACTCAGGCCTGCTTGAAAGCGCAATTCTTGAAATTGCGGCCGCCGGAATGCAAGCCACCATAATAAATACCATATAGAGACTATAGACCGGAATAAAAATCAAATTGAGCAAAAAGATTGTAAAAAAGTGTTTTTTAATGCCTGCTTGGAACTCTCCTTTTTGCTTTTCTTTATTTTCAAGAGCATTGCCGGCCAATTGAAACAATCCCGAAAGCAAAGCTGCCATACCAGCCGCTGCAGCTGCAGCTGAAATAAGAATTTTTATAATGCCGGTGTTAAATGTACCCATTGATGCTGCCAGATTAAAAAAAAACTGATTAAAGGAAAGAAAAGCTTCAAGCAAGCTGCCCGTTCCTATGGCAGAAAAGCCGAACAGCAAAGGCAGTAATATATTATACTCGAAAATACTTACCAAAAGCATTATTATGGCAAATACCGCAAAATACAACGGTCTTCTGATAATTACCCGCATATAGTCTATTCCTTTCCCTCGATCTCCACTTCAACATCAAAGACATCCCCGCTGCCAAGCTGCATCTCTATATTGATAATCCTGCCATATGCCGGAGTTATAAACAGTTTTGCAGCCTGAACTATGGTAGGAGGACTTATGCTTACATTTATGCCCTTATTCGAAAAAACCGTGCTGGCTCTTCCCAGAATCATGTTAGCCAGCTCTCCCAAGGCGCTTTTGGCCATTTCATCCAGTTCGGAAATCCTTTCTCCCATCATATTCGATGCAATATTAAAGGCAATCTCTTGCTTGAAGCAAAGAGTTACCTTGCCAACAAAGTCTCCCTTAATACCGATGATTATCACAAGTATATCCGAAAGCTCATGGCTCTCCCTTACAGACAGTGCTCCACGTGTCAAATCCTCCCCCAGAACCACATTGACGATCTTGCTGCAGGCTCCTAAAAAAGGATTTATATAATCAGCCTTCACATTTTCCCCCTCACAAAAAAGCAAAACAATATGCTTACATTTTACCCAAGTGCAAGCATAATATCAATAAGAGAAAATATATAGTTAAAACATTAAGCAATATATTTTAGCTGAAAATATCATTTAATTTCACAAGCTTGTCAATAATCACCCGTTCCCTTTTGCCAAGCAAGGGCTGCATAATTGCCAGTGTCTTAACAAGGTTGTTTCTATCAAGCCTGCCATTTCTATATGTATTCAAGCTTTGGTTAAGGTTTCTGTAAATTTCATTGCATACTCTGCTCCTTTTGGCAGCTTCACCCAAAACGCCCCTTTGTCTTTCAGGAGCATATTGGGACAATATTTCCAGAATCCTCCCCAAGACACAAACAGGATCAGCTCCTCCTGCAGCACGGGTCTGCTTGCTGCCTGCAGAATTGATTACTTCGCCGATTCTTCCTGCTGCATATATGCCATTTGCCAATTCATATAAATATCCATATCCATTCATAAGAATTACCCCATTTCTACACTCTGTATAAAAAGAGAAAGGAGGCTTTAACCTCCTTAAGCAAGTGTTGATTATTCAGCTGCGAATCCTCCACAGCCGGAACCAAATCCGAACATTGGGATTATTAATATTATCAATAAGATGATTAATATTAACCCAAAACCTCCGATACCACCACCAAAAGGTGTAACTGCTGCAGCTGCTGCAGCTGCTGGTCTGTCATTTGCCATATTTTTCACCTCCTGCTGTCCGGTCAACATAACCTTAACTAATTCCTCTATATCATATTCAATCAATATAATTCTTGTTACAAAAAAACAGAGTCATATCTACCTGAAATTTTTTATTTTTCCCGTAACACATTTTTTATCAGTTGAATAGTATGGTATTGGCTGGCCAATAAAATCAAGGAAATTGAAAGGAGTATGTTAAAATGGATGATTCAAGATTTGCATACGCAGGAGCAGGCTTCTTTGGCCCAAACTTAATCTGGATAATATTAATTCTCTTAATAATTCTTCCTTTACTGGGCTTCGGTGGTTTTGGCGGCGGATATGCATCCGAAAGCTGAAATAAACTTATGCAGTTACATAAAGCGAAAGAATTACAAAAAATGAGGCATTACCATGCCTCATTTTTTGTGTTCATAAGCCCCAACACAAGAACCGCCAATAATAGCACAGTCCCCAAGGGATGCCAGTTTGAGGTTCCAGCTCTTCTGGTTCCCCCATCAAGAAATCTTAACACCGCTTCTCTGCCGGAACGGATAAGTTGGTTCTTTTCATCCTCATCCAAATCAAAATCAAGAAAAGATATGCCTGAAGTGTCAATTTTAATACAATACCTGTTGTCAAATGCTATATTTTGGGGAACCCCAATATCATGAACCGCTGAAATAAGCCTTTTTAGAATATTCAAAGGTGTATCCAGACTGATTATGCTCTTTCTTTCAGTCAGCCTCAGTCCAATTGTGGGATAATTGCTGTCAATAAGCCAAAAGGGGAAATTGTCAAAAACTCCGCCGTCCAACAAATAATGAGTTTTAACATTGTCTCCGTCCTTCCTCTTAAGCTCCACCGCTTTAAATACAAAGGGAACACTGGTACTCATCCTTACAGCTTTTGCCACTTCAAGGCTGTCAGGCTCAATGCCGTAATAAGTCATATCATCCGGCAATACAACAAGTTTGGCTCTTGTTGCATCTACTGCAGTCATCCTCATTTTGTACCCCAAGGGGTTAACCCTGTCCACCTGTCCGCCCCTCAAGTCTTTAAAGGTTCTTATGCCCTTGCGCGCAAGCACGCCTGAAATCCATTCCTCCAGGTAATCCCCGTTAAAAAGGCAACCCTGCTTGCAGATTTTTAAAATACTCTCAAGAATATTCCCTCTGGCTTCCAAAGAATTACAGCCTTTCAGCAATTGTCTCACAAACTCAAGCTCATCATAATCATTGCCTTCATATTCGCGCATTCCGTTGCCATAGTACAGATACTTTGATATTACAGGCACTCTTTTTGCAATATCATCTGCTTTTATCTTTTCAAAAGCAAAGCTGTCTAAAATTCCCCTCAATTCAAAAGGACTATATCCGGCAGCCAGAATCGATCCAATAATTGCTCCCGCTGAAACACCTGCAATATTAAGGAAATGCCACGCCCTTTCCGAAAGAGTTTCAAACGCTCCGATGAATGCGATGCCCTTGACCCCTCCGCCGCTTAGCACAAGATTTGCAGCATTATTTTCATTAAACATATTCTGCCTCCTAAAAACAATTATATTTATTTATATTAGAAAATTTTTCTAGATATACTGTAACAAAAAAAGGCCTCCGCCATATAATGTATGGGAAAGAAGTACATATAATCCAATAAATGAAAGGAAGGATTCCATGAGCAATAATGACCTTAACAAGACACTTGCCGATATTCTAAACAATATGGATAAGAAGACTCTCCAGGATAATCTGGGCAAAGCCCTGGATGTTCTGAAAAACGCAAACACGGAAGAACTTGCAAAACAGATTTCCAACGTCTGCGGCGGTCAGCAGGGCGCAAAAGCAAACAACCCGGAAAAGGCTTCCCTCGATAAAATGAATATCAATCCTGATGCAATAAAAAATTTGTCCAGCACAGATATTGAAAAGATGTTAAAGCAAATAGGAAGCCACGGGGATGAAATCAAGGGCAAGCTTAAGGATATTATTAAATGAATGCTGCTTGCTTCAAACCGTCTCGAAAAAGAGCCGGCAAGTTAGGTGGGTGAACTATGAGTGACGATTTTGACAGAAGTTTAAAACAGGCAATGGATATTCTCAGCAAGCCGGAAGCCCTAAAGGGAATGCTCGATATTCTAGGGAGTTCAATGGGCAGCCAGACCCCCAGTCAACCGCAAAATGAGGCTCCGGCCAATAAAAGCTTGAGTGCGGCGCCAGCATTGGATCCAGCAAACAATACAGAGTTTTTGAGCAGGGCGCAGGATGTGTTGAGAGTGCTTAGCTCCAACAGTGATCCCAGGGTTAACCTTCTGACCGCCCTAACTCCCTTTTTAAACGGAAAAAGGCAGCGAGCAGTAAGTGACTGTGTTCAATTCCTGCGTGTATATCAGCTGCTTCCTATTTTGCTTAATAACAGAAATCATAAAGCAAAATAATTATTAATTTTTGATTCTGCGGTAGAATCTTTTTAAAATAAGGATATATTTGATTCTCCCGCAAAAACAGCTTTTCTTGGAACAAGATGAATAAATCGCTCGACGATGTTGCAGCAATTCTGAAGCCAAAATGCCAAGGATGGCATTTTGAGCATCATGTGACACGACGTCACATTGATGCGTGCGAGGA
>JAOACY010000061.1 GCA_026417615.1 Clostridia bacterium
TTACAGTATTAAACACAAGTGGTCCGGAAATGAGAATTGGTGATACCACCACGCTTTTCAACGACATGTGCTTCTTTGCGCCAGCTACCCTCATTGACAGACGGATAGATTGGGAGACTGTTGATTCCGCTGCCGTAAAAGCCACCTTTAACACCGGTGAATGTAAGGTTTCTGCAACTCTCTTCTTCAATCAAGCAGGCGAGCTGATAGATTTTGTTTCCGATGACAGATACATGATACCGCTTGACGGCTCTGTGAAAAAGGCCATGTGGTCAACACCAATAAAAGGCTACAAGGATTTGGGCGGCATAAAAGTTCCTGGATATGGCGAAGCAATATGGAAGCTTCCCGAAGGTGATTATTGCTATGCCAAATTCAGCAGCATCAAGGAAATCGAGTATAACAGAAAGAATTTTAAATAAAGACAGAGTATTTGCCGCAGCAAAATTTTAAAAACACTATTTAAAATAGCAAGCCTTTTATATAGTGCAATTAAGCTTCAAGGCTTGCTATTTGAGGAATTGTAATTCTACTGAATATCTATCTTTTTGCCTCTTGCTTTGGACTGCTCCAGCTTTGGAACGGTTATCGACAAAATACCATCCTTGTATTCCGCCTTTGCCTGCTCCGACTTTATTTCCACAGGCAAGGGTATTGTACGCGAGAAGCTCCCATAGTACCTTTCAGTCCTGTAAACATTTTCGTCCTTGAATTTATTATCTCTCCTGGACTGTCCCGACAATCTTATCGAGTTTTCGTCAACATATACATTCAAATCTTCCTTTGATATTCCTGGTATTTCTGCTTTAACCACCACATCAGTATCTGTCTGGAAAACATCAACTCTAGGCGAGCTCATTCCTCCAAAAAGCCTGAAGGGTGAAAAATCAAGCATACCGCTAATATCCTTGCTGAAATTATCCATTTCCCTGAATGGGTTCCATGGCACAAGACTCATATAATCACTCCTTGGGTTATTATTTTATATTTATTTTTTCGCTTTCCGAGATTTTTATTCTTTATTGAGTTTTTCCATTATAAAAAAAACATCAATCCAAACTTATTCTAAGCATATTGTCCAAAGCGTCTATATTAATTTTTTTACCCTCGCCGACCTCGCCGCTGATAATCTTTTTGCCTATTTCTGTTTCAATGAATTTCTGCATGTAACGTTTTACGGGTCTTGCCCCAAACACTGGGTTATATGCGTTTTGAGCCATGTACTGCTTCGCCGCTTCTGACACCTTAAGCTCTATGCGCCTGTCATTAAGCCTTCTCTGGATATCCGCCAAAGCCAGGTCTATAATCTTGATTATTTCCTCTTTTCTTAGGGGCTTGAACAGCACAACCTCATCCACACGGTTTAAAAACTCAGGCTTGAAGTGCATGTTCAATTCTCCCATTACATAATCCCTTGTCTTTTCATCTATCTCCCCGCTTGGGCCTATACCGTTCAAAAGCTTCTGACTTCCTATGTTGGAGGTCATGATGACTACGGTATTCTTGAAATCCACCGTCCTGCCCTGGCTGTCGGTAAGACGCCCATCGTCCAGCAATTGAAGAAGCACATTGAACACTTCCGGGTGAGCCTTTTCAATCTCATCAAAAAGGATTACGCAGTAGGGCTTTCTTCTCACAGCCTCAGTCAGCTGCCCTCCCTCTTCATATCCCACATAGCCCGGGGGTGCACCTATCAGCCTGGCAACGGAATGCTTTTCCATATACTCCGACATATCAATGCGCACTACGTTTTCATCGCTGTCAAAAAGAGCCTGGGAAAGCGCCTTGGCAAGCTCGGTTTTGCCTACGCCGGTTGGGCCTAAGAATATGAAGGAGCCTATAGGCTTTCTCGGGTCCTTCAAGCCGGACCTTGCACGGATTACTGCATCGCTTACTGCAGCGACCGCTTCATCCTGCCCCACAACACGCTTGTGGAGCAGCTCTTCCAGGTTCAAAAGCTTATCCCTTTCATTTTCCACCAGCCTTGTAACAGGTATGCCGGTCCATCGTGAAACAATTTCGGCAATTTCCTCCTCGGTAACCTCTTCCTTAAGCAGGACTCCTTCATTTGTATTTTTACTCTGTTTTTCCTTCTCTAGGCTCCGCAAAAGCTCTGGAAGCCTTCCATGCTTTAATACAGCCAGCTTGTCAAGGTCATATGACCTTTCCGCTTCTTCTATCTGCCTTTTAACCTCCTCAATCTGTTCTTTTAATTCCTTCTCTCTTTTGATTTTTTCCTTTTCAAGCTCCCATTGGGCTTTCATGCTGTCGCATTTTTCCTTAAGAGATGAGATTTCCTTTTCCAGCGCTGAAAGTCTTTCTTTTGAAACCTCGTCCTCTTCCTTTTTTAACGCCTGCCGCTCAATTTCCAGCTGCATGATGCGCCGCTGGATTTCATCCAGCTCCGTGGGCATGCTGTCAATTTCGGTCCTTATCATAGCAGCAGCTTCATCCATAAGGTCAATTGCCTTGTCGGGAAGGAATCGGTCGCTTATATACCTGTTGGACAAGACGCTGCACGCAATAATGGCACTGTCTGTTATTCTTACCCCATGATGAATTTCAAACCTCTCCTTAAGCCCCCTTAATATGGAAATAGTATCCTCCACTGTAGGCTGATCAACCAGAATTGGCTGGAACCTTCTTTCAAGGGCTGCATCCTTCTCAATATATTTCCTGTATTCATCCAGAGTGGTTGCTCCGATGCATCGGAGCTCTCCCCTGGCCAGCATTGGCTTTAATATATTGCCCGCGTCCATTGCGCCTTCTGCTTTTCCTGCCCCCACTATATTGTGGAGCTCATCTATAAATAAAATGATTCTCCCGTTGGATTTGTTGACATCATTGAGAACAGCCTTCAGCCTTTCCTCAAACTCTCCCCTGTATTTCGCTCCGGCAATCAGGGCACCCATGTCGAGCGCAAAAATCGTCTTATCCTTTAAGCCCTCCGGCACATCCCCTTTCAATATCCTTTGCGCGAGGCCCTCCACTACGGCAGTCTTTCCCACACCCGGTTCGCCGATTAATACGGGATTATTCTTGGTTCTTCTGGAAAGTATCCTTATCGCCCTCCTGATTTCAGCGTCCCTGCCTATAACAGGGTCAAGCTTGCCGCTCTTGGCAAGCTCCACAAGGTCACGCCCGAATCTTTTTAAGGCATCATAGGTTTCCTCGGGATTTTTTGATGTAATTCTCTGGTTGCTCCGAACCTTGCCAAGAGCACCCATAAATTTCTCCAGTGTAATTCCGTAACGTTTGAATATTGCCTGAGAAGGAGTGTTCTTTTCCTTCAGCAGGGCCATATAGATATGCTCAACGCTTGTATATTCGTCCTTGAACCGCTTTGCCTCATCCTCCGCATGAATGAGGATTTCATTGAAGCGCCTTGTGGCATACATGCTGGAAGCCCCGTGCACCTTCGGAAGCTTTTCAAGCTCTGTCTCAATGTCCCTTGCGTATAGCTGGATATCCTGCCCCATATATCCTATAAGCTTTGGAATAAGACCATCCTCCTGGGCTGCGAGCGCAAGGTGGATATGCTCCCCGTCCACCTGCTGGTGACCCATTCTAACTGCGATGTCCTGTGCTGCAGAAAGCGCAGCCTGGGCTTTTTCTGTGAATTTTTCTATATTCATGGCTTAATTCCCCCTATTCTTTTATTAGTACAATGGTAATTTTGAAAATAATTTTAATTGAAAATGTGACATATTATTACATTGTCCTGACCTTTGATGCCTGTCTTAGCTTTTCATAAAGTCCCTTCATTTCATTCGTTATATGGCTTGGATTTACGATTCTCACCTTCAGGTACAAATCACCTCTTTTACCCGTCCCGTCCACATATCCTTTCCCTGCAACGCGTACTTTGCTGTCGGTTTGTATTCCTGCCGGTATCTTGACCAAAATCCTGCCATCTATGGTATCAACCGATGTCTCGCTGCCTAAGGCAGCATCCCACGGCATTATATTCAATGTAGTTGTCAAATCATTACCTTCAAGAGTGAAGCGTTCACTGGGTTTTATTCTTATATTAAGAAACAAATCCCCGTTTTGGCCTCCGTTAAGGCCTTCCTCTCCCTGTCCTTGAAGCCTTATTCTTTGTCCGTCTTTCACACCCTTTGGTATTTTAAAAGACAGATTTTTGACTCCCATATGGCCCCGTATTGATATCTTTTTTTCCGCTCCGTGAAAGCCTTCCTCCGGAGTAATTTCCAATTCAGCCTCTATGTCCTCTCCTTTATACGCAGAGTGCCTTTTGTTTTTATTCATCCCTGCGTGGTCAAAAAGGCTGTCAAAATCAAAGCCTCCTCCAAAAAACATATTAAAGAAGTCGCTGTGATCCATTCCTCCGCCTGTCCTGAACTCATACTTTACATTCTTTCCAAACCCGAACTGTGACGGGTCAAAATCATAGCCGTTCTGGAAATTGTATTCATTACCGAAATTATCGTATTTTTTTCTCTTCTCAGGGTCACTCAAGACCTCGTATGCCTCGTTGACATCCTTAAATTTTTCCTCTGCCTGCTTGTTTCCGGGATTGGTATCAGGATGATATTTTTTTGCAAGCTTCCTGTAGGCCTTTTTTATATCCTCCTGGGAAGCATTTTTATCAAGTCCTAAGATGCTGTAGTAATCCTTGTACTGCATGAAGTACACCTCCTTCCGTTTTGTTTATGAACCATACCATATATATTTTGTATGCATCAATATATTTTATGCCTCCTCATCCCGGCTTCCTGCCAGAAGCACCAGCCTAATAAGGTTTGCCATTGCTACTGCGGCAGATGCAACATATGTCATTGCCGCGGCTCCCAGCACTATCTTTACCGGCTGTACTTCAGCATAATTCAATACATATTCACCCTTCAGCATTTGTATAGCCCTCTTGCTGGCATTGAACTCAACCGGAAGCGTTATGAGGTAAAAGGCTACAGCTCCAATAAAAAGAATGATCCCGAGCTGTAACAGATACGGCATGTTAAGCATCAGTCCAAACATAGCAAGATACGGTCCCACTGCCGAGCCTATGTTTGCAACAGGCACAAGGCTGCTCCTTAGTACCAGCGGCATATACCCTGCTGCATGCTGGACTGCATGTCCTGTTTCATGGGCGGCAACCCCGAGGGCTGCCAGAGACGTGCTGTAATATACACTCTCTGACAGCCTTACTGTCTTGGTCCTGGGGTCGTAATGGTCGGTCAGCTCTCCTGGGACAGGTTCCACACCAACATCGTAAAGACCGTGACGATCAAGGAGCATTCTAGAGGCCTGTGCTCCTGTCATATACCGGTTGTTGGGCATATCGCTGTATTTTCTAAATATACTTGTTACCTTGAACTGGGCAAACAACGAAAATATAAATGCCGACAATACAAGGATTATATAATACATATCCATAAGCATACCTCCCTCCTATCACATGCCTGGCTAATTATCCGGCTTTGTTCATCCCCTGGTGCATTAAAAGCAGTAATAGAGGATTTCTTTTGGTGAAGCCGTCCGTTATTAGCGTTCTTCTGAGAAGGTTAGCGAAAGCTTCACCTTACTGCCATTTCTGACCACCGTAACATCTACACTGTCTCCCGCTTTATAGTTCTTCTTGATATTGTCCACCTCTTTCATGGTGCGTACATCCTTGCCTGCTATTGAAACAAGAATATCTCCTTTTTGAATTCCTGCTTTAGCAGCACCGCTGTCAGGTGTAACCTCAAGAATGTAGATACCTACCGGAAGATCATACTGGCGTGCAATTGCATCTGTAATTTCTCTTCCTGAAATACCTATAAATGGTCTGCCCTTGACATACCCGAACATCATCAATTGGTCGACAATGGGCTTCGCATCGTTGATGGGAATGGCAAATCCAAGTCCCTCAACACCTGAAACCGATATTTTCACTGTATTGATTCCAACAACCTGCCCTCTTGAATTGACAAGAGCACCGCCGCTGTTGCCAGGATTTATGGCAGCATCCGTCTGGATCAGGTTCAAGGTTTTGTCATCAACGCTCACAGTTCTGTTAAGAGCACTGATTACACCTGCAGTTACTGAACCCTGGAACTCAAGGCCTAATGGATTTCCGATTGCAACTGCCAGCTCGCCGACCTCAAGGGTTGCTGAGTCTCCGAGTTCTGCCGCCGTCAAATTATCCATATCGATTTTTATCACCGCAAGGTCATTTTTGGGATCGCCACCGATAAATTTTGCCTTTGCTTGCCGTTTATCAGCCAAAAATACTTCCAGTGTCGTATTTTTGCTTCTCGAATTCTTCGGGTCAGCATACTGAACAACATGGTAGTTAGTCATTATATATCCATCTGCGGTTATTACAATCCCCGAGCCTTCAGCCTTGGATTGAGCCATTTCATCATCAAAATACCAGCTTCGCGGGCTTTGTGTCAGCATTCTTATACCAACAATGGAAGGCCCGACCTTCTTTGCTATATTAGTAACAGAAGAGCCGTTATCTGATGCAAGCTTCAATGCACTCTCAAGGTTTACCGCTCTATTCCCTATAACCGTATCCGCTTTTGCCTGGTTTGCTGACAGCATGGTTAGCTCTTTTATATCGTTGGAAAGCTTCATATATAATCCGCCACCCACCATAAGACTTGTCAATATGCAGCATACCAGCACCAAAGCGACAGTCCTGTACACTCTTCTGCCATCCCTGCTCCGGTCATCATATTTACCATCCCTTCTGTAAGCAGAGTTAAAATTCATAAATTTTTCATAATTGTCATAGCCTCTTTTTAGGAGTCTTTTACTGAAAAACCTCATGCCTATCACCTCTCTTAACCTATGTATACTTTATATAGCTGCAAACCCCTTATCATGAAGATAAAGGGGCTTGCAGTCTTTCCAACATACATCGGGCAGTAATTATGAAATATCGATTTTCCTTCCCTTGGGTTTGGTTTCTTCCTTTTTTGGGAGTATCAGTGTGAGAATACCATTTTCATGCTTTGCCGTAATCTTGTCGCTGATAATATTCTCAATGGAAAAAGACCTGACCATAGAGCTTGTTCTTCTTTCCCTTCTTAAGTAATTATCCTTCTTTTCCTCTGCCTTTTCATCCTTCTTCACGCTGATTGTCAGTCTGTCGTCATGAACCTCCAGGTTGATTTCGTCCTTTTTAACCCCTGGCAGCTCTGCCTCAAGGATATATTCC
>JAOACY010000082.1 GCA_026417615.1 Clostridia bacterium
GACCGAACGGTATTATTGCACCGAAAGACTACATTACACGTGCAGAGGTGGCTACAATAGTAAGGAATCTTCTTGTAAAATCGGAGCTTATTGATAACAGATAAGCTGCATTAAGAATACAAATGCTAAACTCCTTGGGAATATCTGCTTTTCAGAAATTTCCAAGGAGTTTCATTTGTTATAATAATTCTAAAAATACTACAAATTTACACAAATTACTACATTTTTTTAAATTTCTGAAGGAATTTCTTAAGCAGTATCGAAGTATATATTACACAATATTCCTTAAAATAATTCAAGTAGTTATCACCGATTCCAAAGCGAGGGGTGTGTAATTGATGGAACTTGAGCCCTATAAGGAAATTCTTCACAAATCCCCTATAGGATATGCATATCATAGAATAATTCTGGATAATAAAGGCAAGCCCTGCGATTATGAATTTCTTGATGCCAATGCTGCTTTTGAGAAAATGACAGGCCTTAAGGCTTCCGAAATCATCGGAAGGAGGGTGACTGAGGTTCTCCCCGGAATTAAAAATGAAAAGTTCGACTGGATAAGCTGTTACGGAGAAATTGCCTTGAATGAAGGTCAAGTTGAGTTCGAGGAGTATTCGCAAAATATCGGGAAATGGTACAGGGTAAATGCATATTCGGTAAATAAGGGATATTTCATCACAAGGGTAACCGATATTACAAACGAAATGAAAATGGTGGCTTTTTCCGAAGATTTTCTTCAGCATAAAAACGGTAATCCGGATTATCAGAGGATTGCCGAAAATCTTGCTGAACTTGCAGGCGCAAAGCATGTCATATTGAATCTGTATTTAAAGGATGAGGAATGCTTTACAACTGTTGCGGTTACCGGATTTAAAAAATCCATAGCTAAAGCCTCCGAGATTCTTGGGTTTAATGTCATAGGCCAAAAGTGGAAATACGACCCGGTGCGGGACAAATGCTTCAAGCAAAGCATGGTGTGCCGTTTCAACTCCCTTTCAGAGCTTGCTGCTAGAGTGATAAAGCCGAGTTTATTATTTATGATTGAGAGAATAATCAATACAGGCGAAGTATATTTGGCGCCAATATACGAAGAAAATAAAATCATCGGCGATTTTACCATAATAATGGATAAAGAAAAGAAGCTTGCGGACAGGCACCTTGTGGAAATCTATACGCGTCAGGTGGGCCTGCTGCTTTCCCGCGCAAAGGCGGAAAACGAAATAAAGGATTCAAACTTCAGGCTTATCAATATATTAAACAGCATGCAGGCCTTGGTTTTTGTCACAAAGCTAGATACATATGAGATTTTGTTCATGAACGAGCACGGCGTTAAGGAATTTGGCCCCGTTCAGGGGAAAAGGTGCTGGGAGGTTGTACAGAAAGAAAAGGATAAGCCCTGCGATTTTTGTATATTAAAATCAATGGACTGCAAAAATGTAAAAGGATCAGGTGTTTACAGCTGGGAGAACAAAAACAGCGTAACAGGCAAATGGTATGCCTGCTGGGATCAGATTATAGAATGGATTGACGGAACGCCTGCTCATCTGCAGATTGCCTTTGACATAACAGAGAAGAAGAAAGCTGAGGAAGAACGTGACAAAAGCAGGGAAGCGTACATGCTTGCCATCAAAGGAAGCAGGGACGGATTGTGGGACTGGGATCTTCGCTCAAACGAGGTGTTTTTCTCTCCCAGGTGGAAGGAGATTATCGGCTATAAGGATGACGAGTTCCCATGTGAATTCAAGGCTTTCATTAAACAGCTGCATAAGGAGGACAGGCAAAGGGTAACAGACTTTATAGAAGACTACCTTGGGGGCAGGACCAGTCAATTTGATCTGGAATTCAGAATGCAGCATAAAGACGGGCATTATGTATGGATTCTTGCAAAAGGGGAAGCTTTTCGTGACGAAAACGGAATTCCCTACAGAATGGCAGGCTCCCACACTGATATATCAGAAAGAAAGAGGTACGAGCAGGAGCTGCTTTGCGCCAAGGAGGAAGCGGAAGCTGCAAATTCTGTAAAAACAAGGTTTCTGGCAAACATGAGCCATGAATTGAGGACTCCTATGAACGGTATTTTCGGCATGCTCCAGCTTATTGAAATGACGGAGCTTAACGAGGAGCAAAAAGAAATCGTGGATACGATGAAAGCTTCCGGCACAAGGATGATGGCTATTGTAGACAATCTAATAAATCTTTCAAATATCGAAGCGGGTAGCATCAGCTTGAATGAGGCGCCGTTTAAGCTAAGAGAAATAGTTGCAAATGCCTTTGGCCACATTGAGGCTCAAGCCTTAAGAAAGAATATCAGCATTAAATCAAGCATTTCAGCTGACTTGCCGGATGCTTTTTTAGGGGATGGCGCAAAGATAAGCCTGATATTGGAGCAGCTCCTTGATAATGCCGTAAAGTTTACCCAGCAGGGTTTTGTTGAAATAAGTGTAAAAAAAGAGGAGTATTTGCAATACAACGCAAGTCAAACACGGATAACCTTTTCGGTAAGAGATACTGGAATCGGGATTTTGAAGTCGGAGCAGGAGAAGCTGTTTAATGCGTTTGACCAATTAGACAACACCTATACAAAAAAGTTTCAGGGCGCAGGGCTTGGATTGGCTATAGCAAAAAAGCTTACGGAGGCTTTGGGGGGAGAAATCAGCATACAAAGCGAGTACGGAAAAGGAAGCACATTTATGCTTAATTTATGGCTTAAGGCTTTAGGCTGAAGCTGTGCACAAACGCTTGCAAAAAATGTATTACAATGTCAATAAAATTTAATTTTCGTATTGACATTATAATACATTTTTTTATATAATAATGGTGAGTTAACACTAACCTACCATTTGTGAGGGGATGAAAACTATATATAAAGAGTATCTGAAAAGAAAAGAGAAATTGATCATTTCTGCTATAGACATCCTTGAAGAAGGTGGCATACAAGCCTTAACCACAAAAGAGCTCGCAAAAAGAGAGGGTATTACGGAGCCGGCGATATACAAGCAGTTTGACAGCAAGCGGGACATAATGATGGCTATTTTGGAACGTTTTGCCATATTTGACGAGCAAATTGAAAGTACCATCAAAGAGCAAAAAATTGAGTCAAAAAAAGCTGTCATATATTTTGCGGAAACTTATGCCTGTTATTATCAGAGCTACCCTCAGCTTGCCACCGTTTTGATCTCTTATGATTTTTTCAAATACGAGAAAACTACATGTGAAAAGATGCAGAATATTATGAAACGACGTTATGAGCTAATCAAAAGACTGATTGACCAAGGACAGGAAAAAGGCGAGATCCCAAATGATATTGCATCGGAAGACTTGTCGGAAATTATTCTTGGAATTATTTGGTCGGCTGTTTTCAAGTGGAAAATGGAGGATTACAGTTTTAGCTTGAAGGAAGCAGTTATGAAGAGGTTAGAATGGGTATTGCACAAGCTTTGAAAGGAAAGGTGGAGCTATGTCGGATTTTGTAAATTATTGCAGGGAGCCAATGCTCGAGATGTATATTTTTGAAGCTAATCAGCTGATGGAACAGCTTGAGGAGATTTTGCTGAATTGCGAAAAAGCTTGCGGCATATCAAAAGACAATATAAATGAAATTTTCCGTATCATGCATACGATCAAAGGCTCATCGGCTATGATGATGTTTTCAAATATAGCTTCTGTTTCGCACAATGTTGAAGACCTGTTCTATTTTATACGTGAAAAATATCCGCAGCATTTTGATTGTACAAAAATATGCGATCTGATTTTTGCTGCAATGGATTTTATAAAGCGCCAGATATGCCTGATTGAAGCCGGCAAGCCTGCCGACGAGGATGAAGCGCCGCTTGCGGAGAGGATAAAGGAATATTTGGAGGAAATAAAAAAAACAGGCCATTCAAGCGGACAGCAAGAATGCGCAAGCAGATTCAAGGATAAAAAAGAAGAACAAGAAGCTCAAAAATTTTACATAAGCAAATATGAAGCAAACCAAAGGCCAGAAAAGAAATATTCAGCGAAAATCTTCTTTGCTGATGACTGCCAAATGGAGAATATCAGAGCCTTTACGGTGGTACACAACCTGAAGGAGCATTGCCGTGAGATTTGCCATTTGCCGGAGGATCTTTTTAATAATGACTCAAGCCGGGAGTATATAGTTAAAAACGGCTTCACTATTTATATGGTTTCTGACTTGAGTTATGAGGAGCTTTTGAAGCTTCTTAACGAAGCGCTTTTTGTAAAGCAGGTAGAGCTAAAGGAAACAGAACAATTTGACCTTCTTATTTCGGAACCTGAATCCGAAAGCATTCCTGCTGATAAGGATAATGCTGAAAAAACTCGGACTGGTGAAAGAAAGAGCTTTGAGGCTTCGGAAACAGAAGATTCCGCCAGGAATATCAGGCAAAATTTGATAAGCGTCAACATTCAGAAGCTGGACAAGCTTATGGATATTGTGGGGGAGCTTGTGATAGCCGAGTCTATGGTAACCCACAATCCCGATCTGGAAGGCCTTCAGCTGGATAATTTCAACAAATCAGCCCGACAGCTTGCCAAGCTTACGGACGAGCTTCAGGACATAGTCATGTCAATTCGCATGCTTCCTGTTGCCGCTACCTTCAATAAAATGCACAGGATTGTGAGGGACATGAGCAAAAAGCTTGGAAAAGAAGTCAAGCTTTTGGTGGCCGGAGAGGAGACTGAGGTAGATAAGAATATTATAGATCACTTGTCCGATCCGCTCATGCATCTTGTGAGAAATGCAATAGACCATGGCATTGAAACGCCGCAGCAGCGTGAAGCATGCGGAAAGCCAAGAGAGGGAAGCATCCTTATGGAGGCCAGAAACGAGGGCAGCGACGTGGTGGTTACTATCAAGGACGACGGCAAGGGGCTTGACCGTGAGAAGATATTGGAACGCGCCGTAACGAATGGATTGATAAACAAAGACGCAGGAATGACAGACAGAGAGATATTTAACTTGATAATGCTGCCTGGTTTTTCGACAAAAGAAGCTGTCACGGAATTTTCAGGCAGGGGCGTAGGCATGGATGTAGTTCTCAAGAATATTGAAGCCGTAGGGGGAACTGTATGCGTAGACAGCGTTAAAGGCAAAGGTACTGCAATTACTTTGCGTATTCCTCTTACTCTTGCAATCATTGACGGAATGAATATTGGAGTGGGGAAGGCGAGGTACACCATACCGATAAATTCAATCAGGGAGTCTTTCAGACCAGTGGAATCCCAGCTCATTTCAGACCCTGACGGAAATGAAATGATTATGGTGAGGGGTCAGTGCTATCCTATAATAAGGCTTCATGAGCGCTTCAAGGTTGAAACGGATGTAAAGGATTTTACAAAAGGTATACTCATAATGGCGGAACAGGAAGGAAAAACTGCCTGCATATTTGCTGACGAGTTGCTCGGTCAGCAGCAGGTGGTGGTGAAGGCTTTACCGGATTATATAAAAAGAAGGCGTGATATCCCTGGACTTTCAGGCTGCACGCTTCTGGGCGACGGCAGCATAAGCCTTATTATACATATCGGGGGGCTTTTAAAAGAAAGGATGCAGAAGGAGAGAAACAAAAAATAAAACGAAGGGAGTTGAGATTATGAGCGAAGAAATGCAAGCTGTGTTTGGGGAGCAGGAGGATACGCAGAAGGACAAGTATCTTACCTTTTGTATAGGGAGCGAGGCATATGCCATAGAAATCCGGTTCGTAACAGAGATTATCGGCATACAGCCGATAACCGAGGTGCCGGAGCTTCCCGAGTACATACGTGGAATTATTAATCTTCGGGGGAAAATCATCCCTGTAATGGATGTCAGGCTCAGATTCAAAAAGCCATTCAAAGACTACAACGACAGGACATGCATTATAGTGGTTGATATTGGAGCTGTGTCCATCGGGTTTATTGTGGATACGGTATCGGAGGTTCTGCTCATACCTGAGGCAGAAATTGTCAACCCGCCGGAAATAAGCAAGGGCGGGAACAGGTATATAAAAGGTATCGGAAAGGCAGGAAGTGAAGTAAAGCTTATTCTGGATTGCGACAGGCTCATAAATGAAGACGATATGGAATGCCTGGAAAAATTAATTTGATTGGGGGAAGGAAAAATGAAGTGGTATTATAATATGAAAATAGGAACAAGGCTTATTATTGCTTTTTTTATTGTTGCAGCCATCGCAGGCGTGATAGGTGTTATCGGGGTTTTAAATATCCGTACGATAGATGACCTTGACACACAAATGTATGAAAAAATGACTGCTCCCTTGGGAGAATTAATAATTATTGTAGAATCATATCAGAGAATGAGGAATAATGTAAAGGATATTCTCCTTTCCGACAGTGAAGCTGAAATAGCGGATTTTGAGAACAGGATAAAGGAAAGAAACCAAGAATTCGAGATTAACCTTGCGAGCCATCAAAAAACACTTTTAACAGAAGAGGGCAAAAAGCTGGTGAGGGATTTGTTTGACAGAAAAAAGCAATACGATTCAATTATAAATGAAACATTAAAGATGGCAAAAGCAGGGAATAAAGCACAGGCTTTGTCGCTTTTGAAGGGTGATGGTGAAAATGTCAGAAAACTCATGGAAAGTGATTACAGAAGGCTTGTTGAAATAAAAGTGGAAGCAGCGAAGAAAGCGGCCGAGGAAAACACAAAAACAGCAAATGCAGCCACGGCTCAGACAATAATCATATTAACGGGCGGAATGCTTATTGCGGTCATGCTAGGATTATTTATCGCATCCTCGATCAGAAACCCAATCAATAAGCTTTTGGCAGCTTCACAGAAAATAGCTGCGGGAGATCTGGATGTTAATATTGACATTGACTCCAAGGATGAGATAGGATTATTGGCAAAAGCCTTTATTCAAATGTCCGATAATATTAATGAAGTGATGTCAAATATAAACTCTGCTGCCGAACAGGTGGCTTCAGGCTCAAAACAGGTGTCGGAATCCAGCATGGCGCTTTCGCAGGGGGCTACTGAGCAGGCAAGCTCAATTGAAGAGCTGACCGCTTCGCTTGAGGAGATATCCTCGCAGACAAAACAGAATGCAGATAATGCCAATCAGGCAAATTCCTTGGCTGAAGCCGCAAAGGACAATGCAGTAAAAGGCAACCTGCAGATGAAGGAAATGCTTAAGGCCATGGACGAAATTAATGATGCATCCTCCAGCATATCAAAAATCATAAAAGTAATAGATGAAATTGCCTTCCAGACAAACATCCTGGCGCTGAACGCCGCTGTGGAGGCGGCGAGGGCGGGCCAGCACGGCAAGGGCTTCGCCGTGGTGGCTGAGGAGGTAAGGAACCTCGCGGCAAGGTCTGCCAGTGCGGCAAAAGAAACAACGGCAATGATAGAGGGTTCTATCAAAAAGGTTGAAGGCGGGACAAAAATTGCAAATGAGACGGCAAGCGCCCTCAATATGATAGTTGAAGGGGTAACAAAGGTTACAAGCATTGTTGCCGATATTGCTACAGCGTCAAACGAGCAGGCCATGGGAATAGCCCAGATTAATCAGGGAATTATGCAGGTATCCCAGGTCGTCCAAACAAATTCCGCCACCTCCGAGGAAAGCGCTGCTGCGAGCGAGGAGCTTGCAAGCCAGGCGGAGCTTTTAAAAGAACAGGTAATGAGGTTCAAGCTTAAAAGAAAAGCTAACGCTTCAAGATACAGCGGTGATGAAGAAATTAAGCCGGATATGCTTAAAATGCTTGAAGGCTTGTCAAATAAGCAAACAGCGCGTTACGAGAGCAGTCAGGCATTAAGACAAGCCGCCCCGGCAGGACAAAAAAGAATTGTATTAAGCGACAGTGAGTTCGGTAAATATTAGATATAAATGTCTATAACGTAAATTAAAGCAAGATAAAGGAGAGCCAAATGATGAGGATACTAATTGCCGAGGACGATCTTCCAAGCAGGAAGGTGCTTCAAAAATATTTGGGACAGTTCGGGGAATGCGATATTGCAGTGGACGGCCTGGAAACACTGGATGCCTTTCTGGAGGCTTTGAATGAAGAAAAGCCCTATGACCTTGTGTGCCTTGACATCATGATGCCAAAGCTTGACGGATTAAAGGCGCTGAAGGCAATTAGGGATATTGAAAAGCAAAAGGGGATATCAGAAACAGGACGGGTTAAAATTATCATGACTACTGCGCTAAACGATAAAAAAACTGTTATGGAAGCATACGATTACGGCTGCGAGGCTTATGCCTGGAAGCCAATCGATCTTGAAAAGCTCAGGCAGGTGCTGGAAAAGCTGCAACTTATATAAATTATATAAATATAAAAAACAAAGAAGGTATAGTGTATGAATAAGCTGAGTCTCCTTTTGCAAGCCAGTGAGGATGAACTGATTGACTGCGTGGTCAGTTATGCTAAAAAAACCGGTTATGCCCAATATACTTCCACGCTTAGGGAGGCCTGGAGAGTTTCGATTTTTGGATTGAACACCTCCATTATAAGCGCAATCGAATATTATAGCGAAATTCCCGAGCTTTCACCTGAATTGCAGGATGAGAATGATCCTGTTACCAATTTCGGAATTGTCGAGGCAAAAAAGCATCGCCAAAGGGGTATTACCTTGACCATGTTCCTTGGCTTAATCAAATATTATCGGCAGGCATATCAGGATCTGATTGCCGGCTCAGGATTTGAAAGGCAGGAGGAGGAATATTTCAAGCTTTTTGTAGGCAGGTGCTTTGACCGGATTGAGCTTGCGATTGTCAAAGAATGGGGCACAATGGAAAATAGCAGCCTGTTGGCTGAATTGCAGCAGGCGAACCGTTTTCTGACCAATGAAAAAAACAAGTACCTTACCGTGTTTGAAAGCATGCCTCTTCCCGTAATAATACTGGATGAGGAAAATAAGGTAATGAACATGAACCAAAACGCAAAAGAGGTATTTGTTCAGCCTGATAATCCCGGCAGCGTATATTACAGTCTGTCCGGCCTTGGAATGCCTTTCTTGTGGCTCGAGGAGGAAACAAGACGCTTTTATGAATCTAGCAATAGCATAGAGTATATTGAAAAAGAATATAACCTCAAGGGTTCTTTACTTTATTACGAGGTCAAGCTGATGAAATTGTTGGATATAAGCGATAAATTCAGGGGCACGGTAATTATATTAAATGACATTACTTTCAGAAAATTATCTGAGGAACTGTTAATAAAAGAAAAGCAAAAGGCGGAGGAAAAAAGCAGGGAAAAAAGCAAATTTTTAGCCAGGATGAGCCATGAAATCAGAACGCCGATGAACGGCGTCGTAGGGATGGCAAACCTCCTCATGCTGACCGGGCTTGACCCGGAGCAGGAGGGCTATGTTAAAATACTTAAAAGCTCAGCCAATAGTTTAATTGAATTAATAAACGATATACTTGATTTTTCAAAAATAGAGGCGGGCAAGCTTCAGCTGGAGGAAATCGAGTTTAACCTTGGGGAATTGATTGAAGAAATAGCTGAGCTTTACAGATATACTGCAAAGTCAAAAGGAGTAGATTTCAAAGTGAATTTTGACAGCTCTGTTCCCAAGGCGCTTATCGGTGATCCCACAAGAATAAGGCAGATAATGACAAATCTCATATCCAACGCGGTTAAATTTACAAACGCAGGCAGCGTTTCTGTAGGTGTAATTCCGGTTTGCAGAAGCGACAGCGAAATCACCTTGGAGTTCAATGTGCTTGATACAGGAATAGGAATTCCAGCCAATAAAATAGAAAAGCTTTTCACTGATTTTTTTCAGGAAAGCAGCAGCATTTCAAGAAACTACGGCGGAACAGGGCTGGGCCTGGCAATATCAAAAAGCCTTGTGGAGCTTATGGGGGGTACAATCAATGTGGAAAGCACACCTGGCAAAGGCAGCTGTTTTTATTTCAGGATAAAGATGAAAACAGGAAATGTTAAAAATAATATGCCTGAGGAAAAGAGCCATCAAAAAACGCAGGATCTTTTGGAAGGCAAAAAAGTACTTATTGCGGAAGATGATGAAGTGAGCCGTACTGTCTTGACAAAGCTTTTTGCAGGAAGAAGGCTTGAGCTTTATTTTGCGGAAAACGGAGAAAAGGCAGTCGAGATTTTTAAAGAAAAATCTCCTGATATTGTTTTAATGGATGTGCAAATGCCTGTAAAGGATGGAATAACCGCTGCGAAAGAAATAAGGGATTATGAAAAAAACACGAAAAAGCATACGCCGATAATGGCAGTAACAGCGTATGCCACCTCGGGCTTCAGGGAAAAATGCATGGAAGCTGGCATGGATGACTATATTACAAAGCCGTATGATATCAGCAAGCTTTTTGCAAGGTTGGTTGCCTTGCTTGATTAGTTGAAAGGATG
>JAOACY010000037.1 GCA_026417615.1 Clostridia bacterium
TCATTCTCTTTTTTCAATCTTGCATTTTCTTTCGCCAAAGCCTTATTCTCTGCTCGCAGCCGCTGTATTTCCATTGCTTGGGTCATTGCTGAGCCTGGAGTTTGGGTACCTGCTCCGGTATCTATTTCACCTATATCAGCTTGATTTACCCACTGGCTTAATGTGCTCTTTGCCACACCCAATTCTTTGGCTGCCTTTGAGTTCCCTATCTCCCTAGCAAGCTTTACAGCTTCTATTTTATATTCTTTTGTATACTGCTTGGCAAATCTCTTTGCATTTTCTGACATAAACAACCTCCGTATTTTCTTATTTTTAGATTATTTGTTCGAGGTCATTGTGTCAACTATAATTATACAACATCAAATAGTTGTTAATTTAATTTGTTGACTTATACCATTTAAGTTGTTAGAATATATTTATGAAATGTTATATTTAAACACAAGAATGATAAATATTAACACTCAGAGGAGGTAAATATGGCTACACCAGTAATTATGCCCAGACAGGGTCAGTCTGTGGAAAGCTGTATTATAGCAAAGTGGCATAAGAATAAAGGGGATAGTGTTCGGGAAGGCGAGCTGCTGTTTTCCTACGAGACAGACAAGGCCAGCTTTGATGAGGAAGCAAAGGCAAGCGGCGTACTTCTTGACGTATTCTTCCAGGAGGGTGATGACGTTCCTTGTCTCACAAATGTATGCGTAATAGGCAACCCCGGGGAAAGCACCGCCGAATTCAATCCAAATGCAGGTGCGGAAGCTGTTGCTAAGCCCGTTGAAGAGAAACCGGCTGCAGTTGAAGCCCACGCGCAAGAAAAATCAGAGGAGGCCTTTCCTGTAACAGCTGTTGAGGGGGATAGAATTAAAATTTCACCAAGAGCAAGGAATCTGGCCGAAAAGCTGTCCCTTGACTACCGGTATGCGGCAGCTTCCGGACCAAACGGAAGAATAGTGGAGAAGGATATCATTACCCTTAAGGAATCCGGTCCGGTGCCCACACCTGCAGCAAAAGGAGAATTTGCAGGGCAGACTATGACCGGTACGGGTATCGGAGGAAGGATTACCACAGGCGATCTCAATACGGTTAAAGTTTCTGATGCTGCAGCAATGCAGCCTGCACAGGAAGCTGGCCCCATGTTCGAAGAGGTTAAGCTCACCAACATCAGAAAGGTTATTGCCAAGGCAATGCACCATTCTATTTCATCAACCTGCCAGCTTACCTTGAACTCATCCTTTGATGCAACAGATATTATGGAGTTCAGGAAGAAGCTAAAGGATAGCAAAGACAGGCTGGGGCTTGAAAATATAACACTGAATGACATCATTTTGTATGCGGTCTCAAGAACTCTTATGAATCATAAGGATTTGAATGCCCACTTCCTTGATGACAGAATGCTGTATTTCAGGAATGTAAACCTGGGTGTAGCTGTAGACACTGAAAGAGGCTTGATGGTTCCAACTGTATTTAATGCGAACCACAAATCCCTGAATGATATTGCCAGGGAAGTAAAAAAGCTGGTTAAGGACTGCCAGTCAGGCAACATCAATCCCGATCTGCTGAAGGGAGGAAGCTTTACCGTAACCAACCTGGGAACACTGGACATTGAAAGCTTCACCCCGGTGTTGAATCCTCCTCAGACGGCTATTCTCGGTGTAAATACAATAGTTCAAAGAGCCAGGGAAGTGGACGGGGAAATAGAATTCTATCCTGCTATGGGATTGTCCCTCACCTTTGACCACAGGGCTTTGGACGGAGCACCGGCAGCCAGGTTCCTGCAGGAACTGAAGCACAATCTTGAGAACTTCAGCGTAATGCTGGTTAAGTAAAGAATGTCTCTTAATGAAAGGGCGAAGGGAGAATCGCAATGGTATATGATTTAATCATAATCGGCGGGGGGCCGGCGGGTTATCTGGCTGCTGAAAGAGCCGGACATGAAGGGCTTAATACCCTGCTGATCGAAAAAAGATTTGTAGGAGGCGTTTGCCTCAATGAAGGATGTATTCCGTCTAAGGCTTTGCTGTATTCCGCAAAAGTGCTTGATGCTGCCAGACATGGAGAGAAATACGGTGTAACTGTAAGTAATGCCGCATTAAACCATGAAGCTGTAATTGACAGAAAAAACAAAGTGGTGAAAACGCTGGTTACAGGCATAAAGGCAAAGCTTAAAAAGAACAAGGTTACTCTTGTAGAGGGATTTGGAGAAATAGCAGGCAGGAACAGTGAGGGCTATGAGGTGAAGGCAAACAATGAAACCTATACAGGGAAGAGATTGCTGATAGCGACCGGGTCCATGCCGGTTATACCTCCTATACCGGGAACCAAGGAAGGCATTGAAAAGGGATATGTGCTGACCAACAGAGAAATCCTTGATTTGAGAACCGTTCCAGCTTCACTGGTCATAGTCGGAGGCGGAGTTATTGGCCTTGAGATGGCATCCTATTTCAATTCTGCGGGCAGTAAGGTAACGGTTATTGAAATGCTGGACCATATTGCCGGCTACACAGACAGGGAGATATCAGACATTCTCCTTAAGAACTACCAGAAGAAAGGCGTGGAGTTCAAGCTGGGGGCTAAGGTGGTGGAAATTCAGGAAGGTGCTGTGGTTTACGAGTCAAATGGGCAGAAATTCACCGCACAAGCGGACAAGGTCCTTATGAGCATAGGCCGCAGGCCGGTAGCCGACGGAATAGGTCTTGAGAAAATAGGCGTGGAAATAGAGCGGGGAAGGATTAAAACTGACGAGAAAGGTAAGACCAATGTACCCGAAGTGTATGCAGCAGGAGATGTGAACGGATTTTCAATGCTTGCCCACACAGCTTACAGGGAAGCTGAGGTCTGCATCAACAATATTCTTGGCAAGAAGGATATAATTAGATACAATGCGATACCTTCAGTCATTTACACAAATCCGGAAGTGGGGTGTGTAGGCGAGACGGAAGAATCTGCAAAGGAAAAGGGGATAGATTATGAGGCAGTGAAAATCTCCATGATGTACAGCGGCAGGTATGTTGCGGAGAATGAGGGCGGTGACGGCATCTGCAAGGTGTTGATAGATAAAAAATACAGGAAGCTCATAGGAGTGCACATGATAGGCAGCTATGCTTCGGAAATAATCTACGGGGCAGGCCTTATGATAGAAACTGAGATGAGGGTTGAGGACATTAAGGAGCTCGTCTTCCCGCATCCGACAGTTTGCGAAATAATACGTGAAGCGATATTCGAGATTTAATCACAGGAGGGGAAAATTATGCCAAAATCACAATATATTTGTCCGAATGAAATAAGAAAAAGCGGATGGATAAAGTTTACCGACATACCGGTAAACCAGTACAGCAAGACAATTGAAGAAGAAAAAGCAAATTTCTCAACGGAAGATTTCCTAAGAATTTACAGGGATATGACTGTTATCCGTGAATTTGAAACAATGCTGAACCTGATAAAAACTACCAATGAGTATAACGGAATTCAGTATAACCATCCGGGCCCTGCCCACCTTTCAATAGGTCAGGAGGCATCTGTTGTAGGCCAGGCTTATATACTGGATAAGGACGACTATATATTCGGTTCACACAGAAGCCACGGAGAAATTCTTGCCAAAGGCCTTTCGGCAATTGAAAAGCTTGATGACAAGGAGCTTCTGGAAATTATGGAAAAGTTCTTTGACGGAGCTATACTTCGTGTTGTTGAAGGCAAGCAAAAAAATAAAAATGATGTAAAAGAGCTGGCAATAGACTTCCTGGTGTATGGTACCCTGGCTGAAATTTTTGCCCGTGAGACTGGCTTCCACAAAGGGCTGGGCGGTTCCATGCATGCCTTCTTCACACCTTTTGGAATCTATCCCAATAATGCAATCGTTGGAGGATCCGGGGACATTTCTGTAGGAGCTGCCCTTTATAAGAAAATAAACAAGAAAAAGGGTATTGTAATCGCAAATATCGGTGACGCTTCCATGGGCTGCGGACCAGTGTGGGAGGGCCTGTGCATGGCCACTATGGACCAGTACAAACAGCTGTGGGAAGGTGAGTACCAGGGCGGTCTTCCATATATACTGAACTTCTTCAACAACCAGTACGGCATGGGCGGACAGACCCGCGGAGAGACAATGGGCTATGACATGCTGGCAAGGGTGGGAGCAGGTGTAAACCCTGAACAGATGCATGCCGAAAGAATTGACGGCTATAATCCTCTTGCTGTTATTGATGCAATGAAGAGAAAGAAGAAGATTCTTGAAGAAAAGAGAGGGCCTGTGCTCCTGGATACTATAACCTACAGATTCACGGGCCATTCTCCTTCTGATGCCTCAAGCTACAGAACCAAGGAAGAAATTGAGGCGTGGATGGAACACGACTCACTGCTTACTTACAGAAGAGAGCTTACAAAAGCCGGCATAGCAAAAGACGACAAATTCGAAGAAATACTGGAAGCTACTAAAGAGCTGATTGCCAAAGTATGCAAGCTGGCAGTGGACGATAATGTTTCACCCAGAATGAATCTGGTTAAGAACCCCAATCAAATTGCGGACCTGATGTTCTCAAACGGAAGAATTGAGAAGATGGAAGACAGGGAATGCGAAGTGCTTATGTCCAAGGAAGAAAATCCAAGGGTTCAGCAGATAAGCAAAAAAATAAGAACAGGAATTCAGGACGGAAAGCCTGTTCCCAAAAACAAGGTGTACCAGTTTAGGGATGCCGTGTTTGAAGCATTGCTGGACAAATTCTACACAGACCCTACACTTATTGCCTATGGTGAAGAAAACAGAGACTGGGGCGGTGCGTTTGCGGTATACAGAGGCCTTACGGAAGCGCTTCCTTACCACAGGCTTTTCAACTCGCCGATATCCGAAGGAGCTATTGTCGGTTCCGCAGTTGGATACGGACTTTGCGGAGGCAGGGTTGTTGTTGAATTGATGTACTGCGACTTTTTAGGAAGAGCGGGGGACGAGATATTCAACCAGCTTTCCAAATGGCAGGCTATGAGCGCTGGAGTATTAAAGATGCCTGTTGTTTTAAGAGTATCTGTCGGTTCAAAATATGGAGCTCAGCATTCGCAGGACTGGACATCGCTTTGTGCACATATTCCCGGCTTAAAGGTTGTTTTCCCAGCCACACCTTATGATGCGAAAGGACTTATGAACAGTGCCCTTATAGGAACAGACCCAGTGATATTTTTTGAAAGCCAGAGGCTTTACGATATCGGTGAAATGTTCCATTTGGAGGGTGTTCCTGAAGGATACTACGAAGTACCTATCGGGGAGCCGGATATAAAGAAGCAAGGCAAGGACCTTACAATATTGACTGTAGGAGCAACGCTTTACAGGGCCCTTGATGCAGCAAAGATACTTGAAGAAAAATACGGCGTATCTGTTGAAGTGATTGACGCAAGAACCATAGTGCCATTTAACTATGATAAGGTAATACAGTCGGTTAAGAAGACAGGAAAGATCCTGCTCTCAAGCGATGCCTGCGAACGTGGCTCTCACCTTAAGGATATGGCCCAAACCATAAGTGAAGTGGCATTTGATTATCTTGACGCTCCTCCTGTGGTTGTCGGCGCAAAGAACTGGATAACTCCTGCATACGAGCTTGAAGAGTATTTCTTCCCTCAGCCCGACTGGATTATTGACGCGGTGCATGAGAAAATAATGCCTTTAAAGGGCCATGCGGCAAAGAACAACTTTACTGTAAATGAGCAGCTGAGAATCAATAGGCTCGGAGTGTAAATCAAAAGGGGGCAGTTCTCAACCATTGCTGTGATTTAAAATGTTGAAAACTGTCCCCATAAATATTTGAGAATTGTCCCACAAATATGGTACAATTGTTTTTGCAATTGCAAGATATACAGGTTTGAACCAAGCTAATTTGATACACATGGCTTAATCATTAGCTTAGATTCATTCCTAAACCATATTCTTAAGAACATCCTTATAGGAGAGTGGTCATTTGAATAACGAAAGGCAGCGCCAGATACTTAAGATATTAGAGCTAAATGGTGAAGTCCAGCTGCAGCAGCTTAAGGAGATGTTCCCTGATGTGTCTGCAATGACTTTGAGGAGAGACCTCACCAGCCTTGAAAATGAAGGGCAGCTTATCCGTACCCACGGTGGGGCTGTTGGCTCAAAAAAGCTGTCTGCGATTAACGGCGAGGAGGATGCATATTCCAGAAGAGCGGCGGAAAATATAGAGGCAAAGGTAAAGATTGCTGACAAAGCTGTCGGACTTGTAGAAAAAGGACGCTCAATGTATTTGGATGCGGGAAGCAGCATGATGTGCCTTGCACGGATTATTCCGGACGATAATTTTTCTATTTTGACAAGCGGGGCAAACATAGCCTTGGAGTTAATTAAAAAAAACAGGGTATCGGTTGTGGCTCTTGGAGGGCAGTTAAACAGGAACACTCTTTCAATGTCAGGACCTCATGCAATGTCCTTGCTTGACTCAGTCAACATTGATATAGCTTTTATGTCTGCATCGGGTTTTTCAATTGAGAGCGGTTTTACCGTGTCAAATATATATGAGTGTGAGCTAAAAAGAAAGGTGGTTCAGAAGGCAAAAAAAGTCATAGTGCTACTTGACTCCACTAAAATTGATAAAAGCATGCCTTTTACCTATGCAAAATTAAATGAAATAGATATTTGGATATCTGAGAGGGAATTGCCCAAAAGTGTTCAGATGGCGGCTTTGGAAGCAGGTGTTCAAGTAATTTGATTCCAAATTTATTAGGTGGGGCAGATGAACAACAGCTTATATAATGAAGTCATCCGCAAAGGTAAATATTATACACAAATTTCTGCCTATTACTTTAAAGAATGGGTCAGTTTCAATATGGATTTCCATAAGCATAATCAGGTGGAGATTATGTATGTAATAAAAGGCAAATGCGCTGTTGAGACTGAGGGCTGCAATATTACAATGAAGAATGGCGATTTCATCCTGATTGACGCAAATGTGCCTCACCGGCTGGTGGTTGGGAAGGATAAGCCCTGCAGGATGCTGAATATTGAATTCATATTTGTTGAGGCAAAAAGTATTATACCTTGTTTTGCTCAAACAGTAGAAAGCTGCAAAGCGATTAACAAGCTGGTCGGAAGAAAAATGCCGTATATTGTATTAAAAGACAGTAATGAGGTATACCCAATTTTAAAAGCGATTATAAATGAATTGGGTGAAGTCAGGGAGGATAAGAGCTTAATGCTTGATGCGCTTATGCTGCAGCTTCTGGAGGCTATTGCCCGTATGGCTGTTGAAATGGCTGAGAAAGGGATTGAGGTAAGTGATGTTTATATAAGAAAGGCAATTCAATATATGCAGCATAACTATGATTGCGAGGTGAATGTCAGTGATGTGGCCAAGACCGTCAATGTCCATCCTGCATATCTACACAGGATTTTCAAAGCCAAAACCGGGCTTACCATCAATGCATATCTTACACAGCTCAGGATGAACAAGGCTAAAATGCTGCTGGCCAATACAGACATACCGATTATTGATGTTTCAAATTATGTGGGAATTAACAGCAGGCAGTATTTTTCATATGTTTTCAAAAAAAATACAGGACTTACTCCTGCTCAATATCGCAAATCTGCTGAAAAGTTTGTTGATATGTGAAGTTAGGATTTCTTACATCTTAGATCAAAATCAGTGACTATTCTTAAAACATTATCTTTTATTTTGACATATAATCAGGTTGTAAAAACTAATATTTAAGGAGCTGATGTTATGTCGTTTAAAATTGCTTTTATAGGTGCAGGAAGCATAGGCTTTACAAGGGGACTGCTAAGAGATATTCTTGCTGTAAGGGAATTTCATGATATCGAAGTTTCATTTACCGACATCAATGAAAAAAATCTTGAAATGGTTACAAAGCTTTGCCATAGAGATATAGATGCCAATGGGCTGAATATCAGGATTCATGCTACGACAGACAGGCGCGAGGCATTGAAAAATGCCAAATATGTTTTCAATGTAGTAAGGATAGGTGGCCTTGATGCCTTCAAACTGGATATTGAAATACCTTTGAAGTATGGAATTGACCAGTGCGTGGGCGATACTCTTTGCGCGGGAGGGATTATGTACGGACAGAGAGGCATTGCTGCCGTGCTTGAATTCTGCAAGGATATAAGGGAAGTTGCCGCCCCAGGGTGCCTTTTCCTGAATTATGCCAACCCCAATGCAATGATTACCTGGGCATGTAATAAATATGGAGGGGTAAAAACCATAGGATTGTGTCACGGTGTGCAGCATGGACATAAGCAGATAGCCGATGTGCTTGGATTAAAACAGGAGGAAGTAGACATAATATGTGCGGGTATTAATCACCAGACCTGGTACATACAGGTAAAGCATAATGGCGAGGATATGACAGGAAAGCTTTTAGAGGGATTCAAAAAGCATGAGGAATACAGCAAGACTGAGAAGGTCAGAATTGATATGCTAGAGAGGTTTGGGTACTACAGCACGGAATCAAACGGGCACCTTAGCGAGTATGTTGCATGGTACCGCAAAAGACCCGAGGAAATCAAGGAATGGATTGACCTTGGCTGCTGGATAAACGGTGAAACAGGAGGATACCTCAGGGTATGCACCGAAGGGAGAAACTGGTTTGAAACGGATTTCCCCAATTGGCTCAACGAGCCTGCATATAAATTTATAAGTGAAGAGAGAAGCCATGAACACGGCTCTTACATTCTGGAAGGACTTGAAACGGGAAGGGTTTACAGGGGACATTTCAATGTGGTAAATAACGGTACGATAGATAATCTGCCTGACGATGCAATTGTGGAGGTGCCGGGGTATGTTGACAGGAACGGCATAAACATACCCAAGGTAGGAGAGCTTCCTTTAGGCTGTGCGGCAGTATGCAATGCAAGTATATCCGTGCAGAGGCTTTCAGTGGAAGCTGCAGTAAGAGGAGACGTAAGCCTTTTGAAACAGGCCATGATGATGGATCCTCTGGTGGGTGCTGTTTGCAATCCTCCGGAAATCTGGCAGATGGTGGATGAAATGCTGGTTGCCCAGGAGCAGTGGCTGCCTCAGTATGCTAAGGCTATTGAAAAGGCAAAGGAAAATCTAAAGAGCAGTAAACTAATACCCACAAAGGACTATTATGGAGCTGCAAGACTGCATGTAAAGACTGTAGAGGAAATGGCATTGGACAGAGAGGCAGCCGTGAAAAATGCAGCAGCTGCGGACAAGGCTATGGAAAGACCCTCAGAGAAAAAGCTACTTCAATTCGTAATTTAAGAATTTAAGATAAAATGCCGATAAAAATGGCATGATACAGATAAGCACAAAAGATAAGGAAAAAGTATTAGAAGCAATCAGGAAGGGTACAATTGATGCTGCTGATATAAGCTTACCGAATA
>JAOACY010000063.1 GCA_026417615.1 Clostridia bacterium
TACGCTCCTTATTCTGTTCCTGTCGCCCCAGAGCCTCAGCTCCTTGCCGCTGACGCCATTTTCATCCGCAATGGCTATATACACCAGCCCAACCGGCTTTGTGTCAGTTCCCCCACCGGGTCCTGCTATGCCGGTAATTGAAACGCCCAGCATGGTTCCGGCCGCAGACCTGACTCCCGCAGCCATTTCCTCGGCAGTTTCCCTGCTCACCGCACCGTACTTTTCCAAGGTTTCCGCCTTAACACCAAGGCTCTCCATTTTTGATTTATTGCTGTAGGTCACCACTGAGCGTTCAAATACCTTTGAAATTCCCGGTACATTCGTAAGCCTGCTTGAAACCATGCCACCCGTACAGGATTCAGCTATTGCTATAGTCTTATTGCTTTCAATTAGCAGCTCGCCTGCCACCTGCTCAAGCTCCTTGTTTTCTGTCGCATAAACTGCCTTTCCCAATCTGCGTTTAATCTCTTCAACAACCGGCGAAATAATATCCTTGTCCTCGCAGCCCTTTTCATACCTTGCCGTAACCCTTAAGGTAACCTCTCCCTCCTTGGCATATGGAGCAATAGTAGGATTGCTCTGCTGCTGGATCATATCCATGAGCATTTCCTCCATTGATGACTCCCCGATTCCGAAAATCCTAAGGTACCTGGAGACCAGTTTATATTGAGACTTGCTTTCAAAATATGGAATCACTGACTCTTCCAGCATGGGTTTCATTTCTGAAGGAGGTCCTGGCAGCATTGCCACAATTTTCCCCTCGTTCTCAATGATGCACCCTGGAGCAGTTCCTCTTTCGTTCTTGATAATTCTGGAGCCTTCGGGAAAATATGCCTGCTTTTCGTTATTTTTTGCCATAGGCCTTCCAAGTTTTTCAAAAAAGCCCTTTATTTTCATCAGGCTTTCTTCATGCAATACAAGCTTTCTTTTCATCAGCTCCGCAACAGTCTCTTTGGTAAGATCATCCTGAGTCGGCCCAAGACCTCCTGTCATAATTACAGCATCCGACCTTTCAAGTGCTATTGCAAGGGTTTTCTTAAGCCTCTCGGGATTATCGCCAACCACGCTGTGGAAGTATACATTTATACCTATATCATTCAATCTTCCGGAAATATACTGGGCATTAGTATTTGCTATCTGACCCATAAGCAATTCGGTTCCAACTGCCAGAATTTCAGCGTTCATAATTGTTTGCCTTTCTTTAACTGATAAAGTATATTTGTATTATATCAATTAATCTATGAGCATAGCAACCGGAATAATGTTTAATGTTGGCTAATTTGGGGTATAACAATTTTGACTGGAGGAATAAGTATGACGAACAAAACAATTAAAAAAATAACAGTGGTGGGTGCAGGCTTTGTAGGTTCCACAACGGCATATACGCTGATGCTGAGCGGACTGATTTCCGAAATAGTTTTAATCGATTTGAATGTTGAAAAATCCGAAGGTGAAGTCATGGATTTGAACCACGGCATGCCCTTTGTAAGGCCCGTAAGAATTTACAACGGCGATTACAGCGATAGCGCGGGCTCGGATATAATAGTTATTACAGCAGGAGCAAATCAGAAGCCGGGTGAAACACGAATTGATTTGGTGCATAAAA
This sequence comes from Clostridia bacterium, assembly GCA_026417615.1. Classification (GTDB taxonomy): domain Bacteria; phylum Bacillota; class Clostridia; order Acetivibrionales; family JAFADI01; genus SKW22. The sequence goes on from JAOACY010000063.1 coordinate 1,607, forward strand.
ACACCGAGGTGTTTAAAAGTATCGTAAGCCAGATCGTCAAGTACAATACGAGCTGTATTTTGCTTGTGGTTACCAACCCTGTAGATATACTTACTTATGTGACATGTAAAATTTCCGGCTTTGATAAAAGCAAAGTCATAGGCTCAGGAACAGTTCTTGATACAGCTCGCTTCAGGTACCTGCTTGGCGACCATACAGGCATAGATCCGCGAAATGTTCACGCATATATAATCGGAGAGCATGGGGATACCGAAGTTGCAACCTGGAGCCTTACAAACATAGCCGGCATTACCATGGAGGATTACTGCAAGCAGTGTAATTCCTGCGACGGGCAAATCTCGAGGCACAACATATATCAGGATGTGAAGAACGCAGCCTATGAGATTATCAAACGAAAGGGCGCTACATATTATGCGGTAGCGCTTGCAGTAAGGCGTATAGTTGAAGCCATCGTGCGGGATGAGAATTCAATACTTACCGTTTCCAGCCTTCTTGAAGGTCAGTACGGTTTATCTGATGTATGCCTGAGCGTACCTACCATTGTTAACTCAGACGGCATATCAAAAATACTTAATGTACCCTTGAGCGAAGACGAGCAAAAAAGCCTTGAACACTCGGCAAATTGCTTGAAAAATATAATAAAACAGCTTAAGCTGTAAAATTGATTCTAGTGCAAAAACAGCTTTTCTTGGAACAAGATGAATAAATCACTCGACGAGTAGCAGCAATTACGAAGCCAAAATGCCATGGATGGCATTTTGAGCATCACATGACAGGATGTCATATTGATGCGTGCGAGGAATTACAAGACAAGTCGTTAGTCATTTCTTCGAAGTTTCAGAAAATGCGTTGCTGCACTAGAATCAAAATTTAAAAAATCACTTAATCAAACAGTAATATTAGCTGGATTCAAGCCTATTCCATATCGCTCAAGCTGTCAAGAAGCTGAGTAAAGTATTGAGGCAAAGGAGATTCAAATTCCATAGGCTCTCCTGTTACGGGATGATTAAACGCAAGCTTTTTGGCATGAAGCGCCTGTCCCTTTATGTCAAACTTTTGTTTTCTCCTTCCGTAAACCTCATCACCAACAATAGGAAAGCCAATGTAGTCCAAATGAACCCTGATCTGATGAGTTCTGCCGGTTTCAAGCTCAAGCTCAAGAAGCGTATTTTCCCTGAATCTCTGAAGCACCTTGAAACGTGTCACTGCTCTTTTTCCGTTTTTTGTGTTAACAGCCATTTTCTTTCTGTCTGCCGGATGCCTTCCTATAGGTGCATCAATTTTTCCTGCTTCCTCACGTACAATTCCTTCTACAACAGCAACGTAAACCCTTTTAACATCATGGGTTTTCAGCATTTCAGACAATTTTTCATGGGCTGAGTTGTTTTTTGCAACAACAAGAAGTCCCGAAGTGTCTTTGTCGATTCTATGTACAATTCCCGGTCTTATCACTCCATTAATATCAGACAGGCTGTCGCCGCAATAATCCATCAGAGCGTTGACCAGAGTACCCGAGTAGTTGCCTGCCGCCGGATGCACCACCATTCCCTTTGGTTTATCTATTACAACAATGTATTCGTCCTCATACTTGATATTCAAATCAATCCTCTCGGGAACAACATCCAGCTTTTCCGGGTCAGGAATCATGATTTCAACCATATCTTCATATTTAACCCTGTAATTGGATTTGACTGTCCTTCCATTTACCTGAACCGACCCGTCCCCAATCAATTTCTGAACATACGAACGCGAATGCTGTTCAAGCTTTGATGAAAGCCAGGCATCTATTCTTATATCATTAACATCTGCTATAAGTTTGATTTCCTGCATTGTTTATCCTTCGGCTTTATTCTTGTTTTTCTTCTTTTATTTCTTCCTTTATTTCTTCCGTCTTGTTGAACAGAAGGTAGTATGCCAATAATATTGTTCCTACAACCACAAAAGAGTCTGCTGCATTAAAGGTAGGAAAATTGTAGGAACCGAAGTAAAAGTCCAGAAAATCCACAACACTGCCTTCTCTTACTCTGTCAATGAAGTTGCCCGCAGCCCCTCCAAGTATCATTGAAAGTGATGTGCGCAGCAGGTTATTATTGCTTGTGACAAGCATGTAAGCCAGAACAATTGAAACAATAACCGTCACAACAATAAAGAAGTACCTGCCGTTTTGGAATATCCCCCATGCTGCGCCTTTATTCCGTGAATAGGTAATATAAAAAAAGTTGCTTATCACCGGTATTTGTCTTGCATATTCAACATTATTCACTATCAGATACTTTGTGCCCTGGTCTGCGATTACAGCTAGTATTATTATAATTGCCCAAATCATAATCTTCATCCCCTTTTTTGGTTTATCCTATCGGAATATACCATTTTGTAATATCGTTGAAAACATCCCAAACATAAGGACTCAGCTCTCCCCTTAGCTTCTTGCTGTATAGCACCGCATTATTGCGGAAATACAACCCTACATATGGCACTTCATCACAAATTATACTTTTCATATTTATAAAAAGCGCCTTTTTCACACTGCTATTGTTTTCGGAAAACAGTTTTTGCAGGTATTCATCCACAGCCGGATTACTATAGCCTGCAATATTCCTGCCTGAGGAAATTCCTCCGGAGGAATACAGGAAGGAAATATCCGGTACTGATGTTGTTGTAGAGCCTATGAGCACCATATCAAATTTTCTCTCGGCAATAAGCCTTTGTTCTTCATTCCATGGCATTTTCCTTACCTGGAGGCTTATCCCTGCCGCCTTCAACTGCTCGCTGATTTTTAAAGCAATTTTGCATCTTGTATCATTGTCATCATTTACAAGCATTTCAAAGCTTAATGGAGTATTTATGCCATTTATGTTTTTATATAAAATATCCCCATTTTCCATCCATCCGTTTTTCTCCAAGAGTTCCCTGGCTTTAGACGCACTGGGAGTATAGTATAAAATATTGGTGTCATACAGCCATGTGTCCGGTATAACCGGTATATCTGCGGCAATTGCTTCACCCGGCATAACATCTTCAATGAGTTCCGCCTTGTTTATTGCCTGGGCAATTGCCTGCCTTACTGTCTTGTCTGCCAGAACAGTTTTTGAAAGATTAAAGGCAATGAAATCAAAATTATTACTTGTATATTTCTTTATGGAAAGATCCGACCTTCCGCTATACTTGCCGCAATCTCCCGATTGAATAAAAGCTGTGTCCACATCTCTTGTCTGGAATGCATTAATTGATTCCCTCATGCTTTCATAAAGCTTTATCTCAACATCATGAATATATGGAAAATCAGGTGTGTCACCCTTGTGATTTTTAGAATTCCACCAATTCTCATTCATCAGCAGCTTAATGAAATTCCTCTCCTTATATTCCAGAAACCTGTATGGGCCTGTCCCGACCGGTTTCATGTTTCTTGATGAATTCAGCATATCCTCCCCTAAAAAATAATGCTTGGGTATTATGGGAAAAGTCATAACTTCCGCTGTGAAGGAATTTGCCTGCCTCAAAGTAATCCTCAAGGTTTTCCTGTCTATTGAAGCATACGTTGCCACATTCTCAAGATTTTTCCTGTACACCGAATCAAAAGCCGCATTTAGAATGGTGCTCATGGTGAATTCTACGTCTTCTGAAGAAAAAGGCATATTATCATGCCAAAATATATTATCCTTCATATAGAAGGTCCATATAAGACCATCCGGAGAAACCTCCCACTTGTCAACCAGGACAGGAACAGGCTTCTGACTCCTGTCAAGCTTGTAAAGGCTTTCAAACACAAAACGCATATGACTCTGAACAAAGCTGCTTTTTGTAAGAATTGGATTCAATGTATCCGGATAGGTGGAAAAAAGCTTCAAGGTGCCTCTTTTCACAGGTCCGCTGTCCATTACATCATCCTTGTCATCTTTGTAAATATCTGTTATATGCCGGTTTTGCTTTTTTTCAATTCCTCCCGAAGCACAACAGGAACTCATTATTATTCCGACTATTACTATTAGGATTATCAAAATTGATTTTCTCAACCGGAATTCTCCTTTATCTGCATAATCGCTGCAAGACTTCCTGTTTTACCCTTGTCTGCCCTGTGTGAAAAAAACATATCATGGTTACAAACTGTGCATAAATTGCTTATACAAATATTATTTATGTTTAATCCGGAATTAACCAGAGACTGGCATATAACACTCTGCAGGTCAATATGCCACTTGCAGCCATGCTTTTTAGTACATAAGCTTCTGCTCCAGGGCAATTTATCAACAAACTCCTCATATACCTCTTCTCCGGTTTCAAAGCAGCATTTCGCGATTGAAGGTCCGATGGCGGCTTCTATATTTGCCGGATTCGAACCATAGACCTCTGCCATTTTCCTAACTGTAACTGCGCCTATTTCCTTTACTGTCCCCCTCCATCCAGAGTGTGAAACAGCTATAACCCTTTTTTCGGGATCAAAAAAGTAAACAGGAACACAATCTGCATAAAACGTGACCAGCACAACTCCCGCCCTGTCTGTAACCAAGCCGTCGTAACCCTTTATATCGCTTTCGCAGATAATTCCCTTGCCTCGATCCTGTTCACCAACGACTTTAACATTTGCTTCATGTACCTGGTTTGAAAATACCATATTTTTATAATCAATGCCAAGAGCTTGAGATAATCTTTTATAATTCTCAAGCACGTTTTCCCTGCTGTCGTTCCTGTTGAACCCCAGGTTCAGGCTGCTGCATTCTCCTGTACTGACGCCGCCATGCCTGGTTGTAAAGCAATGTGTTATTATATCGTCATATTTTTTCAGATTGTAAAACTGTATATATTTCAAACCGTTGTGAATTTGATGAACAACGCAATTCAACCCCCGAGCTCCCCCTGCAGATAACCTCTTTTGTTATGATAACACAAAAAAACATAAAAAAAAAGCATCTCAACAAATGCTTTTTTGTTAGCTCTTTTTGTGTTTTAACGCCTTGGCTCAACAATTAGCTTAATGGCAGTACGATCCTCACCTTCGATTAGAACATCGGTAAACGCCGGTATACATATCAATTCAAGGCCTGATGGAGCAACAAACCCCCTGGCAATTGCAACAGCCTTCACCGCCTGATTCAGTGCTCCAGCCCCGATTGCCTGAATCTCTGCCGAACCCTTTTCCCTTATGACTCCTGCCAAAGCGCCTGCAATAGAGTTTGGATTGGATTTTGCCGAGACCTTTAATACATCCATGAGACTACCCCCTAATTTACTACTTTAATGATATTATTCTACAAAAATCTTTAAAACCCTTTTTTTTATAGAAAATATAGAAATATTTGCTACAAATGTTAACTCACCTCAACAATCCTGAAAATTCTTTCTATCTTTACAGTTCTTCCAGTAGACTCATCAACCTCAACATACACTGCGTTAAACTGAACCGGCCCTTTGGAAACTTCAAATTTGGCAGGAATATGGGTAATAAACCTATTTATTATTATTTCCCTGTCAATACCAATGATGCCTTCATATGGGCCCGACATGCCAACATCGGTTATATATCCAGTGCCAAAGGGCAGTATTCTTTCATCTGCTGTCTGCACATGGGTGTGTGTACCTAAAACGCAGCTGACTCTTCCGTCCAGGTACCAGGCAAGCGCGCACTTTTCAGATGTTGCCTCCGCATGCATATCTATAACAATCGCCTTTACATTTCTCTTTAGGTATTGGAGCTCCCTGTCCGCAGCCTTGAAAGGACAGTCAATGCTGTCCATGTATACTCTGCCCAAAAGGTTTAACACTCCAATTTTGCCACCCGGACCCGAAATTATGGTTGAACCGTTTCCGGGTGTGCCTTCAGGATAGTTAGCCGGCCTAACGATTCGAGGGTCGCAATCTATAAAATTAAGTATCTCTCTCTTCGCCCAGGTGTGATTACCCAATGTAATCGCATCAATGCCTGACTTATACAGCTCCTGTGCAACAACATAAGTGATTCCGCTGCCTCCAGCCGCATTCTCACAATTTGCGATGCAAAAGTCAATACCCAGCTTTTTTCTAATATCAGGCAGCAATTCTTTGACTGCCTTTCTTCCGGGATTGCCGACAACATCGCCAATAAATAAAATCTTCAAGCAATGTCCTCCTATATTTGTCTATAAAGCATAAAAAGCGTGTTTCCACGCTTTTTATGCTTTATGACCATTTTATTTTTACTTGGCATATTCTATTGCTCTGGTTTCCCTGATTACATTTACCTTTATCTGACCAGGGTATTCGAGCTCCGATTCGATTTTCTTCACAATCTCTCGAGCCTTTAATACTATATTGTCATCTGACACATCTTCAGGCTTAACCATGATTCTTATTTCCCTGCCCGCCTGTATAGCAAAGGATTTTTCAACTCCCGCAAAGGAATTGGCAATCTCTTCAAGCTTTTCAAGACGCTTGATGTAGGATTCCAGTGTTTCCCTTCTTGCACCCGGTCTTGCAGCTGATATTGAATCTGCCGCCTGCACCAGTACTGCTATCATTGATGTTGCTTCTATGTCCCCGTGGTGGGACAGTATTGCATTTACTACTTCATTGCTTTCCTTGTATTTTTTTGCAAGGTCAGCTCCGATAGTCACATGCGAGCCCTCGACTTCATGGTCGACAGCCTTCCCGATATCATGCAGCAGACCCGCTCTCTTGGCAAGGTTAATGTCCGCACCCAGCTCGGCTGCCATCAATCCGGCAAGTTGGGCTACTTCTACGGAATGATTCAATACATTCTGTCCATAGCTTGTTCTGAATCTAAGCTTTCCGAGAAGCTTGATTACCTCTGGATGGAGACCGTGCACACCTGTTTCAAACGCTGCATTATCTCCCTCCTGACGTATTGTGTTCTCAACTTCCTTCTTAGCCTTTTCAACCATTTCCTCGATTCTCGCCGGATGTATCCTGCCGTCGAGAATGAGCTTTTCAAGGGTAATTCTTGCGACTTCTCTTCTTATAGGATCAAAGCCGGACAAAATAACTGCTTCGGGTGTATCATCTATGATCAGGTCTATACCTGTCAATGTCTCAAGAGTTCTGATATTTCTTCCCTCACGCCCGATGATTCTCCCCTTCATTTCATCATTTGGAAGAGGCACAACGGAAACAGTTGTTTCCGATACATGATCAGCAGCACATTTCTGGATTGCGCAAGCTACGATGTCTTTTGCCCTTCTGTCCGCTTCCTCTTTTGCTCTTGCCTCAATATCCTTAATTAATACCGCTGCTTCGTGCTTCACTTCGTTTTCGATGTTCTTCAGAAGGTACTCCTTCGCTTCATCGACAGTCAATCCGGAAATTCTTTCCAGCTCCTCCATCTGCCTCTTCTGGAGTTCCGTTACCTTTTCCTGAAGAGCTTGAATTTCCTTAGTCTTCCTGTTTAGCACTTCTTCCTTCTGCTCTAAGGATTCAACCTTTTTATCCAGGGTCTCCTCTTTTTGAACCAGCCTTCTTTCCAGACGCTGGATCTCGTTTCTTCTGTCCTTGATTTCTCTCTCAAGCTCTACCCTGCTTCTGTGAACCTCTTCCTTAGCCTCCAAAAGTATTTCTCTCTTTTTGGCTTCTCCAATCTTTTGTGCTTCATTTACGATTCTTTTAGCTTCCTGTTCTGCACTTCCGATTTCAGCTTCCGCTTTTAATCTTCTATGCTCAATTCCTTTACGGAACATTATAGATGAAGCAATTGCTGCAATTCCCAATCCAATTCCTAATCCAATAACTCCAAATAAGAATTCTATAACACTACACCTCCTCGTTATTCAGTTTTCAATGAGCAATTGGCTAGATTTTACATCATTTATAGGTGTTTCTAGCATTAAATTAATTTTAATCGTTTTTAAAATATGTGTCAAGAATCAATTGCTGCAAGTGACACTGTACTAATACCTTCATTCATTGCGATTTTGTGGCAATTGTCTGCAATCTCGCTTAAATGCCTGTTGTGGGTAACCATAATAACCTGGCGGTCAAACATCCTGCTGACCTGCTTCAAGAATTCGCCTACATGAATTATATATTCATCACTTACATGCTTCGCAGGCTCATCCAGGATAATCGGGCCCTTTATATCAAGACTGCTGCTTTGAAGCATAGCTATTCTGATAGCCAGAGAAATTATATCTACAACTCCTCCGCCCCTTGCCTCCTGAGGCTTGGTTTTTATCACCTCTTGGTTTACATTGCTTACAACATAGAACTCAGCTTCAGGCCTGCCCCTTACTTCACTTATTTCGATTTTAAATTCAATGCTTGAATCAAATATGTACTGCAGGCAGTTTGTAACAAGTGACTCAATCTGCTTTCTGGACTGCTCCCTCGCGTACTCCGATGCCTTTTGCAGCAGAAGCTTCACCTTCTCCAAAAGCTCAATGTTTTCAAGAGCCCTTTGCAAGCTTGCCTCCAGCTCCCTTTTTTGCTCCATGAGCTGGTCATGCTTACCTTTTTCATTGTAATAAAAAATACGCAGAAGCTCATAATTCTTTTTTATGCGTTCAATGTCTTGCCGATGATTCATTTTCTCAACCTTGCATTTTAGCAGCCTTAACTGTATTCTTGAGCAGGACAGCCCTGGTCATGGGTCCCACACCGCCCGTAACCTTTGTTATACATGAAGCAATTTCTGAAGCAGCGCTGAACTCCACATCACCGACAAGCTTATTGTCCTCTGTCCTGTTAACCCCGACATCTATAACAACAGCGCCCGGCTTGATAAAGCTGCCTTTGATAATCTCCGGCCTTCCAACGGCTGCCACAAGAATATCCGCCCTTTTGCAAACCTCCTCAAGATTATTGGTCTTTGAATGGCATACAGTTACCGTGCCGTTTTTAGCCAGAAGTAAAATCGCCTGGGGCTTTCCGACGATATTGCTTCTTCCTACAACAACACATTCCTTGCCCGAAACAGCAATGTTGTTTTCATCCAGAAGCTCAATGACTCCCGCCGGAGTACAGGGCATGAAATCAGGCTTTCCAATCATCAGCTTTCCGACATTCACCGGATGAAAGCAGTCTGCATCCTTAGAAGGATCAATGGAGAATATCACCCTGTCTTCATTAATATGCTTTGGAAGCGGCAGCTGTACAAGTATTGCACTAATCCCGGGATCCTTGTTCAACTGCTGTATGAGGCTTATAAGCTCCTGCTCGGTAGTTTCTTCCGGCAAGGCATGCTCAACAGATTCGATGCCTACCTCCGCGCAGTCATTCTTTTTAAAGTTCACATAAATCCTTGACGCAGGATCGTTACCAACTATTATAACAGCCAGACAAGGCTTGATTCCTTTTATCTTAAGCTCTTCCACCTCTTTTTTCAAACCATCCTTGATTTTCTGTGCCAGCGCTTTGCCATCTAAAACCTTTGCTGCCATTATTACACCCTTTCTGATTTTTTCTCTTTATTTTTCTTTTTTATTTTATTTTATTTAACACTTTTCCTGTTGTCAAATTTTTTCCGTAAGCTCTGACATCTTCTTTTGCAGCTCTTCTTTTAGCAGCCATTTTTGCTGCGCTGCGGGGCCGTATAAGGCATTTCTTCCCAAAGCCTATCAAATCTTCTCTTCCAGCCAGCCTTAAAGCTTCATAAACCAGCTCATAATTCTCCTTTTTCCAATACTGCAGCAGTGCCCTTTGCATCGCCTTCTCTTTTGAAGACTTTGGAACATATACTTTTGTCATGCTTCTTGGATCCAAGCCGGTATAATACATACAGGTTGACAAGGTGCCCGGTGTGGGGTAAAAATCCTGAACCTGCTCAGGTGTATGACCCATGTCCCTAAGATACTCCGCCAGCTCAACCGCTGCCTGCAAATCGCTTCCCGGGTGGCTTGAGATCAGGTACGGCACAAGGTATTGCTCCTTTTTTATCCTTTTATTGATATCATAGAACTTTTTGACAAACCTGTCATATACCTTCCTCTCAGGCTTCCCCATCTTCTGCAAAACTCTGTCGACAACATGCTCAGGGGCTACTTTGAGCTGTCCGCTTACATGATGCTCGCAAAGCTCAACAAAAAAATCATCCTTCTTATCCAGCATCAAATAATCATACCTTATCCCCGAACGGATGAATACCTTCTTTATACCTTCAATTTCCCTAAGCTTTCTCAACAGCTCCAGATATTCACTGTGGTCCGCCTTTAAATGCCTGCAGGGAGCCGGATACAGGCATTGCCTTTCCTTGCAGGCTCCGTGCTTAACCTGCTTTTCACAGGCTCTGCTTCTGAAATTCGCAGTAGGTCCTCCGATATCATGTATATAGCCTTTGAACCCAGGCTGCCAAGTGAGTTTTTTTGCTTCATTAATAATTGAAGCCTGACTGCGGCTTTGTATTATTCTTCCCTGGTGAAAATTCAAAGCACAAAAGGAACAGCCTCCATAGCACCCTCTATGGCTGGTTATGCTAAACTCAACCTCTTTAATGGCAGGCACTCCTCCAAGCTCTTCGTACATTGGGTGGTAAGTCCTTTCATAAGGCAGCGCATACACCCTGTCCATCTCTTTAACAGTCATAGGAAGCGCAGGCGGATTCTGCACGAGAAAACGGTCTCCATGCTTTTGGATCAGAGTTGCCCCAGATATTGAATCCTGTTCATCATACTGAATTTTAAAGGCCTTGGCATACAGTAATTTGTCTTTTGCCACCTCTTCATAAGAAGACAACACTCTAAAGCTGCTACTTGACTGTTCTTTGCTGTTACCCTCCTCTATGCACTTCCTCACTTCATCTTTCAAATTATCCATGCCAGCTATAACGGCAGTACCACGAACCTCTCTTATATCTCCTGCCGGTGTGCCGCTCTTTAAAAGCTTTGCAATCTCAAGAATTGGTTTTTCACCCATGCCATAAATAAGAATATCCGCTTTAGAATCAAAAAGTATTGATCTCCTAACTTTATCCTCCCAGTAGTCATAATGTGCGAAACGTCTCAAGCTGGCCTCTATCCCGCCAATAATTATGGGTACATCCTTGAATAGCTCCCTGGCCTTGTTTGAATAGACTATAACAGCCCTGTCCGGTCTCATGCCAGCCCTTCCGCCGGGCGAATACTGGTCTTCGCTTCTTGGCTTCTTTGCCGCTGTATAGTGGTTAACCATCGAATCTATAACGCCCGATGAAATAAGAACTCCGTATTTAGGTCGTCCTAACGTCATGAAGTCATCATTGCTTCTCCAGTCCGGCTGTGGTATAATCCCCACTCTGTATCCTTCGCTTTCCAGCAATCTGGTGATTATGGCATGTCCGAAGCTGGGATGATCCACATATGCATCTCCGCTTATATAAAGGAAATCAAGCTGCTCCCAGCCCCTCTTTTCCATATCCTCTTTTGTAACAGGCAAAAAGCTCATATATCCACCTTTTTTTACGAGATAAGCTCCTTGAATTCCATGCTGCTTCTTATGCTGTCAAAGGCACTGTTGTATTTTGCCTCCCTCTTTAGCTCAGTATTCAGCTGAACAGCTTTTTTCAAATTATCAATGGCAATATCATTTTTCTTTAAAAGAGAGTAAACTATGGACAAATTGTAAAATAATTCGCTGTCCGAGGGCTTGACCTTCAAGGCTGTCTTGTAGGCTTCCGCCGCTTCACTGTATCTCTTCATCTCCATAAGGGCAGCTCCCATATGGTAGTGAATTTCATATTCGTCCGGCTTGATTTCAATTGCATTTTTATAAGCCTCAACAGCCTCCGGGTATCTCCCCATGTCTGAAAGAGTAATGCCCATATTGAAGTATAGGCTGTATTCTTCAGGGTTCTTTTTTAATCCCTTTACGTAAACATTCAGTGCCTCAAGATGCTTTCCCTGTGTTGAAAGCATGATTCCCAGGTTATTATATGCATCAATAAAGTCATCCTTGAGTTCAATGACCCTTTTAAACGCTTTAGCCGCCTCATCCTGCCGCCCAAGCTCATCCAAAGCCATGGCAAGGTTGTAATAGCTTTTATAGCTTTCAGGCTCCAGCTCAATTGCTGTCCTGAAGCATTCTACTGCTTGCTCCGGCTTGTTCAGCTTGTATAGGGCCGCACCCAGATTATAGTGTGCTTTATAACTTTTCGGCTTATTCTTTACAACTATCCTGAAATATGCTTCCGCCTCTTCATACCTTCCGGCTTTTGAAAGCAGCTTTCCAAGCTCTTCATTTGCCTCATGGAAATTCGCATTCAGCCTTGTGCATTCTTTAAGCTCGGCTGCGGCCTCATCAAATATATTCAGCTCGCCAAGAAGCTTTCCCAGAATATAATGAGCGTTAGGGTTGCCAATATCATTCTCAACAATCCTTCTATAGTATTCTAAAGCCTCTATTTTTTTGCCCATTGCAATAAAAGCTCTCGCGGTATTCTCACAGGCATACTCCAGGTTAGGATTAATTTCAAGAGCCTTCCTGTAAGACTCAATTGCCTGCTCATATCTGTTAAGCTTAAACAGGGTATTTCCCATATTGTAATGCACAGTGAACTCCTGATATTTGATATCAGCCTCTGATTGGGATAAGCCGAGAGCATTCCTTCCAGAATCCTTTTTATCGATTTGGAGAACCTCCTGCGGTGAGGCAATTTCCTTAATGTTCTTTTCATTAAGCTCAAGTACTTTTCTGTAGCTTAGCAGCGCATCCGAATACGCTCCAAGCTCATAGCAGATATTAGCATGGTTGTAGTAAAGGCTGGCGCAGTTTTTGATAAGCTTAATCAGAGTATTGTAAATTTCGAACGCATTTTCATAGTCCCTGTTTTGTATGTAAGCCTGCGCCTGTGTAAGACTTTTCTTCAGGTTCTTGAGTATATCATCCTTGTTAAGGTTCAGATCCTTAATAAGCTCAGGAACCTGCCTCTCCTTAATATTGGGGCATATGTTCCTGCCGTTCATGTCAATATCCTTCTTCTTCCCATCTTGTCTATCTACAGACTCAACAAAGCCTTGGTAGACACCTTGCTCCCTTATTTTCTTCATCATCCTTGCATAATCGTAAATAAAGAATAATGCGGGCACCACAACTCCAAAAATTATGTATGCCGCTTCCACAGCATTGCTGGTTTGAACGTTTGATACAAATCCCATAATTGATGCAGTTAACGCTATTAACTGAAAGCAAAAGGAAAACAGAACAATGAGGCTTCTTCTTAAAAGCATCCTGTATGCCATATAAATAAGAAGCACAGCCATTACAATTATTACAAACCCAACGAGAACAGTCAAACTAATCCACCAGCCTCTCTTTGTATTTAATTCAAGTTCATTTCCTGCCACTGCTGACGTGTAATAAGCACCTGTCTGGGCTTGCTTCCCTCAAAATGTCCGACAATGCCGCGCGCTTCCATCTGATCTATAATCCTTGCAGCCCTTGCATATCCAACCTTGAATCTTCGCTGTATAAGGGAAACCGAAGCCTGGCCGGATTCCACCACCAAGCTTATAGCCTGAGGCAGCAGCTCGTCGTTGTCACCTGGATTGCTTTCTTCGTCATCCTTTTCTGTATTGATTTCTTCGATTATATCATTATTATATTCTGCTGTTTTTTTGGATTTAATGAACTCAATTACATTCTCAACTTCCTTATCTGTTACAAAGGCACCCTTCAACCTTATGGGCTTGCGCTCTCCTATAGGATAGAACAGCATGTCCCCCTTACCAAGAAGCTTTTCTGCGCCGGCCATATCCAGAATTGTCCTTGAGTCCACCTGGGAAGCAACTGCAAAAGAAATCCTGGAAGGAATATTTGCCTTGATGACACCGGTTATGACATCAACCGAAGGCCTCTGGGTTGCAATTACAAGGTGCATGCCGGCGGCTCTGGCCATCTGCGCAAGTCTGCAGACAGCATCCTCCACGTCGTTTGGCGCAACCATCATGAGGTCAGCCAATTCATCGATTATTATCACAATCTGCGGCAGGATAGGTTCTCCCGCATTTTTCATCTGAGTGTTGTAACCTTTGAGGTCCCTGACACCTTTATCTGCAAAGAGCCTGTACCTGTTCACCATTTCCTGAACAGCCCAGTTCAAGGCTCCCGCAGCCTTCTTGGGATCTGTCACCACAGGAATAAGCAGGTGGGGTATCCCATTATATATCCCAAGCTCCACAACCTTGGGGTCAATCATCAGGAGCTTGACTTCCTCAGGAGAAGCCTTATATAAAAGGCTTATTATCATACTGTTTATGCATACGCTTTTACCGGAGCCAGTTGCGCCGGCCACGAGAAGATGAGGCATCTTAGCAATGTCACCTACAACACTCCGCCCGGATATGTCCTTCCCTACAGCAAATGCAAGCTTTGATGGGTTCTGGATGAAGTCGTCGGTCTCAATTACCTCTCTCAAAAGCACCGGGGTAACCTCTTTATTGGGAACCTCGATACCAACCGCGGCCTTTCCGGGTATAGGCGCTTCAATTCTTACTCCTGACGCGGCAAGATTCAAGGATATATCATCCGAAAGATTGACGATTTTGCTTACCTTTACACCCGGGCTTGGCTGCAGCTCATACCTCGTTACGGCAGGACCACGGCTTACATTTATTACCTTTGCCTCGACACCGAAGCTTTTCAATGTTTCTTCCAGAATCCTGGCGCCTTCCATGGCTGCGTTCCTTGCATTTTTAACGCTTATGCCGTCACTGGTTGCTTCGTATAACAGCTCCGTGGGAGGAAAAATGTATTGTACCTCATGACCGCTGTTTTCATGGGGGATGGCTATATCCGCAGCCTCAGGCTTAGCCTTGTTTTTTTGCGATGATTGCTTTTCCGAAGAAGACTGCTTCTTTATATCCGCCATTACAAATTCTATTCCGTCAATATCCGTCTGTTCATCCTGTGTTTCAGGCTTGTTCCCATCATTTGCCTCAATGCTTGCCCGTGCGGATTTTTTACCTGTTTTCTCTTTTGTTTCCCTGGAATTCCTTTCAGTGCCAAGGTCAATAACCTTCATCCCCGGCTTGAGCTGAAGGCTCAGATTTTCATTGCTTCCTGGAGCCTCAAGGCAGTCATCATCATCCCCTGACTGTTTTTTATTGCTTTTCTGCCTTACAGTATTAACTGTGTTATTATATGAAGAAACAAAGAATGCTCTTAAATTCCTTATAAAGTTCGCAACAGATATATTTGTGAGCAGAATTATGTCAATAATTGAAATGGTGGTCAGGATGACAATAGTCCCCAGAACCTGAAAAGCCATAAGAAAAGGCAAGCTGACAATTCCGCCAAGTACTCCCCCGCCCTTTAATATCATCCCATCATCGAAAAACTTTCTAATACAGCTAGCCGCTCCCCGGTTTACATACTCATTGCTGTCATAGCAGGCAGTCTGAAGCATGGAAGAAACCAATGCAAGCAGAATCAAGGAATAAATAACTCTCAGATTGAATTTTGCATCGTTTTTCTTAAAAATAACAAAAATGGAATATACAATAACAACAGGCGGCAGTAAAAAGGCCACAAGCCCCATCATTCCAAGCAGGAACTTACGCAAAAACATGCCGAAAACCCCGATTGAGTGCTCAAAATAAAGGCTCATGAGTGTGAGAACACCTAATGCGAGAATAATTAGCCCAATTATTTCATGATTATATTTTATAAAACCGTTTTGCTTTTTTTTAAACTTCTTTTTCTTTTGTTCCTTCCTGACCTTCACTGCTAAACCCCCGTTAACTCATATAACAGATTTTAACATGACTTCTACCATACTATATCACATTTCTCTCAAATTTACTATAGTCAATTGGCAGGGCTCTTAAATCCAATAATGCTGGATATTTCCTTTCTTTTCCTCATTCTATTGACATTCCGGGCTGAAGCTTTGGGTTAAGATAGGCCTTTGGTGATGTGCTGATAACCCTTTGAATAACCAGGGTGTTATTGGAAGACTGGCTTACCTGAACCCTTACTCCAAGGTATTCCATTTCCTTGAAATTATTTTCTATGCTGCCGGGAAAACCGCCAAAGATTAACTCATTGGGTATTATGGAATGCATTATCATTGTATTCCGCCTCCCCCATCACTATTTACTGCTGTAATGCTTTCACGTTTTTTTCTAATAAGCTCATACAGCTTCGCCAATGCGTCGGATAGGCCTCCGACGCTGTCAATAATTCCATTTTTTACAGCTTCTTCACCAAAAAGAACCGTCCCTACGTCATTTGCCAGTTCTCCAGTCTTTAGCATCAGCTCTCTGAAGCGTTCCTTTGTTATTTTGGAATTTTTTGAGACAAACTGAACAACCCTCTCCTGCATCTTGTCAAAATATTCATATGTTTGAGGGACACCCACAATCAAGCCGTTTAAGCGAAGAGGATGTATTGTCATCGTCGCCGATGGCGCAATAAAGGAATGGTTGGTTGAGACAGCCATAGGCACGCCGATACTGTGACCTCCGCCAAGTATAAGTGAAACAGTCGGCTTTGACATGCTTGCAACCATCTCGGCAATGGCAAGCCCGGCTTCCACATCTCCCCCGACAGTATTTAGAATCAGCAGAAGTCCGTCTATCTCATTGTTTTCTTCTATGGCGACAAGCTGAGGTATCACATGTTCGTATTTTGTTGTTTTATTCTGGGGCGGCAGTACAATATGCCCCTCAATCTGTCCAATAATGGTCAGGCAGTGTATGTTCCCCTTGGGATTTGTTATCGTTGAGCACCCAAGATCCTTTATGCATGCTATGTTATCCAGCTTCTGTTCTTTTGCCTGTTCCTGCTGCTCGCCTTCTACGGCAGCCTTCCCGAAGGTCACTTTGTTTTGTCCACTCAAATTATCACGTCCTTTTGACATTAGTATGGATTGTTGGACGCAAAAAGATACAAAGAAAATCCCTGCAAGCTTTCTAAAGCAAGCAGGGATTTAAAACGCTTTAATTCTACTCAATTCTTACATATCCCTCAGTAAATGCAGCTTCGGAACGTACAATATCCTTGTCTTCGAAATAGCCTCCGTATACAAACCTTATCGCACTGTTTCCAGACCTTGCATCAGATTTGATTTTTGCTTTGATCAATGCGTACTCTCCGTTGGAGGTTATATACTTTTCCGTTCCCGAGGCTAACGTACTGAAGGTAAGCCTAACAATGCCCTGATCCTTGTTTATGTTATGGCTGAAGGTTACAAGCGCGTCGGGTACAATGCTTCCGCTTGAAACGCTCTCAATGTCTATATTGGCCTTATCGTAAAGCAATTCAATCCTTCCCCCGAAAATTCCTTTGGCAGGTATATTGTTCAACTGGACGGGTATAAGCACGCTTTCCCCCTTTTTGCCAGTGACGCTTCCAATTGACACATTAACCTTGTCCTTGCTGTAAACTGGAACTACCACATTGTTAATTTTAGCCGAAGATTTATTCTCCCCAATTTCAACCCTTCTTAATTCCTCGTTCCATACAATATCAACCCCAAGCAATTCTCCCGTGGCGCGAAGAGGAAGGTATGTCCTGCCGTTTACCACTAACGGGGGATTTTCAAAAGTACATTCAGTACCTTTTAATAAAATTTTATATGTGGCCTTTAGCGCGATTATCTGCTCTGGAGATGCTAAAACCGTAGCAAATACAGTGCATATAATGCAAATAACAATTACAATAACAAATAATCTGTTTTTCAATTTACTCACTCCTTAAAATTGATTATTACTGTATATCCACCAAATTGCCTATGGTAATAGAAGCAGAAGTAGTAACCTTGTATGACTCCAGCTGATTTGAATGCACAGAAACTTCAAGCTTTGCGGTAGTGCCTAGCTTGTTTGGATCCGTCTGCGCCGCAGTTATTTCAACAGTATCAGATGTTGTGCTGCTTAGGCTAAGCACAGCTCCGTCATTGCTTGTCCATTTCCACTCATACACAGGCGTGCCTGCAATAGGTCCGATAATCTTTGCTTTAGCCTGCTTTTTTTCAAACAATCCAAAAGTGCTAGGACATTCGATCTGAACATTAAACATTGCAACCTGCGCAGTAGGAGTAATATTTATTTCAAAGTTTCCGTTTACGCCCGCAATTTCATTGCCCGACAAATCAAACGCTTTGGCGATATAGCTCATTATCTTTGAAAGGGGAGGCTGTTGTAGCGTTATTATTCCCGAAGCGCCAGGGGAAACAATCTGCGCGGTGATAATAATATCCACCGGCTTAAGCTTATAAGCCTTTTCAACGGGATCGTAGAATATCTCAAGCCCGAAATTATCCTCCAAAAGTATTTTTGAAGTATATTTTATGCCGTTTATCTGACTGCTGATTTGTTCAACTGGCAGCTGAGGGTAATTATTGCCGTTTGCCACAACATTCACAACCTTCAGCTGCTCGGGAAGAAAGACCTGGAAAATAGATTTCTGAAGCTGCACCAGAATATCGCTCATATTGTTTATTCCGCTTAGATTAAGCTTCTGCTCGCTGATTTTGTATACAATGTTTACATACTGGGCAATTTTTGCTGTTGTGAGCGGCTCTGAATTACCCGGCTCCACAATTTTTACGCTCAAGTCGTGCTGCTCTTCAAACATAATAAGGTTTGTGGTTATTTTAAAATTTGACTCTGTTGTTCGCCTTTCGGCAAAGAACATTTTAAAGTCGTAAACCTTTCCGGGTGTAAGCCCTAAAGTATCAACATTTATTGTTTTGCTTTTCTCAGGATGTATTCCGCCTACATCAATCACAAGCTTTCCGTCAATAAATACCCATACGTCGTCGTCGCCTGTAAATGTAAATGACTGTCCGCTTTGATACTTGAACTTGGTGTTTATTTCCATGGTAAAGTGATAATTATGCTTTATGCCGCTTGAGTCAGAATGCTGGCTGCCGTAGAGCATATCGTCTACAGGGAAAAACTTACTGTTGCTGTACTGGTATACATTCCCTGCCTTGTTAAGCTTTATATCTATTGAAGTGGTTTTGTTCAAGCCCTCAACATCCCTGTACCACTGGTTGAAGGACTGGGCGCTTTGAATAACCTTGTGCTGCTTTGTTCCGTTGCTTAAATGATAACCGTCCGTAACGGGGTTGTAGACAGGCTTGCCGTCTGCTCCGATGGTATCATTCACTAGCTTCTCGCTTAAATCATATGTAGGAAGGGTTAATTGGAAATCAGGATGAGCATTGGGATTTCCAGCAGGGTTAAAATCTCTGATTACACCCTTTAAAACCAAAACATCCTCATTTGCCGGAGTGTAAAATTCCTCAAAACGCAAATCATCAAAATAATATGTGCCTTGATTCTGCATGCCAAGCCTTATTTCTTTTACAGCCTTTTTATAAATGCTGTTAACCGAGCTTATATCAATTGAAATTTCCTTCCATGCATTCTTAACAGATTTCTGGGTTGTTACCACATTATATGTGGCAGCGCTTGTATCCATTATGGTTACAGTTATGCTGTTCGACCCAACAGTGTCCTTCACCCTGAAAACAAGCTTTCTGTAATTGCTTGCATCAAAAGGAGTCCCAATAGGGCCTGTTTTGGGAAAAACTCTTACGCATCTTGTGGATGTACCGGGAGTTCCATTTGAGGATACATTAAGCCTTGCCGCATAATTGCCGCTTTCGCTGGTGATTGAAACCGTGCAATCCTTTGAGTCAAGCGCTCCGTCCTGGTTATCAAAATTCTGAAACAAAAGAATATTTCCTGATGCCCTTGCCTTTGAAGAATCATAAGGAACTGCTATAAATATGGTGTTAATAATCAATACCATAAACCAAGCCGTCAATCTGTAAAAAATCTTATTCATAAAAAAACCCCCTTAAAACCCAATTTCCATTTCTTACTTAAAGTCTATTTAATGGCATTATATGACAATAATACATAAAAACTCATTTTTTTTCAAGATTAAAACACTCATTCAGCTTAATTCTTTTTACCTTCAACCCGCCTGCATCATCATTTAAATCCACCGAGTAGTCATACCTGTACTGCTGCCTGCTGCTTATTGTGCCCGAAGCCATTTCCGAGTCTGCGTCAAAAACCACAATGTATTTTTTAAGTCCTTTGGAATATCCCGGATGAGGTATAATATTCATATTTTTTATTTCTGTTATCCTATTCATGTTTGACTGCAGCGGCAGGGAATAGTAATCAAAATTAACCCGGTAATTCCCGTCTATTGCAATTAATTGTTCTATGCCTTTGTCCTTAAGCTTTTCAGATTTTGGAAGACCGTATTTTTTTAATGCGTCAAGAAACCTTGCTTCATTTATGCTCCATTCGCTTTTCAAAAGATTCATTCTTTCTGCGTCTAGTCCCGTCAAGGCTGTAAAAAATGCTTCAATCACAGAGCTTTCCGTTTGATACAGCTCAACATGCTCATTTATTACATGCAGCCTTCCGTTTAAAGTCATATCAATGAAGAGATAAGGCAATTTCTCCGCAAAATCATTATTAGCCTTTGACAGCCTGTGCGAAAAGCCTGGCTTGTTGCTTGCCTCCCTTGCTTTTAGTATCTTATAGCCTTCATCATTTTTAGCAATTGTCAAGTCATACTTTACCAAAAGTTTTATATTTTCAACATCGTCAGGATTTATACCAGCATTGGCAAGAGGAGTAAATGTTCTGGTAGCCATATCTTCCTGATATGCCGCCATGAAGCTTCCATTTCTTAATCCTTTGCCCTCCAGAGCTATTTTGACATTATATGAAAAGCCGTCAATTATTTTTCCCGCAAAGGCTGCATCTATTTCAGGCTTATCCTGCCCCGCTTCGTCTTTGTACTTTAATATTCTGTATTCTATAAGATTCAAGCCGTTCAACTCAATGATTCTCGGCAAATGTATTCCGTTTTCAGGATTCCCGTCAGCCTCGGAAAGGGTTTTCTTGGAAATAAAGCCTTTTACATTCCCCGGAATTCGCCCTGATATGCTGCTTGAAGTATAGTAATCAGGCTTTTCGGAGTACAGCTTCACAAAATAATCGTAAATCAAAGCTTTTATTTCACTGTCTTCAGCCGAGCTGATTTCTGGAGCTGGAATATTCTGTGACTGGCTTGCGGCATTCGCCTCTTTGCCTTCCTTCTTGCCAAAGCTTAAAGCAGCGCAGCCTGTAAAGCAAAGGAATAACAAAGCAATTTCAAAAATAAGCAGGGTTCTTTTCATCTTAAGCATCTTATCCACCTCATTGTTTAAATTCAAATACATCACTTAAGTTTATTGCACCGTTAGAAGCTGAAGCAAAGCCTTCTATAAGAGCTTTTGCATTTATATAGGTTATTTTTGAATTATTTCCGGCTCCTGATATCATAATAGCCGTATAATCCTTTTTATAAAGCTTTTCATGATTTGAACCATTGGAACGAATATATGGCAAGTTGCCGTTTTCTGATGCCGAGCCTCCATTCATGCCCTCTCCCGCGGCAAGGATTACCCCGTGCACATCCGCTCCTGGCTCAAGCTCAATCCTTCCGGCTGTAACAATCATACCCTTGAAAAATCCGTTGATTTTTATCGTTCTTTGAGGATTTGTATTGTACGCCAGGTAAAGCTTTTGGTCTTCGCCGGGTATTATCGCCCCTCCGGAGGTATATCTTGAAGAAGCGTCGGCATCTAAGTCTATATCCGGCCCGGGACCGTCATATTTTAAAACATAATTGCTGTTGTTGTTCTTTACAAGCTCCTTTATACTATAAAGTATATTTAAAAATCTGCTTTCATAAGCTTTTGGCTCTGTGGCAACAGAGAAATTCGGGCTTGGCATCTGAATCCCCCCCATTGTTGAAGGTATGGCTGCCACAGCTGATTCATCCTCCAACGGAAACTCCCTGTATGCAAATAATTTCAAGGCCTGCATTGCTTTTGTCCTGAATGTGTTAAGCTTTCCTGCAAATGTGTAATCGGCAATCGCCGGGCTGTTATACTCATTATTCCAGTCACAGCTGCTTAAGTCCGCCCAGAAATTATCGGGAATTATTTTCACAGCCGCATTTGTCGTTTCAAACAGGCTTGGTGCTTTATATGCCGTTGTATCCGTTATTTTATTGACGCGTTTGACATCCGAAGCCGTTTCATTATCCTTAAGCACATGGTAAATGCTGCGGCCATTTGCAGCCATGCAATTATTTGTGAAGCCTCTAACAGTTAATCCTCCGTATGTTGTTCCGTTGGAAACATCCAAGCTGCTCAGCCTTATTTCAGCAAGCCACGCCGGAAATGACACCAGCGGGTTCCAGTTGTGCTGGAAAACATTCTGAAACCCTTTTACATTTGATATAGAGCTTATATATGTTTTAAGATAATCCTCAGGCAAGCCCGAATAGCTTCTATACAAAGGGTTTCCAGTCCCGAAGGTGTTTCCCTGCCATGCCAGGGAGGCGCTTTCCATTTTAAACTCCACTGCTCCTGTTGAAGGATTAACCTTAAAGGTTGTTCCGTTAATCACGACATCTCCGTTTACAACAATTCTGGATTTTTTTGCCTCATCGCTGTTTCCGTTATGAACTACAGCCGCATTTACAACTGCGCTCGACGAATCATGTGTCTGGTCATCGCCCCTGCTCAAGCCAATATAGCTTCCGTTTACGGCAATAATCGAATTCTCTCCGTCCACCTCAAGGTCGTCAATTGTGTATGCATTTCTTCCCACAGCAATATTGTTGTTCTTCCCGAATATCTGAATGCTCTGCGCAATGGCATCGCCATTTATATAGATGCTGCTTCCTCCGGGATCTCCGTTGTATATGCCGGATCTTATAAAGCTGTATGTAAAAGCGCTTCCGCTTATTGTAAGAGTAGAACCTGAGGCGGCCATTATCCCGCCGTAATAATCCTGCCTGTTCTCCCTTGTTCTTTCAGGAAACGTTCCGAACACATAAACATCTCCCTCAATAACAAGATTTGAATTATCGCTTGCCAAGAGATTTCCTATTGTATATACAGGGGCATTTAAGAAGAATTTCTCCGCAATTGTAACCCTGAATTGCTTTTTGGCAAACACCTTTCTGCCGTAGGAATTAAACCTGCCGTTTTTTAAAGTTGCCTGAGCCGAAATGCCTACGTCAAAAACAAGCTCATTCCCGTCTTTTGCGGCTGAGCCAACCCTTTTTAAATCAACATCAACCTCCGCGTTATTGCCGTTGCCCAAAACATCAATCAGCAAAGCCCCTCCCGATACGTTAAAGGTATGAGTTGGGCTTCCAGATGCAATATCTGTATGCAGCGATCCGATAAAATTATCAGCAAAAGCGTCATAATTGGGAGAAGGTGTAACTGTCCTAACAAAATCTGGGTTTTTCAGCTGCTTGTAAATATGCAAAAAGCAGTGCTCAATAGCCGATTCTGCAGCAACATACGCATACTGATGGTTTTCATCTTCTCTTGTTATTCCGTACCATTGCACAACAAGGTTGCTCAAAGAAACTGACAGAATAACCAAAACAGCAGTCACAAGTATAACAAGAGGCAACGCAGAGCCTCTTTGCAGGTTGCTTTTCAAAGCTTTCCACAACTCCTTTCAGAGTATTCAAGGTGAAGCCGGATTCAGCAGGTTATTTTCAACCCTGAATTTTCTAATAGGTTTTCCGTGCTTTTTTATCGTTATATCATAAGCGACAATTTCTCTTGATGATGTATAAAAGCCCGGCGGAGAAGTAAGAACGTCACCGGCTTGATTCACAAAGGACGCGTCAAAGGTGTAGCCATAATACCTCTTGCCGTTTATATCATCAATATAAATATCGTTATAGCTGTAGAACCTGTTGCTATTGTCACGCAGCTTGACTGCCGCCTCCGTAACGCCATCATATATTGCATGATGCTCATCCTGGTACTTTACCGAATTTGAAACATTTTCCTTTACCGTTCTTATAATTGCATTTAATAAAACCTGCTCGCCGGACATTTTGTTTGTATTCATTGAATTTATAAATAAGTAAGATATAGGAATAGAAACTATGCCCAAAACAGCAAGAGCAACAATAACCTCGGAAATGGTTATTCCCTTTTGATTGACCCTATGCAGCCTCATCTGGCTTCCTCCCGGATATTAAAGCAAATATGCCTTTTCCTGTTCATTTTTTATATAAAGCTTCTTTCCGTTGCGGTCTGTAATGCTTACCTTCCCGTTCAGGTCAGAGAGCTTTATACCCACTCCTCTGTCCGAATCATTTATAATTTTAACGTTCAATGCAATATTCTGATTATCCTTTGCATTTGACACCTTGCTCTCAATAAATAATTGAAAATCCCTCGCCGGCAACGTGCCTCTGAAGCTCGACCCATTCCCCCGCGTGTCGTATGCCTCTATGCTGTAACCGCTGCCTGAAAGGCTTATTTTGACATTAAGCCTTTCCTTGGAAGTGAGCCTGATGCGCTTATCAAGCTCAGACGTTGAAAAAATGTTATAATTGTCGCTTGCCAAAAGAAAGCCTGTGCAGCTTATAACCAAATCAGAATTATAGGTTGAAAGCAAATTTTTTTTTGCCCTGTCTTCCGAACTGGCTATATCAGGCAATAAAAGTTTTCCGTCTTTTACGTTGCCCGGATCTATGAAAGGATTTGGGTTGTTTTCTTCATACAGCTTAAACCTTCCCTTTGTATAATCGTACATTTTATTTGCATTTCCAATGTCCATGGAATAAAAGCTTAAGGACATTTTCACATTATAACTAAGGTCTTTTGAAGCTTCTGTTTTCTGTTCTGCCGTCCCTTGCTTCTGAACACCCTCTTTTTCATTTTTTGCAGCGGGAACCATTTCAAATTTAGACACTGTAATCTTTCTGGTTCCTTTCTCGCAATAGGACAAAAGCTCCATTGCTTCCTCCATTGTAAGAACAGAGCTAAGACCAAGGCTGAACTCATAATATTCGCTAGCGGGCTGTCCATTTGATGCCATGGATACCACGCGCTTGTTGGGGCTTGAAATGCTGATGCCTTTTATTTCCTTTCCAAGCATTTTTACAAGCTTGTCAACCATTTCGACGCCGTCTGAAATACCTGCCGTGTCGAATAAATACTCTTCAAGCTTTTCATTTTTTGCTTTGGCCACCTTTATTGCTTCCTTTTTTACGGATATGTTCTTCAGCTCCGCCTGAAGCTGCGCTATTTGTTTTTCAAGGCTTGTAATTTCGGTTTTCCTGTCGTTGATCTTCGGAATAACCGGCTGCCATACAAGCTTTACGAAAGCCAGCACATAAAGAAGGAATCCCAAAACAGCAAGCATAATCAATTCTTTTTTCTTAACCGCCATAAATAGCATCCTCCCTTATTTAGCCCCGAGACTTAGCGTAATGCTGAATGTATATGCATCATTCACCTTGTCAAAGGACATGCTGTCGTTTGCCCCGGAACGCCTGAGATTCTGAAGCCTGTCTATCGAGGACAGGAATTCCGTCATTACCAAAGTGTTTTCAGCTACCCCGTCTATCCTTACAGATTTGTTTGAATAGCTTAAGGAGGTTATATAACAGCCCTTGGGAACTGCATTCTTAACCGATGTGATTGCCTGTGTGACAGGCAGGCTGTTCTTTTCTATATCTAAAAGTATTTCGTTCTTTTTATTTAGCATCCCGTTTACCGAGCCAAGCTCATTGTTTACCACCCTTACCTCCTGGAATTCTTTGCTGTTTATCTTATTTCTCAGACCTTCGATTGTCTTTTCCAGATAAGAGACATATATCATAGGTGCGGCAATGCTTGATGCCATAAGAACCAAAGCTATAATTATTGCTATTATTGCCGCAGGCGACATGCTTACTGACGGCTTAAAGCTTTTCTCGGTGTTTGCAGAATAGTCTCTTGCCTCTTCAGGCAAAAGGTTAATATCCCTCACAGCTTACCCTCCTTAAAATTCCAAATTTCATCATGGTGCAATTTGTTC
>JAOACY010000078.1 GCA_026417615.1 Clostridia bacterium
AATTCCGATGCCAAAATGCCACGGATGGCATTTTGAGTATCACGTGACAGGATGTCACATTGATGCGAGCGAGGAATTGCAAGACAAGGTGTTAGTGATTTCAACGAAGTTTCCGAAAATGGGTTTTTGCAGCAGAATCAACTTTAAATTAGAGGAATTTGAATTTTCATAACGAAATATATAATTACTTCAAATCCTTTTACAAAAAATCATTAATGTTTTAGCCTGGAGTGAAAGTATGCTTCCTTTAAATATAGCCGGTGAGCACGTTTTTTTTGAAGATATAAAGATTGAGCATCTTCCGATAATACTTAAATGGTATAACAGTGTGGACTGCTTCAAATTTGCGACCGGTGTGGATAGTCCAATCACCCTTGAGAAGCTGACTCAAAAATATGCTGAGGTAGCAATATGCTCAAACGAATTCTTTGTCGGAATATTTTTAATAAGAGAAAGAAAAATGATAGGCATTCTGAAGGGGAGGCTGGAAAACAAAGGGGCACAAACAGTTTGGATAAGCTCAATTGTTATTGATCCTTTTTATCAAAAAAGAGGATTTGGAAGCTCATCAGTCAACCTTTTGCTAGATTACCTGAGAAGCAATTATTATGTCAAATTTGCATGCCTGGCCGTAATAGAGGAGAATATACCGGGCAGGGCCTTCTGGTCAAAGCTGGGGTTTACTGAGACAAGGAGGATTGAAAATCATTTGAAGCTTAAGGATAAGCAGCAGAATGTAATAATAATGAACAAGGAAATTGGCTAGCCGGGCAATAATGAAATGAGTAAGGAAATATACATAAAGTTGAATAAATCTAAGTTATTCCATTGTATATCCAGGTATTGCGGTGAAATTCGCTCTTAATTATTTGACAAACATTTACTTCAAAGGTATAATATCTTTTAATGTGACAAAATTTCTAAAGCTGAATCCTCTTCAAAAAGAGGTACGGAGGAACCAAAACATGGGGTTAATCCGATCTGGAGGCGAGATTCAGGAATTGGGGCAGAAAGCCATTCTAACCTCAAACTCCCAACTTCAAGCCTTCAGAAAGGTAGGGGTGATCCTATTACCCGAACCCGGCAGCTAACTTCGGAAGCTAGAAATAGGAGGTAGAAAATGTCAAAATCAGGAAAGTTGCTGCTAAGCTTTTCAACCGTTGTTTTACTTCTATTTGTATCTACGTCATTTGCTTTTGCAAATGCTACAAAGAACGGAGTAGTCACGGGGGATGCAGTCAACTTGCGTGCGCAGGCAAACACCTCAGCCGGTATTATAGCTAAGGTTGCCAAAGGTACTCAAGTTACCATCCTCGAGGAATCAAACGGTTGGTACAATGTAAGCTTGGGCAGTACAAAAGGCTGGATGTCGGGACAGTTTGTCTCTCTGACATCAGGTCAGGCTGCAACAGGTGAATCTGCCGTCCAGGGCAGAATAATTGCTGAAAGCGTCAATTTCAGAAGCAGCCCCAGCTTATCATCAAAGGTTATAGCCAGGCTGAATGAAGGAGATCCAGTAAGCGTTCTGGAAAATGCGGACAAGTGGAGCAGGATAAAGACCTCAGCGGGAGTTGAAGGCTGGGTTTATTCGCAGTTTGTTTCAACAGCTGCAGCAAATGTTTCAAGGTCTGACACAGAGGTGGTAACAAAGCAGGAAGCGTCAAAAGAAGCTGAGTCTGCTGATATAGGCCAGCAGATGGTGGAGTATGCCAGGAAGTTTCTTGGGGTTCAATATGTTTACGGCGGTGCTTCTCCAAAAGGCTTTGACTGCTCAGGATTTACAACTTATGTGTACAAGCACTTTGGCATTTCCTTGAGCCGTGTGGCTGCAGACCAGGCAAAGCAGGGAAAATATGTGGAAAAGGAAAACCTGCTGGCTGGTGATCTGGTATTCTTTGATACCGACGGAGGAAAGGATTATATATGTCATGTGGGCATATATATAGGTGATGGAAACTTCATTCACGCATCCTCCGGAAGAAATTCAAAGAGAGTGGTAATAAGCGATTTGTCAAGCGGATTTTATGCAAACGCATATATAACTGCAAGAAGACTTATTGATTAAAATTAAAGGGATTAATTCCAGGCGCTCCTTCATGTGACGGAGCGTTTTTTGTTGTCGGGGAGTATTATGAAACGGCCTCTTGTCTTATTTTCCGCAGCTCAGATATTGGGCATAATAACAGGACATTTATTCAGAACATTTATATTTGCTGCCATATCGGTTTTCCTGCTTTGTGTATTTGCCGCTGCCATGGACATCAAGAAGAAAGGCATGAGGCTGATTTTTGCATGTACGATAATATTTTTCACAATAGGGATTTTTGAATTTTTGCTCTTTGATCTGGTAAATGCCGGCAAATTCAAAGCTTTTGATGGAAAGGAAGCCTTAATAACTGGTTATTTTGACTCTGAAGCAGACATAAGAGATAACAGGATTCAGTATGTAGTAAGAACAGAGAGTGTGGTCAGCGAAGGAAGAAGCTGTTCAATCAAAGGCAAGGTGCTGTTCACGACACTGAGAAAGGAAGGAGCTCCAATATACGGTTACGGCAGAAGGGTTGCAATTAATGGACAGCTGAATTTGCCCAAGGGAGTAAGAAATCCTGGAGGCTTTGACTACAGAAGGTATCTTGCCCAATCAGGTATTTCGGCCCTTGTTTTTGCAAAAGACTATGGGGTGAAGCAGGAGAATTATGCAAAAAAAGGATTCTTGAATAGCATTGGGATGTCTGTCAGGGACAGAGTTGTAAAGGTTATAGAAAGAAGCCTCCCAAGGCAGCAGGCCGGATTGCTTAACGGAATGCTTATCGGATACAGGGAAGGCATGGGGGAGGAAGTTGAAAAAAGCTTCAGTGATGCCGGACTTTCTCATTTAGTGGCGGTTTCAGGAATGAACGTGGCTTTTATCATAGCCCCTCTTCTTTTTGTTTTTAAAAGATTGAAAATCAGTGATAATATTTCCAATGGCATTACAATAGGGGCACTTGTTTTGTTCCTTTTTGTCACGGGCTTCTCACCTTCTGTTGCAAGAGCTGTAATTATGGGCATTTCAATCCTGACGGGCAAAATTATCATGCGGGAAACGGATGTTATAAACAGCCTGGGGCTGGCGGCAATTATTTTATTGGCATATAACCCGTATACCCTTTTTGATATAGGCTTTCAATTGTCATTTGCGGCGACCTTGTCTATAATTCTCTTTTATAAAACTATCAGAGAATTTGTTAATTTCAAGTTTATTCCGGCATTTGCCGCAGATGTGCTTAGCGTCACGCTGGCTGCACAAATTGGAGTATTGCCGGTTACAGCATATTACTTCAATAAGGTTTCAATAATTTCTCTATTTTCAAATATTATAGCGGTTCCCTTGGTTGAAGCCGTTACTGTTCTGGGTTTTATTATGGCCGTTATAGGACAGTTCAGCATCGTTTTGTCGCAAATCATCGGCTATATCAATTGTGTTCTTCTGTCTTTCATTTTGCTGGTTTCAGATATTTCTTCACGGTTGCCCTTTGCTGTTCTTAGAATAGCCACACCTCCGGCACCGGCCGTGCTGCTTTATTATGCCTTGGCTCTTGGCCTGCTGTGGAATGCAAAGCTTTCAAAAATAAAGCATGTCCGCATTTTTTACTGGTCGTCAGGGGCAGTTATACTTGCTGCTTTATTTGTTGGAAATCTGCTTCCAAAAGGCCTGCAGGTGACTTATATAGATGTGGGGCAGGGCGATTCCTCACTGGTGAGGACAAACACAGGCAGAGCTGTTTTGATTGACGGAGGGGGAGAATGGGCGGGTGAATCGGTTGTAATACCGCTTCTTTTGGACTATGGCTTGACAAAGCTGGACATGGTAATTGCCACACACGGCCATGACGACCATATTCTCGGGTTAAAGCCGGTTTTGAGTCAATTTGCCGCAGGGTGCCTGGTTTTACCTGATAATCCTGACGATAAGGGCCTTGAGGATTTAATCAGAATTGCAGAAGCAAGGAAAATTCCGGTAATCCGCTGCAATAAAGGCGACGATATCAGAATCGATAAGGAGACTGCTTTCAAGGTCCTGCACCCTGACGGGGGAAACAGCTTCGAAAAATCTCCTTTAAACAATAATTCATTAGTGTTAAGATTAAGCTATAAAGATATAAGCCTTTTATTCACCGGGGATGTGGAAAAGGAAGCTGAACAAGCCCTCTCAGGGCAGTCAAGGGGACTTGAAGCGGATGTCCTGAAGGTGGCGCACCATGGGGCTGATACATCAACCACAGATGAGTTTGTTTCTGCTGTAAGGCCAAAAGCTGCTGTTATAAGTGTTGGAAGAAACAGCTTCGGTCATCCGGCCTCGTCAACCTTAAAAAGGCTGGAGGAAAGCCGGGTTATATTGCTCCGAACAGATTTGCATGGAGGCATTTTGCTGCAGTCTGACGGTAAAGGCATTAAGATTAAAAAAACGATTAAAGATTAATATATGAAGGACGGATAATAAGTGAGCCTGGAAATCTTAAAAAGTCAGCTCAAGGAAAACAAGCTTGCAAATTTATATCTTTTCTATGGACCTGAGGAGTATTTGAAAAAGTATTACACTGAGAGCATAGAGAAGGCTGTGCTTAAAAATGATGGGCTGAAAGCCTTGAATAAGACGGTTCTGGAAGGTAAGGTTGAAACAGGCAGGATTATTGACGCTTGTGAGACCATGCCTGTATTTTCTGACAAGAAGCTGGTAGTGATTAAAAATTCAGGGCTTTTCAAGGGCAGGTCAAAAGCTGCTTCAGATGAGAAGAAAAGCGGCACAAAAGGCGACGAGCTCGTCAGCTATCTGCAGAGTGTGCCTGAACATGCCTGTGTGGTTTTTTTAGAAGAAGAAATAGACAAAAGAATGAAGGCGGTTGATATTGTAAAGAAGAAGGGCGTGATGGTTGAGTTTGCCTTTCAGAAGCCGTCGGAATTGACAAAATGGGTGACCAAGGTTTTTGCTTCCCACGGAAAGCAGATTGATGCACTTACGGCCTCTCAGCTGGTGGAGGGCTGCGAGCAGGGCATGACGGAGATACTCGCTGAAATAGAGAAACTGGTGCTTTATGCGGGAGGACGGGAAAGGATTACTGCATCAGATGTTGAAAAGGTCTGCACAAAATCTGTAAAATCAAGGATTTTTGACCTTACCGATGCTATCGCAGAAAAAGATGCTATAAAAGCAATGAAGCTTTTGGAGGACATGATTATTCTTAAGGAGCCGCTGCCCAAAATTCTTTTCATGATAGCACGCCACTTCAGGCATATCCTGGAAATGAAGCTGCTTTGCGGCGAGGGAATGTCCTTTGAAGCAGCTGCGGCAAGGATTGGCATTACTCCTTATGCGGCATCAAAGGTCTATAAGCATTCAAAAGGGTTTACGGTAGACAGGCTGAAGGCTGCAATTGAGGAAAGCCTGCAATGCGACATGGCAATAAAATCAGGAAGGATGAAGGACCGCGTTGCGGCAGAATTGCTTATAACAAGCTTGGCATCGGGGGAGCGTTGATTATTCGCATGATAATGAATAAAAAATGGATTGTTAATAATCCTCCTGCAGACAAGGTAAATGCTTTGGCAAATGCAGCAGGAATATCCAGTCTTTTGGCTAAAGTTCTGGCAAGCAGGGGAATGGAAGACCCTGAACATATAAAGGCTTTTCTGAACCCGGATCTGGAAAGGCTCCATGATCCTTTTTTGATGAATGATATGGACATAGCAGTGGAAAGGATTGTTCCTGCTGTCAGGTCTTGCGAGAAAATCGCCGTTTATGGCGATTTTGATGTGGATGGAGTGACCGGCACCTCAATTCTTTTCAGCTTTTTAAGAAGTATGGGAGCAGATGCGGAATACTTTATTCCTGACAGATTTACTGAAGGGTATGGTGTTTCGATGTCAGCGGCTGAAAGAATCAAAGACGGCGGCAATACCTTGGTTGTGACCGTTGATTGCGGCACGACTGCTGTTGAGGAAATAAGCCTTATGAATCAAATGGGGCTTGATGTGATAATAACAGACCACCATGAGTGCAGGGAAAAGCTGCCTCAAGCTTTAGCTGTTATAAATCCGTGCAGGCAGGACAGCACTTATCCATTCAAGGATTTGGCCGGAGTTGGAGTGGTTTTTAAGTTGATTACAGCACTTTGCAAAAAGCTCGGCAAGGAAGGGGATCAGTACAAATATCTGGATTTGGCAGCTCTAGGTACACTTGCGGACGTTGTGCCACTTGTTGATGAAAACCGGATAATTGCCAAGCATGGCCTCGAGATGATTGGCTGTACAAAAAATAAAGGCCTTAAGGCTTTGATGGATGTTGCAAATCTAAGCCAAAAGCCTGTCAGCTCCAGGGCGGTGAGCTTTGCTCTGGCTCCGAGAGTGAATTCGGCGGGACGAATGGGTTCTGCAGGAAGAGCCGTAGAGCTTTTTACCACTGATGATCAGGCCTTGGCCTTAAGGCTTGCCGAAGAACTAAACACTGAAAATAGCAGGAGACAGGAAACAGAGATTGAAATATTAGAGCAGGCAATCAGAAATATTGAAGCCTCCAAGCAGCTTGACGAAGCCGGTGTTATAGTGGCTGCCGGTGAAAACTGGCATAAGGGGGTTATTGGCATTGTTGCCGCAAGAATAACAGAAAGGTATAAAAAACCTTGCATAATTATATCTTTGGAAGATGGCACAGGCAAAGGCTCCGCCAGAAGTGTGGAGGGTTTTGATATCCTGGCTGCCCTGACCAGGTGCAAAGAGCTGATGGATGCCTTCGGAGGGCATGAGCTTGCGGCAGGTCTTGCGCTAAGAGCGGACAGTATACCTGAATTCATGCGCAGAATAAACGAGCATGCCAGTGAGTGCTTTTCCGCTGATGCATCAGAATTGGGGCTGAAAATTGACACGGAAATAAACTTTAAAGACATAAACATGGACAATGCAAAGCAGCTGGAGCTGCTGGCGCCTTTTGGAGCCGGCAATCCGCCTCCTGTTTTCGCCTGTTCGGGTCTAAAAATTGATCAAATGCGTACGGTTGGAGAAAACAAGCATCTTAAGCTTAAGTTAAGTGCCGGAAAATCAACCGTTGATGCAATAGGCTTTAACATGGGAGGTATGGCAGCTTCTGTTAACTGCGGTGATTTTGTTGACGCTGCTTGCTTATTGGAGATAAACTCCTGGAATTCCAAGGATATTGTTCAGCTTAATGTTAAGGATTTAAGGCTTTCTAGCAATAAAAGCGAAGAGGACGATTATTTCGCCAGTTTGGATAAAGCTATTGATTTTCGCACATTAAAGGACGATAATAGATATGGTGCATTTTTCGAGCATAAAGGTATTAAGCCGGCAGATATAGTTCCTGAACGCAATGAATTTGTTGTTGTTTTTCAGCATATTAGGTCGATATGTGCTGATGGATATAATATTATATTTGATTTATTTGCATTATCACGTAATCTAAAGTATTCTAATAATATAAGCATGAACTTTTTCAAGCTCAAGCGAATCATTGAAATATTCGAGGAGCTTGACCTCATTAAGACAAGGCCATATGGAGAATACGGCATAGAAATATGGCTTAACAAAAATATTGGAGAAAAACGCAGCCTGGAAAGCTCAAGGCTTTTTTTAAGGCTGCAAAACATAAAAAAACAAATAACTTGAAGAAGGGGATGAAATGTAATGGACTTAAAGTCTAAATTAAGACATGTTATGAATTTTCCAAAGGAGGGCATTGATTTTATCGACATCACAACTGTGCTTCAGGACAAAGAGGCCTTAAAAGCAGCTTTGGATGCAATGAAAGAAAAGATCCAGGCATTAGGAGATTTTGACATGATTGTAGGGCCTGAATCCAGAGGGTTCATATTTGGAGCACCTCTGGCCTATATTATGGGAAAGGGCTTTGTTCCCATAAGAAAAAAAGGCAAGCTCCCTTATAAGACGATAAGGATAGAGTATGAGTTGGAATACGGCACGGATGTTCTTGAAATGCACGAGGATGCGATAAAGCCCGGTCAGAGGGTTGTAATAGTAGATGACCTGCTAGCAACGGGAGGTACAAGCGAATCAAATATCAAGCTTGTGGAAAAGCTTGGAGGGGAAGTAGCGGGAATAGTTTACTTTATTGAGCTTTCATTCCTTAACGGAAGAGAAAAACTTGGCAGCTACAAAGTAGATTCCGTAGTAGTATTCTAATATTTTTTAATATTTTTAATGAAAGAACATGTTTTTTTAAACATGTTCTTTCATTAAAAACGCTTGTGGAGGAGTTTTAATGCCCTATGGCTATGGTCGCCTGGTTGAACGTATAAAAAAGTACAATCCCGGCTGTGATTTTAAATTGATTGAAAAAGCTTATAATATGTCCAAGTCAGCCCATGACGGTCAGCAAAGGGAATCGGGTGACCCCTATATTACCCATCCCATAGAAGTTGCGTACATATTGGCGGATCTTGAACTGGACTGTACTTCCATTGTTGCGGCTATTCTGCATGACACAGTTGAGGACACCACATGCACCAGCGAGGAATTGAGGGAGACCTTCGGAGAAGAGGTTGCGGTTTTAGTGGATGGTGTGACGAAGCTTGGAAAAATCCCATACACCACGAAAGAGGAACAGCAGGCTGAGAACCTGAGGAAGATGTTCCTTGCCATGGCAAAGGATATTCGTGTTATACTAATCAAGCTTGCGGACAGGCTCCACAATATGCGCACACTCAAATATATGCCCGCTGACAAGCAGCTTGAAAAGGCAAAAGAGACTCTTGAAATATATGCGCCCCTGGCTCATCGCCTTGGTATCTCAAAGATAAAATGGGAGCTGGAGGATATATGCCTAAGGTATATTGACCCCAAGGGTTATTATGATCTCGTGGATAAAATAGCAAAAAAAAGAAAAGAAAGAGAAGCATATATAACCCAGATTATTGAGACGCTGAAGGTAAAAACCCAGGAGCTTGGTATAGAGGAGCCCAGCATAGACGGAAGACCCAAGCATTTCTACAGCATATATAAGAAGATGATGGAACAAAACAAGACTCTCGAGCAGATTTATGACCTGTTTGCTGTGAGGATTATTGTTAATTCCGTCAAAGACTGTTACGCAGTTTTAGGGCTCGTTCACGAGCTGTTCAAGCCCATGCCCGGAAGGATCAAGGATTATATAGCAATGCCAAAGCCAAATATGTATCAGTCTCTTCACACTACTTTAATAGGTCATGAAGGCATACCCTTTGAGGTGCAGATAAGAACATGGGATATGCATAGAACTGCCGAGTATGGTATTGCCGCCCACTGGAAATACAAGGAGGGACAGACCGGCAGCAGCGAGATGGACAATAAGCTGGCCTGGCTAAGGCAGCTCCTTGAGTGGCAGAAAGAAATGAGGGATGCCAAGGAGTTTATGGAAACCCTGAAGATAGATTTGTTTACGGATGAGGTTTTCGTGTTTACTCCGAAGGGAGATGTTATCAGTCTTCCTGCAGGATCAACTCCGATTGACTTTGCATATGCCATTCACAGCGCCATAGGCAACAAAATGATGGGAGCCAAGGTCAACGGAAGAATCGTTCCTTTGGAATATGCATTAAAGAACGGGGATATAGTTGAGGTGCTTACCTCTGCAAGTGTTCACGGGCCAAGCAGGGATTGGCTCAAAATAGCAAAGAGCTCACAGGCAAGGAATAAGATAAACCAGTGGTTCAAGAAAGAAAAAAGAGATGAGAATATCCTAAGAGGGAAGGAACTCATAGAAAAAGAGCTGAAAAAGCAGGGCATTTCGGCAAACCACATATTCAAGCCTGAATGGGTTGACCCTATGCTGCGCAAGTTCAACTTTAATTCCCTGGATGATATGTATGCAGGTATTGGCTATGGGGCTATAACCGCCAACAAGATAATTTCGCGACTTAAGGAAGAATATAGAAAGACTGTAAAGCCGGAGGATGCGGACGAGCATATACTTGAAACCGTCACACAGCAGAGGCCTGAAAGGAAAAAGAAATCGGTGCCGGAAAGCGGTATTGTGGTCAAAGGTATTGATAATTGTCTTGTAAGGCTTTCCAGATGCTGCAACCCTGTACCGGGAGATGAGATAATAGGTTATATTACCAGGGGCAGAGGGGTGTCGGTGCACCGTGCGGACTGCACCAATGTATCCGGCAACCTGGCCGGTGAAAACAGGTTGATTGAGGTCAGCTGGTACTCGGCAGGAAATGTTGCGTATAAAGCAGATGTGACAATTCTGGCAAATGACAGAAATGCATTGCTGATGGATATAACCAATGTGATAGCCGAGAGCAAAATACCCTTAAAAGCCATAAATGCGAGAACTACCAAGGATCAGATTGTAATAATGAACATAACTCTTGAGATTACTAACACTGAACAGCTTGAAAAGCTTATGAAAAAGCTGAAGAAGGTGGATAGCGTATTTGAAGTAACCAGGAGCAAGCAGTAGAATCAATTTATAAAGTGATAAAAATTTAACAGGGGAACATTGATAACTGGAGGATGAAGCGCAGTGAGGGCAGTTGTACAAAGGGTGTCCAGGGCGAAGGTCACAGCGGAGGGCGTTGCAACGGGTGAAATCGGCAGAGGGATTGCTGTTTTGCTCGGAGTAGGTCATGAGGATACTGAAAAGGACATAATGTACCTGGCGGACAAGATAGTTAATTTAAGAATATTTGAAGATGAAAACGGCAAAATGAATATATCCCTGCTTGATATAAAGGGTGAGCTTCTCATTGTTTCACAATTCACACTTTACGGGGATTGCAGAAAGGGAAAGAGACCAAGCTACGATATGGCGGCAAGGCCGGAAATTGCAGAAAAAATTTACAACAGATTTGTCGAGCAATGCAAAGGTTACGGCATTAAGGTTGAAACAGGCAAATTCCAGGCAATGATGAGCGTTGAAATCTGCAATGAGGGTCCTGTTACGCTGCTGCTTGACAGCAGGAAAGAATTTTGATTAAGGAGATAAAGGAAAAATGGTGATTAAGTGTATTCCTACCGGTATGTTTGGCTCCAACAGCTATATTGTCGGAGATAATAAAGAAGCTGTTGTGATTGACGCGGGAGTAAGCGCCGAAGAAATAATAAAGGCGGCTGAAGCTGAAGGCTTGAAGCTTAAATATGTGCTGCTTACGCATGGACATATTGACCACATCGCCTCCATAGACAGGCTAAGGAGTGCTTCAGGTATTCAGGCGCTAATTCACGAGCAGGATGCGGATGCTGTAACAAATCCCGTTTTAAACGGTTCCGCGCTTTTTGGGACAGCAAAAACCTTCAATCCTGCCGACAGGCTTTTAAAAGGAGGAGAGCTTGTTGAAGCAGGCGGAATCGGCTTTGAAATAATACATACGCCGGGTCACAGCCCGGGATGCATTTGCATAAAAGCCGGGAATAATATTTTTACAGGGGATACATTGTTCAAGCTGTCCATAGGAAGAACAGACTTAGGCAAAGGGAATTATGAGGATATTATAGCTTCAATAACGCAAAAGCTTAGTGCATTAGATGACAGTACCGTTGTCTACCCTGGCCATGGGTCATCAACAACAATAGGCTATGAAAAGAAAAACAATCCGTTCATCAGATAGAAAGCGGGAGTGAAGATATAGAAAGAAGTATGATAAAGTGTTTTTAATGGTTTTAGGGGAATATACTTGTTGACAATATTATATGCCATATTTAAAATATATATATCAAGAGAGGACATTCCTTAACGTAATAGGAATACAGTTTACCGGCAAAAGGTGTGTCCCCATACATTATTAACGACTATGAAGGGGAAAAGTAGTCAATACTGCCTGACAGGGAAAAAGCATTGCGACTGAGAGTGCTTTAAGGATAAAGACTGACGAAGGAACACCCCGGAGTTGACTGGCTGAAAGCGCAAATTGTTTTTGCTGCAATTAGGCAGGTCCGTTTATCCGACGTTAAAGGAGCCAAGGTGGGTTAGTGCCTATTAGGGTGGTACCGCGGGAATTAAGCTCTCGTCCCTTGCCAGGGATGGGGGCTTTTTAATTTATTCGACAGGAGGTTTTGATTTGAGCAAAAATAAAATATCACCTTCAATATTGCCGGGCTTTATGGAGCTTTTGCCGGCTGAGCAGCTGCTTTTCAACAAAATGCTTGACACCATTAGAAATACATACGAAAAGTTTGGTTTCATACCGCTTGATACACCGGTTATTGAAAAATCGGAGATTCTGCTGGCCAAGAGCGGGGGAGAGACAGAGAAGCAGATTTACCGATTTACCAAGGGCGATAATGATTTGTCCCTGAGATTTGACCTTACGGTGCCGCTCGCCCGTTATGTGGCCCAGCACCAAAACGATTTGACCTTCCCTTTCAGAAGATATCACATAGGTAAGGTTTACAGGGGTGAAAAACCCCAGAAGGGAAGATTCAGAGAATTCTACCAGTGCGACATTGATATAATCGGAAGCGAAAGCCTGAGCATAATCAACGATGCTGAAATATTAAGCGTGATATATTCTACATTTAAAGCTCTCGGCTTTGATGATTTTACAATAAGAATCAACAACAGGAAGGTTTTGAACGGTTTCTTCGAGTGGCTTGAAATAAGCAGTAAGACCGATGTGTTAAGAATTGTTGACAAGCTGGAAAAGGCAGGGCTTGAGGCTGTTGTAAAAGAACTTTCGGAAATGGGGCTGTGTAAGGATACTATTGACAGGCTGATAGCTTTTATTAGCATAAAAGGCAGCTCGGATGAAGTAATTCAAAGCTTAAGACAAATGAACACAGGAAGCGAGCTTTTTAATACAGGCTTGGACGAGCTTGAAGGGGTTTGCGCATTTATAGGCAACTTCGGAATACCTCAAGCAAATTTTGAAATTGATCTTACTATTGCAAGAGGTTTAGATTACTACACAGGGACAATTTATGAGACTGTATTGAACAAGTATCCCGGCATAGGCAGCGTATGCTCGGGGGGCAGGTATGATAACCTGGCTGAGAATTATACGGACAGAAAGCTTCCCGGAGTTGGAATATCCATTGGGCTTACCAGGCTGTTCTATCAACTGAGGGAAGCAAACATAATACATGCCGGAAAGCAGTCAACTCCAACAAAAATTCTTATAATTCCAATGCAGGAGACTATGAATTATGCACTGGATATTGCAACAAAAATAAGGAATGAAGGAATTTCCGCAGAAGTATTCCTCAATGAGGGCAAGCTTGGAAAGAAATTCTCATATGCAGACAAGCTGGGAATACCTTATGTGGTGGCAATTGGAGAGGATGAAGCAAAAAGCGGGCTTTTCAGGCTGAAGGATATGCATAGCGGTGAGCAGGAAGCAATGGGGCTTTCAGATATAATTAAAACATTAAAAAAACTCACATGAAATAATTTTAAGGAGGATAACAGGATGGGAGAATCGATTTACGGCTTAAAAAGAACACACAGATGCGCAGAGATAGGAACGGCAAATATCGGGGAAACAGTTACCGTCATGGGGTGGGCGCATAAAAGCAGAGACCTTGGAGGGGTAATTTTTATTGACTTGAGAGACAGAAGCGGAATACTCCAGGTGGTGGTAAGCATTCAAAAAGGGCAGGAGCTCTTTGCAAAAGCAAACAAGGTAAGAAGCGAATATGTTCTGGCCATTGTCGGCGAAGTAGTAAAACGTTCACCTGAAACGGTAAACCCTAAGCTGGCAACAGGGGAAATAGAGGTTATTGCAAGCGAATTGAGGATATTAAGCGAGTCTGAGACACCACCGCTGCAGATTGAAGAGGATTCAGATGTTAATGAAGCTACAAGGCTTAAATACAGGTACATTGATTTAAGAAGGCCTGATATGCAGAAAAATCTGATGTTAAGGCACAGGGTGGCAAAAATTGCAAGGGATTATTATGATTCAAACGGCTTTTTGGAGATAGAAACCCCCATGCTTATAAAAAGCTCTCCGGAAGGTGCCAGGGACTATCTTGTACCCAGCAGGGTCCATCCCGGAAAATTCTTTGCCCTGCCCCAATCACCCCAGCTTTTCAAGCAGCTGCTGATGGTAGCCGGCTACGACAGGTATTTTCAGATAGTAAAGTGCTTCAGGGATGAGGATTTAAGAGCTGACAGACAGCCTGAGTTTACTCAGATTGATATAGAGATGTCTTTTGTCAATGTTGAAGATGTGCTGACTGTAAACGAAGGATTTATAAAGAAGGCCTTCAAAGAAGCAATGGGCATTGAGCTTGAGACTCCATTCATAAGAATGCCTTATCAGGAGGCAATGGACAGGTTTGGCTCAGATAAGCCGGATATAAGATTCGGCCTTGAGCTGGTGAATGTTTCCGACCTTGTAGAAAACAGCGGCTTCAAGGTGTTTGCCGATGCTGTGAAAAATGGCGGAAGTGTCCGGGCAATAAATGCAAAGGGGTGCGGAGCAAAATTTTCAAGGCGTGAGATTGACAGCCTGGTTGAGTATGTAAAAGCATACAAAGCCAAGGGCATGGCATGGATTGTCGTTGAGGAAAATGAGCTTAAGTCAGCCATTACCAAATTCTTCGGCGAAGATGAGGTAAAAGCTATTCTGGAAAGAGTGCAGGCTGTGCCTGGTGACCTGATATGCTTTATCGCAGACAGGAACGAAGTGGTTTATGATGCGCTGGGACAGTTGAGGCTTGAGCTTGCCAGAAGACTGAACCTGCTTGATAAAAATGATTTTAAATTCCTCTGGGTTACAGAATTCCCTCTTTATGAGTATGACGATGAGGAAAAGCGTTGGGTAGCCAAGCACCACCCCTTTACATCTCCGATGGATGAGGATATACACCTTATGGATACAGACCCCGGAAAGGTTCGCGCAAAGGCTTATGATATAGTGTTAAACGGTGTGGAAATAGGCGGAGGCAGCGTAAGAATACACAGTCAGGAGCTTCAGTCCAAGATGTTTGACCTGCTGGGGCTTTCCAAAGAACAGGCATGGCAGAAATTCGGATACCTGCTTGAAGCCTTCAGGTACGGAGTTCCTCCTCACGGAGGCATGGCTTACGGTCTTGACAGGCTCATTATGCTTATGGCCGGAAGAAGCAGCATCAGGGATGTTATTGCCTTCCCGAAGGTGCAGAATGCATCATGCCTGATGACCAATGCGCCTGATGTGGTTGAACCCAAGCAGCTTAAGGAGCTGCATATCAAGACAGAGGGGTAAAATTAATAATGTAAAAAGCCTGTATGAAAGCATACAGGCTTTTTATGTAAAGTTTTAGCTTAAAATTGATATAATGCGTCGAAGCTGAAGGTATTCAGCAGAGGATCATTGTCGGAGCCTTTGCTGAATTTTGACCCTGACAGCACATTGGTATGTCCGCAGCATTCGCACTGGAAGCTTAGGCCGTCCAACTTGGAAATCTCAAAATCAGGCAAATTCAAAATAACCGATTTGCAGTGATAGCAGTGCAGAGATTTAAACTTGTACATAATAAACCTCCTTTTCATACTAAAAATCAAAATTACACCAACCCTACAAATTTATTCCAGAATTGTTAAACTTAGAACAAGCCTGAAGTTAATTTTGTGTAAACTTATTGTTTATATACCCTTTGTATGTCCATTTAAACAGTAAAATTTTGAAAATTTACAGAAAACTTATGTAACTTAAGATTGCGTTCAAAAATCGACATTTATAATATAATTGTACAGCAAAAGTCAAATTAAGTAAATAGAATATTTCTATGCCTTGTAGAATATCTATTAAAAAGGGCTTATTCAATCAAAGTAATTTACGGGGGAAAAATGCTTAAGAGGAATAAACATAAGGATAAAAGGGATTACATTTTTACGGTACAAAAGACAGTGCTCTTTCTGTTTCTTGCCGTGATCGCAATCAAGCTGGGTATGCTTGGGGGAGAGTGGCTTGTGAATGCGGATATGGATTTTATCAGTAAAATAGATGTTATTAATTTTAAGACAACCCTGAATAATTCCTTTCCGATTATTGATACGGTTTATAACAGCGGCAATGTCAGCGTTTCCCTTGCCGGTGAAGTAAAAGGCTTAATAAATAAATTATTCGGATTTGACTTGAGTTCTCCGTTAACTATCTTAAGCTCCAATTCAGCAATATTCTATAGCTACTATATGAAGGATTACCAGCATAAGCTTGCCAGGCTGGAATATCCATTGGATTATGGTGTTGAGGATATTTCCCCTCCCGAAGGAACTAATAAAGAAGAAAATGAGCTGCCCCAAAAAGAGCCCATAAGCGCAATAACCTTCGAAGAAGAACCGGATGAGATAGAATTTAGCGAGGAACGCATAATACGGGGAGACAGCGGCAAGATAGCTTTATATAACGAGACGAAGCATAAAATTGATATAGATGGGTTGTTGAAGGAGCCTCTAAATTTGAAATTTGATAAAAAAGGCCCCAAGGTTCTTATTGTACATACGCATACAACAGAAGGCTACCTGAAAAATATTAAGGAAATAGGCACAAGCGGTATACAGAATTGGAGCCTTAATCCGCAGCAAAGTGTTGTAAGGGTGGGAGAGCAATTGAAACAGCATCTTACAAAAAGCTATGGCATTGAGGTAATACATAACGGCACCATTCATGACTATCCGGATTACAATGCCTCCTACAGCAAGTCGCTTAATACTGTTAACAAGATACTCAAAAGCTATCCTTCCATAAAAGTTGTGCTGGATATTCACCGCGACGGACTTAAGGATAAAAAGCTCAGAGTAGTAGAAAGGATAAATGGAACAAACGCGGCTCAGGTCATGTTTGTTGTGGGCTCGGATCAGAGAATAGGACTAAGCCATCCAAACTGGAAGGAAAACCTAAAGCTTGCTCTTAAGCTGCAAAAGAGGCTTAATGAAATAAGCCCGGGACTGGCAAGACCCGTGAATTTAAGCAATAACAGATATAATCAGCATGTAGCAATCGGCGCTTTGATTATAGAAATCGGAGGAGATGGGAATACTCTCGAAGAGAGTTTGGAAAGCACGAAATACATAGCCAAAGCTATAAACGACGTTATAAACGGCAAATAAAGAAGAAGGTTGGAGCTTTGATGGGAAG
The DNA here is from genome assembly GCA_026417615.1 of Clostridia bacterium. GTDB lineage: Bacteria > Bacillota > Clostridia > Acetivibrionales > JAFADI01 > SKW22. The sequence goes on from JAOACY010000078.1 coordinate 17,058, forward strand.
GCTGGAGAAATTTAAACAGGAAAGACGCAATAGGAGGATAGTCGGCTTATCCCTCCTGCTTTTTTTTATTTTGGTTATCTCAGGCATCTTGGTAGCGGATTATTCCGTTAACACTCTGATGCGTAATGAAAAACACATCAATATAGTATCTTTTGAAAGGGTTGGGGAATCCCTCATCCATATCAAGTTCATGGATGCAGGCATATATATAAATACCACGTATATCAGACGTGATTATCAAAGACTAAGGGATGCGCTCAAAGGCTTCTTTCGCATAGGTTAAAAAATGTCTATTCACACATTTCTCTTTATGTTATAATGAGCGAGATTACAAATTTTTCGTAATTGTTGTTAGAGAGGGATACTTTAATGGCCAGTGAAAGACAAAAGAAAATAAGGAATTTTTGTATAATAGCTCATATCGATCACGGCAAGTCCACACTTGCGGACAGGCTTATTGAAAAAACCGGTGCACTTACGGAAAGGGAGATGGAAGACCAGGTTCTCGACAATATGGATATCGAAAGGGAACGCGGGATAACAATAAAGCTTCAGGCCGTAAGAATGATATACAAAGCTCGGAACGGGGAGGAATATATATACAACCTTATTGATACTCCCGGCCATGTAGATTTTAATTACGAGGTTTCAAGAAGCCTGGCTGCCTGTGAAGGTGCCATACTAGTGGTTGACGCGGCCCAGGGTATTGAAGCGCAGACCCTGGCGAATGTTTACCTTGCTCTTGAAAACAACCTTGAAATTCTGCCTGTAATAAACAAGATCGACTTGCCGAGCGCACAGCCCGATCATGTAAAAAAGGAAATTGAGGATGTAATCGGCCTTGATGCCAGCGATGCACCACTTATTTCGGCAAAAAACGCTATTAATATTGAAGAAGTTTTAGAGGCAATATCAAAGAAAATTCCTTGTCCTGATTCAGACGAGGACGGCCCTTTGCGTGCGCTTATATTTGACTCCTACTACGACAGCTATAAGGGTGTTATAGTAGATGTGCGGATTAAGGAAGGCAGGGTAAAGGTTGGAGACTCCATAAGGATGATGTATACCGGAAAGGAGTTTGTGGTAACTGAAATAGGGTATTTCAGACCGGGTGGGTTTATTCCATGCCAGGAGCTGATTGCGGGAGACGTTGGCTATATTGCAGCCAGCATTAAAAATGTCAAGGATACACGTGTGGGTGATACCATAACCTCAACAAGCAACCCGGCAAAGGAACCGCTTCCGGGATACAAAAAGGTGAATTCCATGGTTTTCTGCGGTATTTACCCCGCGGATGGCGCCAAGTACGGAGATTTGAGGGATGCTCTGGAAAAATTGCAGCTCAATGACGCAGCTCTGACTTTTGAGCCGGAATCTTCGGTAGCCCTGGGGTTTGGTTTCAGATGCGGCTTCCTCGGCCTTCTCCACATGGAGATTGTCCAGGAAAGGCTGGAAAGGGAGTATAATCTCGATCTTGTAACAACAGCTCCCAGTGTTATTTACAGGATTACTAAAACTGACGGGGAAGTATTGTATATAGACAATCCTACGAATATGCCCCCTCAAACTGATATAGATATGATGGAGGAGCCTGTTGTAAAGGCTACCATAATGACCCCTACCGAGTATGTGGGCAACATTATGGAGATATCCCAGGAAAGACGGGGTATCTACAAGGATATGTCGTATATTGATGATAAAAGGGTAATATTGACTTATGAGATGCCTTTAAACGAGATAATTTATGATTTCTTTGATGCCTTGAAGTCAAGGTCAAAAGGCTATGCCTCACTGGATTATGAGCTTTTGGGCTACAGGGAGTCAGATCTGGTGAAGCTGGATATCATGCTGAATCAGGAAATAGTTGATGCTCTTTCCTTTATTGTTCACAGGGAGAAAGCTGCCGCAAGAGGAAGAAGGATAGCAGAAAAGCTTAAGGAATCCATTCCCAGGCAGATGTTTGAAATACCTATACAGGCATGTATAGGGGGAAAGATAATTGCAAGGGAAACTGTAAAAGCTTTCAGAAAAGATGTTCTTGCAAAATGTTATGGCGGTGATATAACCCGTAAGAAAAAGCTGCTGGAAAAGCAGAAGGAAGGAAAGAAGCGCATGCGCCAGGTTGGTTCCGTAGAGGTCCCCCAAGAGGCATTCATGAGCGTTTTGAAGCTTGACAGCTAGGTTTGAGTTTGGATTTGGAGATGAAATATGTACGATATACATGCGCACTCAACCTTCTCGCCGGATTCCATTTCGCCAGTGGAGGAATATATAGGCGTGCTGGATGAAGGAAGGGTTGAAGGAATAGGTTTTGCGGAGCACTTCGATTTTTTGCCTGAGTGCGGGGCATATGGCTACCTTGACTACGAATTGCTAAGAAAGACAATAGATGAATTCAGCAGCAAAGGATATCGGGTTTTTGCCGGCGCGGAAATAGATTATTCTTTCAAAGTTGAAGATGAAATAGTCAGCACTCTGAGAGAGCGGCATTTTGATTTTACGATATGCTCGATTCATATGGTCAGCGGGGTATCTGTTTCCGACGGAAAGAATTTGGAGCGGTTCAAGGACAAAAAAATATTCAGGAGCATAATAGAGGAATACTACTATGAGTTAAGCTCCAGCCTCAGAGTAAAAGAGTTTGATGTTATAGGGCATATTGGCATATATCGAAGACATTTTGACCAAAGCTTTATTAATGAAAGTATTTTTAACAATTGGATAATTGAGCTGGAAAATGAAGTAGCCAAAGCTTGCGCTTTGTCAGATAAAATAATTGAGGTCAACACCTCGGGATTGTTCTCTAAATGTGCTTTTGCGCTGCCTCATGCAGATTTTTTAAAGACTTATTATTTAAATGGCGGAAGGCTTTTAAGCCTGGGCAGTGACGCGCATAATGCGGCGCATATAGGCAGAGGCTTTAGGGAAGCGCTGGAAGTATTAAAAGATATAGGGTTTAAATATATCATGCTGCCCTGGGACAGGGAAAATCCCTTGAAGATTGAATAGAGGTGTCTCATGGAATGGAAAGAAAGGATTTAGGCTTATATATCCATATACCCTTTTGCAGGTCAAAGTGCCATTACTGTGATTTTAATTCCTTCCCGGGAAAAGAAGAACTTATTCCCGGGTATTTTGATGCCCTTGAGAAGGAAATCCGTCTTTACTCAGACTTACTGAAGGATAGTTTGATAAAAACGGTTTTTATTGGGGGAGGAACTCCTTCCCTCGCAGAGCCAAAATATATATATAAGTTGCTTGGATGCTGCAGGGATAATTTTAATTTGGCTGAGGGCGCTGAAATCTCAGTTGAAGCCAATCCGGGCACCTTGACTTATGAGAAGCTGATGGCTTACAAGGTATCGGGAGCAAACCGTCTGAGCATAGGTTTGCAGGCAGCTCAGAAATCTATCCTGGAAAGGCTTGGCAGGACCCATAAGTTCGAGGAATTCCGGCAAGGATATATATTGGCTGAAAAGACGGGCTTTAGAAACATAAATGTTGATCTGATTTTCGGTATTCCCGGACAGGATATAAAGGACTGGACCGATACTGTAGAGAAGGTATTAAGCTTTAACCCCGCGCATCTCTCCTGCTACAGCCTCAAAATTGAGGAAGGCACTGTATTTGGGAATATGCTTGAAGCCGGGAAGCTGGAACCTGCGGAGGACGAGCTTGACAGAAAGATGTATCGCTGGGCGATTGAAAAGCTTGGGGAATGCGGCTACAGGCATTATGAGATTTCGAATTTCGCCAGACCGGGTTTTGAATGCAGACATAACCTTATATACTGGAAAGGCGAGGAGTACCTGGGGATTGGCGCCGGAGCCCATTCATACCTCAATGGCAGCAGGTTCAACAACCTGTATGCCGTGGAAGAGTATATCGCCTCCTTAAACAGCGGGAAAATTCCATCAGAAAATGTGCAGACTATTGAACGGGATGAGGAGATGTCGGAGTTTATGATTTTGGGTCTCAGACTCATAGCTGGCATAAGCAAAGGCGAATTCAGGTCAAGATTCGGCATTGATATATACAATGTATTCGGGCAAACAATCAAAAAGCTAGAGGAAAGCAAAATGCTGAAGGCTGAAGGAGACTTCATCATGCTGACGGATTTGGGTCTGGATCTTGCTAATGAGGTGTTTGTGGAATTCATCAAATAAGAATAATGAGATAAGTGCATACAAATAATATCCACAAAACTACTTGACAAAAAAAAATGGTGGTGGTATTTTTAAATTAGATTAGCACTCAATGGTATCGAGTGCTAACAAAGGGGTGATGAAGGTGTTTTTGGATGATATGCTGGACGAGAGAAAGAAACGCATTCTCCGGGCCATTATTGACGATTACATCGGCACAGCTGAGCCTGTCGGTTCAAGGACTATAGCAAGAAAGCACGAACTCGGGCTGAGTTCTGCCACAATACGAAATGAGATGGCAGATCTTGAAGAAATGGGTTTTTTAGCCCAGCCTCACAGCTCTGCCGGCAGGGTGCCTTCGGATAAAGGATACAGGCTTTATGTAGACCACCTTATGGAACTGAACGAGCTGCCAGTGGAGGACATAGAGGGAATAAAAAGTGCCATGGAAGTCAAAATCAATGAACTGAGCCAGCTGATAAGGCAAGCTTCGATGGTTATGTCCAGGATTACAAGGTATACCTCTTTGGCAACAACTCCGCAGTTAAAGAAAAGCACTTTCAAGGCTGTCCAGGTAGTTCCCATTGAAACGGGGAAGGCTCTGGTTATAGTTGTAACCGATGCAGGTGTTGTAAGAAACTGCCTTATAAGAATACCTGATGCGATATTGCCTGATTTTTTGATCAAGGTATCCAATTTACTGAACGAAAAACTTGTAGGCCTTACCTTAGGTCAGGTAGACAGGAAGGTGGTTGGGGAAATCCAGGATGAGATTATAATTACCAAGGAGCTTCTAATGCCGATTCTAAAGGGTATTGCCGAGTGCATAAGCCAGATTGACAGCCATGAAGTTTTCCTTGACGGTACCACCAACATATTTAACTATCCTGAGTTCAGAGATATCATAAAGGCCAAGGAGTTTTTATCCTTCCTGGATCAAAAGGAAATATTGTGCGGGCTTTTGGAAAGCAACCTGCCAAACGATAGTGTGGTTGTGAAAATCGGAGCGGAGAATTGCGTTGACGGTATCAAGGAATGCAGCCTTGTTAAAGCTACGTACAGCCTGGGTGATGTCGTAATTGGGTCAATTGGCGTTATTGGACCGACCAGGATGGAGTATCCAAGGGTTATATCTTCCATGAATTATATCAAGAAGAAGATAAACCAGGAACTGAAAAAGCTTGTTGAAGGAAATACGGAATGAGTCAGCAACCTGTGCTTTCAGCACAGGGTACATATAACTTTAATATCCTAAGAAATGGAGGCGGGCGTTTTTTATAATGGTGAATGAAAATATAGTGAATGACGAAAAACAGGAAATGGATAACATGTCAGATAAGGCTGACTGCCAGAGCGAAGCACGGGACAACGACAATAAGGATACAGCAGAAGGCGACAGCGTTGAAAGCTTGAAAGAACAGCTTGAAGCAAAATCAAAAAAGTGTGATGAATACTTTAATATGCTTCAAAGAACCATGGCTGAGTTTGACAACTATAAAAAGAGGACTGCGAGAGAAAAAACTGAATTGTATTCAGAAGCTGTATGCGAGGCTGTCGGGGCATTCCTTCCGGTGCTCGACAATCTGGAAAGGGCTATGAATGCAGCGGGAACCGCTGAGGCAAATTCCTTGAAAGAAGGAGTTGAAATGATTTTCAGGCAGCTCAAGGATGTTATGAAGAACCTGGGAATAGAGGAAATCAAGGGTGTTGGGGAGAAGTTTGATCCCAATTTGCATAATGCTGTTATGCATATATCCGATGACTCATTAGGTGAAGGCGTTGTAGTGGAAGAATTCCAGAAGGGTTATTCATACAAGGACAAGGTAATCAGGCACAGCATGGTTAAAGTAGCAAATTAACATTATTATATACAAGAATAGCAAAAACAGGAGGTAATTTTGCAATGGCCAAGGTAATAGGTATAGATTTAGGTACCACGAATTCATGCGTGGCAGTTATGGAAGGCGGAGAGCCTGTAGTAATTCCAAATGCGGAGGGAAACAGGACTACTCCCTCGGTAGTGGCTTTTTCAAAGACAAATGAGCGTCTGGTCGGTCAGGTTGCCAAGAGACAGGCAATCACAAATCCTGAGAGGACATTTATATCTATTAAAAGAGATATGGGTACAGACAGAAAGGTTAAAATTGACGACAAACAATATACTCCCCAGGAAATTTCAGCAATGATTCTTCAGAAGCTTAAAGCTGATGCGGAGGCTTATCTTGGAGAAACTGTCAATCAAGCCGTAATTACCGTACCTGCATATTTCAGCGACGCTCAAAGGCAGGCTACGAAGGATGCCGGAAAGATTGCAGGTCTGGAGGTGCTGAGGATAATAAACGAACCAACCGCTGCCGCCCTGGCTTATGGATTGGACAAAGAGCATGATCAGAAAATAATGGTTTATGACCTTGGGGGCGGTACCTTCGACGTATCCATACTTGAAATAGGGGACGGCGTGTTTGAAGTGCTTGCAACAAACGGAAACAACAGGCTTGGCGGAGATGACTTTGACCAGAGGATAATTGATTATCTGATTGATACCTTCAGAAAAGAAAACGGCATAGACTTAAGAAATGACAAAATGGCAATGCAGAGGTTGAAGGAAGCAGCTGAAAAAGCAAAGATAGAGCTTTCCGGAGTAACAACCACCAACATAAATCTTCCTTTTATAACCGCTGATGCATCAGGTCCCAAGCACCTTGACATTACAATGACAAGAGCAAAGTTTGATGAAATCACATCCGACCTTGTTGAAAAGACCATGGGACCCACAAGACAAGCGATGCAGGATGCGGGGCTTACGCCTGACAAGATAGACAAGGTTCTTCTGGTGGGAGGATCCACAAGGATTCCCGCCGTTCAGGAAGCGGTAAAGAAGTACCTTGGAAAGGAGCCTTTCAAGGGTATCAACCCTGATGAATGTGTCGCTGTTGGAGCTGCCATACAAGCCGGCGTTCTGACAGGAGAGGTGAAGGATCTGCTTCTGCTTGATGTAACTCCGCTGTCACTGGGAATTGAAACACTCGGGGGCGTATTCACAAAGCTTATAGAAAGAAATACGACCATTCCTACAAAAAAGAGCCAGGTGTTCTCAACTGCCGCCGACGGACAGACTTCAGTCGAAATTCACGTGCTTCAGGGCGAAAGGGAAATGGCTGCCTACAACAAGACTCTTGGAAGATTCCAGCTTACCGGCATTCCTCCGGCGCCAAGAGGAGTTCCTCAGATAGAGGTAACCTTTGACATAGATGCAAACGGCATAGTGCATGTATCTGCAAAAGACCTCGGAACAGGAAATGAGCAGAAGGTTACCATTACTGCATCAACAAACCTGTCTGAAGCAGAGATTGAAAAGGCTGTGAAGGAAGCAGAAAAGTTTGCGGCTGAAGACAAAAAGCGTAAAGAAGAGATTGAAATAAGAAACAATGCGGACTCAATGGTATACCAGTCTGAAAAGACTTTAAAGGACCTTGGAGATAAGCTCGGGGCTGATGATAAGTCAAAGATTGAAGCTGAAATCAATAAAGTCAAGGATTTATTAAAAGGCACAGACACCGAAGCTATAAAGAAAGCTACCGAGGATCTGACAAAGGCCTTCTATGATATCTCAGCGAAGATATATCAGCAGAACCCGGGAGCAGGTCCTAATCCCGGAGCCGGCTTTGGCCCCGAAGCAGGACATAATCCCGGAGCGGGTCATCAGGGCAACGTGTATGACGCGGATTACAAGGTCGTAGACGAAGACAATAAATAAACTTAAGGTAATGAAGTCTTTATAAGGGGACATACCAAAATGTATGTCCCTAAGCTATGTTTGGAATGGAGAGTTGAATCAATGGCTAACAAGAGGGACTATTATGAAGTCCTCGGTGTTGGAAGGAATGCTTCCGATGCTGAAATAAAAAAGGCTTACAGGAAACTGGCAAAGCAGTACCACCCGGATGTCAATCCTGGAGATAAAGCTGCTGAAGCAAGATTCAAGGAAGTCAATGAAGCTTACGAAGTTCTAAGCGACCAGCAGAAGAGGTCAAAGTATGACCAGTTTGGTCATGCGGGAATCGACCCCAATGGTTTTGGCGGCTTTCAGGGTGGATATGGGGATTTTGATTTTGGAGGAATTGGCGATATATTTGAAACCTTCTTTGGTGGTTCAAGCTTTGGCGGACGCTCGGGCGCCAAGGCCAGGAGAGGTCCTCAAAAGGGTGCGGATCTTAAGTGTTCCATGGAGATCGCCTTTGAAGAAGCAGCCTTTGGCGTGGAGAGAGAAATAAACGTAAGAAGGATGGAAAACTGCACAACCTGCGAGGGCACAGGCGCCAAGCCCGGCACTTCACCTTCGGCATGCGCTCACTGTAATGGAACAGGGCAGGTTCAGTACAAGCAGAGCACACCATTCGGGCAGTTTGTCAATATAAAAACCTGTGATGTATGCCATGGAGAGGGAAGAATAATTACCAGTCCTTGCACAGCTTGCGGCGGAAAAGGAAAAATCTCAAAAAGTGTTGTAATCAAAATTAATGTGCCTGCCGGAATAGATGACGGCCAGACCATTTCTCTGCGGGGTGAAGGTGAACCGGGCAGCAAGGGCGGGCCGTCAGGCGATCTCTATATCACAGTAAGGGTCAAGCCCCATCCCATTTTTCAGAGGCAGGGAACGGACGTGCTTTGCGATATACCTATTACATTTGTTCAGGCTGCACTTGGGGCTGAACTTGAGGTGCCAACCCTTGACGGCAAAGTAAAGTACAATATCCCTGAAGGAACTCAGACAGGCTCTGTGTTCAGACTCAAAGGAAAAGGCATACCATTTTTGAGAGGCAATGGCAGGGGAGACCAGTATGTCAAGGTTGTTATCGAGGTGCCAAAGCATCTGAGCGAGAAGCAAAAAGCCTTGCTGAAAGAATTTGCGGAAATAAGCGGAGAAGAAAGCCATGAGCAGAGAAAGGGTTTCTTTGAGAAGATGAAAGATGCCTTTATGGGGTGAAAAAATGAAATGGTATGAGATAAAAATAAAAACTACAGAAGAAGCCAGTGATGCGATAAATGAAATGCTCGCTTCCATTGGGGCAAACGGTGTTGCCATTGAAGATCCGAATGATATCAGAAGAGAAATTTCAAGGCCTGATACTGTCGATTATGCAGATGAAGAATTTATAAGCTCACTGGGAGAGGATGTGGTAATAAAGGCATATTTTCCTGGAAACACTAACATCGTAGAGCTGGAAGCGGATATAAGGGAAAAAATCAGCTTCATATCAGGTTTCCTGCATACGGGAGAGGGCTTTGCAGGGTATACAGAGGTTGATGATGAAGACTGGTCAAACTCATGGAAAAAATACTACAAGCCTCTGCATATATCTGACAGGGTTGTAATAAAGCCATCATGGGAACAGTATGAAAAGTCAGGTGATGAAATAGTGGTTGAGCTTGATCCTGGAATGGCTTTTGGCACAGGCACACATGAAACAACAAGAATGTGTGCACAGCTTCTGGAAAGTTACCTGTCTTTCGCTGATAAAGTGCTGGATGTAGGGTGCGGTACCGGTATCCTTGCAATAATTGCAGCTAAGCTGGGCGCCGGGCATGTAACTGCGATTGATATTGACGAGGTTGCTGTAAGGGTGACAGAAGAAAACTCCAAGATCAACATGGTACAGGATAAAATCACTGCTTGCAGGTCTGTTTTGGGGGATTTGCTACCTGAAAAACACGATATAGCCGTTGCAAATATAATTGCAGATGTTATAATTGACATAAGCAAAATAGTGCCTCAATATTTAAAGCATGACGGTTATTTCATCACCTCGGGGATTATCAAGCAAAGAAAGCAGGAAGTGCTGGAGGCTTGCGGGAATTCAGGCTTTAAGTATGTTGCGGAAAAAGACATGGGCGAATGGGTGGCGGTAGTTTTTAAATGCCAAAATTCTTTGTGAAATACAGTGATGTTATTGGGCAAAATATCAAAATTACAGGCGAAGATGCAAGCCACATAAAAAAAGTACTGAGGCTCAGAAGCGGCGACAGTATTAACATAAGCGACGATCAGGGAAATGACTATCACGCAAGGATAGCAAAGATAGAAGCTGATTATGTTCTGACACAAATTGAAAGTTCTTCAGCCAACATTTCAGAACCTTCAATTGAAGTGACTCTTTTCCAGGGCTTGCCCAAGTCGGACAAGATGGATTTGATCGTCCAAAAGAATGTGGAACTAGGAATAGCAAAAATTGTACCGGTAATAACAGAGCACACTGTTGTGAAGCTTGACAGCAAAAAGGATGCCGAGAATAAGATTAAAAGGTGGCAGAGGATATCGATGGAGGCTGCAAAGCAAAGCAACAGGGGAAGGATACCTGAAGTTTCCTATCCTGTAAGCTTTGAAGAAGCCATAAGTCTTTCCGCAAACTGCCACTTGCGATTAATTCCATATGAAAAAGAAAAGCAAATGGGGTTAAGAAAATGTCTGCATAATATTTGCGGCGTTAAAAATGCGGCAGTATTCATAGGACCTGAGGGAGGCTTTTCTGAAAAAGAAATTCAAACGGCTTTAGAGTCAGGAGTAATACCTGTAACTCTTGGACCTAGGATACTAAGAACAGAAACGGCAGGATTGATGGTGCAGTCAATATTAATGTTCGCTTTGGGAGAGATTGGATAATGAAAAATCTGAGTTTTGTTGTAGTAGATGATGCAGTATTTATGCGAACACTGCTGAAGAAAATGATTGAAGAAGTAGAAAACTACACTGTGGTTGGCGAGGGCTCAAACGGATTTGAGGCGATTGAGCAGGCAAGGCAGAAACAGCCTGATATATTGACTCTTGATATAACAATGCCTGAAATGGATGGAATAAAAGCCGTAAAGGAAATACTCAAGGTAAGTCCGAATACAAAAATAATTATGGTGTCAGCCATGGGACAGCAATCAATGGTTATCGAGGCCATAAAACAGGGCGCTAAAGACTTTGTGGTAAAGCCTTTTGAAAAATCTCGGGTTATGCAGGCCATCCGCAATGTTATATCAACATGAATGGGAAGACAATAGGTACTTATCAAGAGTACCTTTTTTTGTTGAGCTGTGATAATTGAAGTAAACGTGAGAAAATAAGAAAAAAATAAAAAAAATAAAGATTCAGCCTTTTAAATATTATAAATTATGTTATAATTGATTGGGATAAAAGCAAAAAATAATTTATATATCATTCTGTAAATAAGAGGTTAAAAATGAATATATGATAAAAAGCATGACAGGTTTTGGCAGGGGCGGAGCCCAGGACGAAGGCAGGGAGTTTCTGGTTGAAATCAAGACTGTTAACCACAGGTATCTTGATCTTTTCCTTAAGATGCCGCGCCAGCTGGGATTTTTGGAGGATAAAGTCAGGGAACTGGTGGGAAGGAATATATCCAGAGGAAAGATTGACGTTTACATATCGTTTGAGGACAATGGAGAAAATGCTAAAGAGGTATTGCTCGATGAAGCGTTGGCTAAAGCTTATATAAGTGCTCTGGAAAACTTGAAGGAGAAATTCAGCCTTAATGATGATATCTCTGTTTCACTGGTTTCCAGATTTCCTGATGTTCTTAGAGTGGAAAAGGCGGAAGACGATGAGGAAAAAACCTGGAAGCTTTTAAAAACTGCTCTGGAGGCTGCTCTTGATTCATTAATCCAGATGCGGCTTAACGAAGGAAAAGAGCTTAGGAACAGCTTGCTGGAAAAGGCAGACTGCATTGAATCGGTCTTGAGCGATATCAAGAAGCGTTCGCCTGAAATTGTAAAGGAATACAAAATCAAACTTGAAAACAGGATAAAAGAGCTGCTTGACCAGCAGACAGTTGATGAAAACCGTTTAGCCATGGAGGTGGCTTTATTTGCTGACAGGTGCAGCATCGATGAAGAGCTGGTAAGGCTTGGAAGCCATATCGGCCAGCTGAGGGATACGCTTGATTCCAAGCAGCCCGTTGGCAGGAAGCTGGATTTCCTTCTTCAGGAGATGAACCGCGAGATAAATACAATAGGGTCAAAGGCAAACGATCTGGAAATAACCAGGCATGTAATAGATGTGAAAAGCGAGCTGGAAAAAATAAGGGAACAGATTCAAAACATTGAATAACAGGAGGAAGCCCACATGAAGCTTATTAATATCGGATTTGGCAACATTGTATCCGCAAACAGGCTTGTGGCTATAGTAAGTCCTGAATCAGCCCCAATAAAGAGGATAATACAAGAGGCAAGGGACAGAGGCATGCTGATTGATGCAACCTATGGGCGCAGGACAAGAGCCGTTATTATTACTGACAGCGATCATATAATTCTTTCGGCCGTGCAGCCGGAAACAGTGGCGCACAGACTGAATGTAAAGGACGCCGAGGTAATAGAAGAAGAAATAATAGAGGAAGAATAGGGAGAATAAGATGTTCCATGAGGGATTGCTGGTAGTGATTTCCGGACCGTCAGGCACCGGCAAGGGAACTGTGCTGGGGCTTCTGAGACAGTCAACTCCAAACATAGTGTTTTCCGTATCTGCCACAACAAGAGCACCAAGAGAAGGAGAGATTGATGGAATCAACTACTTTTTTAAAACTGTTGATGAATTCAAGGCAATGATTGAGGCAGATGAAATGGTGGAATGGGTTAATTATTGCAATAATTATTACGGAACACCTAAAAAATTCGTAGATGAATGCAAGCAGCAGGGCAATAATGTGCTGCTTGAGGTAGAGGTGGAAGGTGCTCTGAATATTAAAAGAAAATACCCTGACAGTGTATTGATTTTTATTGTTCCACCCTCCTTTGAAGAACTCCGGAGGAGAATAACAGGCAGGGGTACTGAAAATCCAGAGGTAATATCACAGCGTTTGGAGCAGGCAAAGGTTGAGTTGAAATTTATTGACCGGTACGATTATGTAGTGGTCAACAATACTCTCAAACAGGCTGTTGAAGATATTAATTCCATTTTAAAAGCAGAAAAGCTTAAGACGTCAAGGAACTCTAGAATAATAGAGCATCTTGATTTTAAAGATGCGTAATACATCATTAGGACCTGGGAGGAAAAAGATGAGGGAATCATTCAGGAAGGAACTTTCAATGATTGAGCCGCCGATAGGCTCTTTGATGGAAAAGGTGGACAGCAGGTATACGCTTGTAGTTGCTGCAGCCAAGAGGGCAAGGCAGATTACTGATGGCGCCAATAAGCTCACGAAGTGCAGCTCGGATAAACCAGTTACTATAGCCATAAGTGAAATAAATGAAGGAAAAATCACATACGTAAGGACCAAAAGCGGGATTAAGTAAGCTTTAATTAAAGCAAGGAGGTGGACGGACTGCTTGAAGGGAAATGTGTAGTTGTGGGTGTATGCGGAGGTATCGCAGCCTACAAGGCGGTTGATGTTGTCAGCAGGCTTAAAAAGCATAAAGCCGAGGTGCATGTAATAATGACTGAAAGCGCGGTGAAATTTGTTGCTCCGCTGACTTTTCAATCTATTTCCGGCAATCCGGTTACCTCTGACATGTTCAGTGAGCCGAAAAAATGGAATGTGGAGCATATATCTCTGGCAAGAAAAGCTGATATAATGGTAATTGCACCTGCAACTGCAAATATATTAGGCAAGGTATGCGCCGGAATAGCCGACGATATGCTGTCCACAACTATTATGGCCACAAATGCACCGGTTTTGTTTGTACCGGCTATGAACCACGCCATGTATGAAAATGCAATTGTACAGCAGAACATATCAAAGCTTGGGAGTCTTGGTTATCTTTTCATGGAGCCTGACACCGGCCTTATGGCTGCAGAGGGGGAATATGGAAAAGGCAGGCTTCCGGAACCCCAAGCAATTGTAGAACGTATTTTGCGTGAAGTCGGCAGAGCGAAGGATATGGAAGGCAAGCGTGTGCTTGTGACGGCTGGGCCAACAAGAGAACCTATTGACCCTGTTCGGTTTATATCAAACCATTCCTCCGGGAAAATGGGCTATGCCATAGCTGAAGCGGCAATTAAAAGAGGGGCAAGGGTTGACCTGATAACAGGTCCGGTTTCTATTCCCAAGCCTCAACTGGCAAATGTCATAAATGTAAATACGGCGGAAGAAATGCATAAAGCGGTATTTGAAAGATACCAGCAGCAGGATGTTCTTATTATGGTTGCTGCTGTCGCTGATTACAGATGCAAGAATATTGAAGGCAGGAAGATAAAAAAGGCTGGAGAAAGCTTAACCTTGGAGCTCGTTAAGAATCCCGACATAGCAGCTGACCTTGGAAAGGTCAAGGGCGACAGGATTCTGGTGGGATTTGGCGCAGAGACACATGATCTTGAGAAAAATGCTGTTTTAAAGCTTAATTCAAAAAATATGGATATCATTGCAGCGAACGATGTCACACAGGACGGAGCAGGCTTTGGAACCGATACCAATATTGTCAAGCTGTTTAAGCGTGACGGAAGCGTAGTTGAGCTCCCCAAAATGAGCAAACGGGAAGTGGCCGAAAGCATTCTGAACGAGATAGTTAAAATACTTTCAGAAAAAAAATAAGAAAGAAAAGGATGAGTTAGACATGGCTTCAGAGAAGACGATGGAAAAAATTGTTGCACTGGCAAAAAACAGAGGGTTTGTTTATCCCGGTTCGGAAATATACGGAGGTTTGGCAAATGCTTGGGATTACGGTCCCTTGGGCGTTGAGCTTAAAAACAATGTAAAAAAGGCATGGTGGAAGAAGTTCATACAGGAAAGCCCCTATAATGTTGGAGTGGATTGTGCGATTCTTATGAATCCCCAGGTATGGGTGGCTTCCGGACATGTGGGAGGATTTTCCGACCCCCTTATTGATTGCAAGGATTGCAAGACCCGTCACAGAGCGGATAAGCTTATAGAGGACTGGAACAAGGAAAACAATGTAAGTATTTCGGTTGATGGGTGGAAGAACGAGCAACTGACGGATTACATAAAGGAAAAGGGAGTAAAGTGCCCGGACTGCGGTTCTGTAAATTTTACGGATATCAGAAAGTTCAATCTTATGTTTAAGACCTTCCAGGGTGTGACCGAGGATTCGAAGGCAGAAATATTTCTAAGGCCTGAAACGGCTCAAGGTATTTTTGTCAATTTTAAAAATGTCCAGCGCACCACAAGGAAGAAAATCCCCTTTGGCATTGGTCAGATAGGAAAATCCTTCAGAAATGAAATAACTCCAGGGAACTTCACCTTCAGAACACGCGAATTTGAACAGATGGAGCTTGAATTCTTCTGTGAGCCGGGAAAAGACCTTGAGTGGTTCGACTATTGGAAGAACTTTTGCTACAATTGGCTCTTAAGCCTTGGTATGAAGCCAGAAAGCCTTAAGATGAGAAATCATGAAAAAGAAGAGCTTTCGCACTACAGCAATGCTACAACCGACATAGAGTTCAAATTCCCCTTCGGATGGGGCGAATTGTGGGGTATTGCAGACAGGACGGATTTTGACCTCAAGCAGCATATGGAACATTCCAAGGAAGATTTGTCATACTTTGACCCAACAACGAATGAGAAATATGTTCCTTACTGCATTGAGCCGTCACTTGGCGCTGACCGTGTTGCATTGGCCTTCCTGTGTGACGCTTATGATGAAGAGGAGGTTTCGGAAGGCGATGTGAGGACCGTGCTGCGCTTCCATCCTGCCATAGCTCCCATAAAAGCAGCTGTATTGCCGCTGTCAAAGAAGCTTGGAGATGATGCTTACAAGGTGTACGAGATGCTTGCGAAAAAATATGCATGCGAATATGATGAAGCGGGAAGCATAGGAAAGAGATACAGAAGACAGGATGAAATAGGAACACCTTTCTGTATAACCTTTGACTTTGATTCCCTGAATGACCAGAGTGTAACTATAAGAGAGAGGGATTCAATGCAGCAGGTAAGAATTAAAATTGATGAATTGGATAAGTATTTTGAAAACAAATTTGAGTTTTAATATAAATATTAAAGAGTTGTGTTATAACATTATGGCTCTCGGTGGAATGTTTTTTCTATGAAATTTTTAGAACGGGCTTAACAGGAAGTATAATTTTAAACTCTATATTTCCTTTAAAATAAAACTATTAAAGTACATAGGAGGTTTATACTATGCCAAAGTATGTTTATTTATTCAGCGAAGGCAATGCTTCAATGAAAAACCTTCTTGGCGGCAAGGGGGCAAACCTGGCAGAAATGACAGGTCTGGGCCTGCCTGTGCCAAGAGGATTTACTGTAACAACGGAAGCCTGCACCAAATACTACAACGACGGTAAGGTTATTGCCAAGGAAATCGAAGAAGAAATATATGAAATGATGGCAAAGACCGAAGAAATAGTCGGCAAGAAATTTGGTGACCCCAATAACCCCTTCCTTGTATCGGTGCGTTCAGGAGCCAGAGCATCAATGCCCGGCATGATGGACACTATTTTGAATCTGGGTCTTAATGACACAGTTGTTGAAGGACTTGCAAAGCTCACAAACAATGAAAGGTTTGCATATGACAGCTACAGAAGGTTTATCCAGATGTTCTCCGACGTTGTTATGGAAGTGGACAAGCCAAAGTTTGAGAAGATCCTGGAAGCAGTAAAAGAAGAAAAGGGCGCACATTTTGACACAGACCTTACAGCAGATGATTTAAAAGAAGTTGTAAGAAGGTACAAGGAGCTCTTCAAAAAAGAAAAGGGCTTCGACTTCCCTCAGGATCCCAAGACTCAGCTTATGGAAGCGGTAAAAGCAGTATTCCGTTCATGGGACAATCCGCGCGCCATAGTATACAGAAGGCTTAACGACATACCAGGAGACTGGGGCACAGCCGTAAACGTGCAGGAAATGGTTTACGGAAACATGGGAAATGACTCCGGAACAGGTGTTGCCTTCACAAGGAACCCCTCAACCGGAGAGAAGAAGCTCTATGGAGAATTCCTGATGAACGCACAGGGCGAAGACGTGGTTGCAGGCATAAGAACTCCGCAGTCAATAGATCACCTGAAAGAAATCAATCCAGAAGCATACAACCAGTTCATAGACATAGCCAACAAGCTGGAGCAGCACTACAAGGACATGCAGGACATGGAGTTCACCATAGAAAAAGGAAAGCTCTTCATGCTCCAGACCAGAAACGGCAAAAGAACTGCAGCAGCAGCCTTGAAAATAGCAGTTGACCTTGTAAACGAAGGAATGGTATCAAAGTCCGAAGCCATAATGAAGGTAGACCCCAAGCAGCTTGATGCGCTCCTGCACCCCAACTTCGAGCCAAAAGCATTAAAAGCTGCCGTTCCTGTTGCAAAGGGACTGCCGGCATCACCGGGAGCAGCCACAGGAAAGATATACTTTGAAGCAGAAGATGCAGTAAACGCATATAAGAACGGAGAAAAGAACGTAATCCTCGTAAGGCTTGAAACCTCGCCTGAAGATATCGAAGGCATGCATGTATCCCAGGGTATATTGACAGGTCGCGGAGGCATGACCTCACATGCAGCAGTTGTTGCACGCGGAATGGGAACCTGCTGTGTAGCCGGTTGCGGTGAAATCAAGATAAACGAAGAAGAAAAATACTTCATAGACAAAAACGGCAAGAGGTACAACGAAGGTGAATGGATATCCTTAGACGGCTCCACCGGAAATGTATACGGCGAAAAGCTGCCCACAATAGAGCCTCAGATGACCGGAGACTTCGCAACACTAATGGGCTGGGCGGATGAGCTGCGCGTACTGAAGGTAAGAGCAAACGCAGACACACCTGCGGACGCAAGGCAGGCAATGGAATTCGGAGCTGAAGGCATAGGTCTTTGCCGTACAGAGCACATGTTCTTTGACGCTGACAGAATACCTGCAATGAGGGAAATGATAGTGGCAAGAACAGAAGAGCAAAGAAGAAAAGCGCTGGGCAAGCTTCTTCCGATGCAAAGAGGCGACTTTGAAGGCCTCTTCAAGGAAATGAAGGGCTATCCCGTAACCATAAGGTTCCTGGATCCACCTCTCCATGAGTTCCTTCCTCAGGCAGACGAAGACATAGCTGCCCTTGCAAAGGAAATGGGAATGACCTTTGAAGAGCTGAAGGGAATAGTGGCAGACCTGCACGAGTTCAACCCCATGATGGGTCACAGAGGCTGCCGTCTTTCCGTAACCTATCCTGAAATAGCGGAAATGCAGACAAGAGCTGTAATAGAAGCTGCAATTAACGTAAACAAGGAAGGCATGAGCGTTATACCGGAAATAATGATTCCTCTGGTAGGCGAAGTAAAGGAATTAAAATACGTAAAAGACATAGTAGTAAAAACCGCTGAAGAAGTAATGGCCAAAGCGGGAGTAAAGCTTGAGTACAAGGTGGGAACAATGATTGAAATCCCAAGAGCAGCTCTGACAGCCGATGAAATAGCAAAAGAAGCAGAATTCTTCTCCTTCGGCACAAACGACCTTACCCAGATGACCTTCGGCTTTAGCCGTGACGACGCAGGTAAGTTCCTCGAGGAGTACTACAACAAGAAGATATATGAGTCAGATCCATTTGCTAAACTTGACCAGACGGGTGTAGGCAAGCTCATTGAAATGTCAGTCAAGCTCGGCAAGCAAACCAGACCTGACATAAAGCTCGGTATCTGCGGAGAGCACGGCGGAGATCCTTCCTCTGTCGAATTCTGCCACAGAACAGGCTTAAACTATGTATCCTGCTCACCTTTCCGCGTGCCTATAGCAAGACTTGCTGCAGCACAGGCCGCTGTAAGGAAAGAGGGAGACCTTGGACAAAAATAGTATTTACAGACACAAAAAGGAGCACTTCAGCTTGAAGTGCTCCTTTTAAACAGTAATATCACACTGAGGGAAAAGTTATTGGAATTAAGCCATATCAAGGGAAGCTGCGGCTTTTTCCACCCTTTTTCTCGAAGAGCTTTCATTGTAATTTTCACCTTCTTTAATATTTGAGCTGATTGAAGCTTTTTCAATAACTTTTGCCAATATAGAGGATTTTATGTCTTCTATGGAGTCCTCCAATTGAAAGGTTTCCTTTATATTGTTCAACTTGTCTCCTTCTTCAAGCTCGCTTATATCCAGATTCATAGACTGGCTGTTTCCGCTTAAAATAAAAAGTCCCTTATAGCAATACTCGTCCTCGGTAATATTTACACTGGATACCAACAATTCATTTACCCTCATATACATATCCTCCTGAAAATTTTATTGAATTAATATTACCCTTTAAAGCTGAATAATAACAAAAATTTAAGCAAATGACAATTAAAATTTTATACAAAAATCTTGTATTTTTATACAATAAATGTTAAAATTATAATACAAATTTACAATTACTTAATTTTAATTTGTAGATTATTGTCATTAATTGGTAATTCGTTTATATATAAAAATAACCAGGCAATGTATTTCCGCAGGTTGTGTAAATAGTACCAAGGCTCTTAAAATTCAAAGCTTAGGGGTGTTGTGTTCATGCTCAGACTGGAAATGCTTCGAAAAAAGCTCTACAAAGCCATTGAAAGCGGAAACAGCAAGCAGATAATGAGGATAAGCGAAATCCTTGACAAGGAGATACTCAAGCATGTCTGCAAGTCTTACAAGCCTGCCAGCCACCGTTAGCCGCAAAATCAACAATAAGGGTTAATTACAGGAAAACCTGACAATAATAATAGCAAATATGAATATTGAATTATTGACAAAAGATGTGTTAGTTAGTATAATATCATTTGTCGGTTTTAAGAGGTGACCCTTATGAAGGTTGATATATCGCAGATAGCAAAGGTTGAAGGTGCTTCACTGGATATTTCCTTTTGTGAAGAAATGAATGATTTAAAGCAGGTGGCTGAGGGTTTTTGCTTTACCACTCCTGTCAGCTTTGAAGGCAGGATTGTAAACACTGGTGGGGTATTAAAGCTTGAGGGGAATTTAGGCTTGGGTTATGTTTCCAAGTGCGGAAGGTGTCTTAAGGACATACCCGAGCATATGGAGCTGGACATCAGGGAAGATTTTGTTCAATCGGATAAAACTGCCGAGGATGCTTATACTTATACAGGAAACCATGTTTTCATTGATAAAGCTTTGAAAGACAATGTTATACTCAATCTGCCTGTAAGGCGGATTTGTTCGGATGATTGCAAAGGATTGTGCAATATCTGCGGAACAGATTTAAATATTGTAAGCTGTGATTGTACGCAGGAAACAATCAACCCGCAGATGGAAGCCTTAAAGAAGTTTTTTAATTGATGAGGAGGTGTTATTCATGGCAAATCCAAAACGTAGATGGTCAAAGGCCAGGACAGGCGCAAGACGCTCCCAGTGGAAATTATCACTGCCAAGCCTGGCAAGCTGCCCGCAGTGTCACGCTTTTAAACTACCTCACAGAGTTTGTAAAGAATGTGGATATTACAATGGTAAAGAGGTTATTAAGGTTTAATCCAAATAAAAGCCGATAATTAAAGCAGCAGCTAAAATCTGCTGCTTTTTGCGTTATATCTCTGCAGAGAGGAAGTTGTGTTGGGTATGGAAAGACCGGCTGCGGTCAGCAAGGTGTTATCGGGTAGCATTGCGCAAGAGGCAGGTATCGAGACCGGAGACATTGTACTGGCTATTAACGGCAATAAAATTAATGATATTTTTGACTACAGATTTCTTACAGCTGATGAAGAACTTGTCATAGAAATTGAAAAAAGCAATGGGGAAGTATGGGAAATAGAAGTTGAAAAGGATGAGTATGAAGACTTGGGCATAGAGTTTTCCAACCCTATGCTGGATGAGGCAAAAAGCTGTACGAATAAATGCCTGTTTTGCTTTATTGATCAGCTTCCAAAAGGAATGCGGAAGACTCTGTACTTTAAAGATGATGATTCAAGGCTGTCTTTTCTGAACGGAAACTATGTGACCCTTACAAATGTTAAGGATTTTGAGCTGGACAGAGTGATAAGATACAGAATGTCTCCCATAAACATCTCGATACATACAACTAACCCGGACTTGCGCATATTTATGCTTCATAACCGGTTTGCCGCAGATATATTAAAAAAAGTGAAGAAGCTTGTTAATGGCGGGATAACTGTGAACTGCCAGATAGTATTGTGCCGTGGCATAAATGATGAAGGGGAGCTGGAAAGGACGTTAAAAGATCTGTGCTTGCTTCATCCTGGCATACATAGCGTTTCGGTGGTACCCGTAGGGCTAACCAGACACAGGGAAGGTCTTATGGAGCTTAAGCCATATGACGGAGAAGCTTCTGAGGAAGTAATTCGTCAGGTGGAAAAATGGCAGCATAAAATGCTCGTGAAGCATGGAACCAGAGTTGTCTATCTGGCAGATGAATTCTATATCCTGGCAGGCCATGAGCTGCCGGAATATGAAGCTTATGAGGATTTCCCGCAGATTGAGAACGGTGTGGGACTTATTGCTGCGTTAAAGAAAGAATTCTATGATTTCATTGAGACTGCAGATCTTCCTTCTTGTAAGGCCAGGACAGTCAGCATAGCTACCGGAGTTTCCCCTGCCGCCTTCATTAGAGGGCTGTCCCAAGAACTGGAAAATAGAATACAAGGCCTGAAAATAAATATATTTGAAATAAAGAATTGTTTTTTCGGGGAAAATGTTACAGTAACAGGTCTTTTGACGGGAAGCGATTTGTTAAGCCAACTTAAAGGCAAAGCCTTGGGACAAGAGCTTTTGATAAGCAGAAGCATGCTGAGAGCCGGTGAGGATGTTCTCTTGGATGATTGCACAGTAAGGGATCTTGAGAGTGGTCTTGGAGTTAAGGTAACTGCTGTTGACAATTCCGGCAAAGACTTTGTAAAGAAGGTTGCAGGAATAGAAAATTAGCTTTTGGAGGTGTTTGTTAATTGGCAAGACCTGTAGTTGCTATAGTTGGAAGGCCTAATGTGGGCAAATCCACTTTATTCAATTATATAGCAGGCAGAAGAATATCAATTGTAGAAGATACGCCTGGGGTAACCAGGGATCGTATATACGCTACGGCAGAATGGAGAAACAGAAAGTTTACAATTATTGATACAGGAGGTATTGAACCCTACTCCGAGGATATAATTCTGCAGCAGATGAGGCGTCAGGCTGAGGTTGCCATACATACCGCAAATGTGATAGTATTTATGGTTGATGCAAAGGATGGCATGACCGCATCGGACAAAGATGTTGCTGCTATGCTGAGGAAAGCCAGCAAGCCGGTTCTGCTGGTAGTTAACAAGGTTGACAGGGTTGGGGATCCTCCGCCTGAGATTTATGAATTCTACAACCTTGGATTGGGCGAAATACTTACCGTTTCATCCATCCACGGTCTTGGAATAGGAGACCTTTTGGATAAAGTGTTTGAGCATTTCCCAAAAGAAGCCGACGAAGAATACGATGAAGATGTAATCAAGGTAGCGGTTATAGGCAAACCAAATGCAGGAAAATCTTCCCTCATAAATCAGGTTATAGGAGAGGAAAGAGTGATTGTCAGCGATATGCCGGGCACGACAAGAGACGCCATAGACACATATGTAGAATCGGGTGAAGACAAGTTCCTTTTTATTGATACCGCCGGAATAAGAAGGAAAAGCAAAATCATCGAAAGCATTGAAAAGTACAGTATAATAAGATCGTGGTCGGCTGTTGAAAGAGCCGATGTCTGTCTGATAATGATTGATGCCGTGGACGGAGTGACGGATCAGGACACAAAGATTGCCGGATATGCGCATGATGAGGGAAAAGCTTCAATTATAGTTGTTAATAAATGGGACCTGGTAGAAAAGGAAACAGGCACTTTGGAAGAATACAGGAAGGTTGTGCTGGAAAAGCTGGGCTTCATGACTTATGCACCAGTGATTTTCATTTCGGCCAAAACAGGACAGAGGGTGAACAGGGTTTTCGAATTGATTAAGTTTGTAGCCAACCAGGCCTCGATCAGGATATCAACCGGTATGCTGAACGATTTGGTGAGCGAGGCTGTCGCAATGGTTCAGCCGCCATCGGATAAAGGGAAAAGGCTCAAAATTTATTACATGACCCAGTCCGGGATAAAGCCTCCCACCTTTGTGGTTTTTGTAAATGACATGGAACTTATGCACTATTCCTACGAAAGGTATCTTGAAAATCACCTGAGGAAGAGCTTTGGCTTTGAGGGTACACCCGTCAGGTTTATTGTAAGAGAGAAAGATAAGGGGGATTAGGTCGGTGGATATACTCAGAATTATTTTGGCTGCCTTTGCGGGCTATTTGCTGGGGAGTGCTAATGCTTCCCTGATAGTCGGAAAATTTTATGGGGTGGATGTGAGGAAGCATGGAAGCGGAAATGCCGGAGCTACAAACACCTTAAGGACTTTGGGCAAGAAGGCCGCAATTCTTGTGGGGCTTGGGGACGTATTAAAAGGAGTTGCTGCATGTATCCTGGGGTTGATTATTGCCGGCGATGCAGGGCTTATGGCGGGAGGCGCAGGAGCGGTCCTGGGACACAATTGGCCGGTATTTTTCGGTTTTAAAGGCGGGAAGGGTATTTTCACCACCTTTGCTGTTATATTAATGATGGACTGGAGAATCGGACTTATACTGCTTGGCTTATTTATTATTATTGTTGCAATAACCAGGTACATATCACTGGGGTCTGTAATTTGTGCTGTGCTGTTTCCTGTAGTAGGCGTGCTTCTCGGAAAGAATGCAGAATTTATTATATTTGCCGCACTTCTTGGCCTTCTGGCTGTCGAAAGGCACAAGACCAATATATCAAGACTTCTTAATGGAACAGAGTCTAAATTCAGTCTGAGTAAAAAGAAAGAATAAATATTTTAGGGGTTGATACGGGTTTATGGGAAAAAAAGTGTCAATAATAGGAGCGGGCAGCTGGGGGACAGCTTTAGCCATACTTCTAGCCGGTAACGGGCATAAAGTTGATATGTGGTCATGCTTCAAGGAAGAGGTTGATATGCTGAACACTGCAAGAGAGCATACTCAAAAGCTTCCCGGCGTTATACTGCCTGAGGGAGTAGCTTGCACTACGGATTTGGAAAAGGCTTTGCAAGGTACTGAGGCCATAGTAATGGTTGTTCCTTCACAGACTATGAGGGCTAATTCAAAAGCCATATCAAAATACATAAGCAAGGGGAGCATTATTGTTTCATGCTCGAAAGGTTTGGAAGAGGGCAGCGGGCTGAGGCTATCAGAGGT
This sequence comes from Clostridia bacterium, assembly GCA_026417615.1. Lineage (GTDB taxonomy): Bacteria > Bacillota > Clostridia > Acetivibrionales > JAFADI01 > SKW22. Next base: position 41,332 of record JAOACY010000078.1, read on the forward strand.
TATTTCCCAGGAGGTGCCGCAAGCTGAAGTGGTTGTGCTCTCCGGCCCAAGTCATGCGGAAGAAGTGGCAAGGGAGATTCCTACAACTGTTGTTTCTGCCTGTGCCAATAAGGAGGCTGCAGAATACGTACAGGATTTGTTCATGTGTCCCAGGTTCAGAGTTTACACCAATCCGGATGTTATTGGGGTGGAACTCGGTTCAGCGCTGAAAAATGTTATTGCCCTGTGTGCGGGAATATCAGATGGGCTGGGGTTTGGCGACAATACAAAGGCAGCCCTGATGACAAGAGGCATTGCAGAAATTTCCAGGCTTGGAGTAGCAATGGGTGCAAAAATTCAAACCTTTGCGGGCCTTACAGGTATCGGCGATCTTATAGTCACATGCACAAGCATGCACAGCAGAAACCGAAGGGCCGGAATACTTATCGGACAGGGCAAGTCCATGGAAGAGGCGATAAGTGAAGTAAAAATGGTGGTTGAAGGTGTAACTACTTCCAAAGCAGCATATGAGCTTTCAAGGGAAAAGGGAATATCCATGCCTATTACTGAAGAAGCATACCGGGTTCTGTTCGAGGGAAAGAATGCAAGACAGGCGGTGGCTGACCTGATGATGCGGAGCAGGAAACACGAAATAGAGGAAGTGGCTGAAATATAAAATATTTGTTCTAACAGCTGAATGCAGGCATATATTTATAATGAGATATGAGGACACACCTCAACAAGAAGAAATTCTCCGGAGAGTGAGGAATGTCCTCTATTAATGCTATGAAATTCGCAACAAAGCAGCCTGAAAAGACTGCCTGAATAAAGCAAGGGGGGTTTGCGGGTGGAAAGGTACGATATATACCAGCAAATAGCTGAAAGAACGCAAGGTGATATTTACATAGGAGTAGTAGGTCCTGTCAGAACAGGAAAATCCACTTTTATAAAAAGGTTTATGGACCTGCTGGTACTGCCTAATATTGAAAATGTTTACCAAAGAGAAAGAGCCAAGGATGAGCTTCCTCAGAGTGCATCGGGGCGCACCATCATGACGACTGAGCCCAAATTTGTACCCAATGAGGCTATTGAAATAACCGTTGGTGAAAATGCCAACCTGAAGGTTAGGCTCATTGACTGTGTGGGATATATTGTAAAGGGTGCTCTTGGCTATCTTGAGAACAATGCTCCAAGAATGGTCACCACACCATGGTTTGAACAGCAGATTCCTTTTGAAGAAGCTGCGGAAATAGGCACAAGAAAGGTTATAAACGAACATTCAACTATTGGCCTTGTGGTTGTAACCGATGGCAGTGTAACTGATATAAGCAGGGAAGAGTACATTGAAGCGGAAGAGAGAGTTATAAATGAGCTTAAAAAAATCAATAAGCCTTTTGTTATTATCCTTAACTCTTTAAGACCTTTTGATAACGATACCGTAAGGCTTAGGGATGAGCTTGAAGCAAAGCACGGAGTGCCGGTCATAAATGTGAATTGCGCCCAGATGAGAATCGAGGATATTGATGTTATTTTAGAGAGAGTTCTGCTTGAATTCCCGGTATGTGAGATAGGAATAAACATGCCAAGATGGATTGACTCCCTGGATGAAGATCACTGGCTGAGAGTTGATATGCTTAATGCCATCAGAAATATTTACAAGGGTGTCAGGAAGATAAAGGAGATAAAAGCTACCACCGGCGCTTTTGAGGATTTTGACATTATTAAGAAAGCCTATATAGACAGCATAAATCTTGGCAATGGAAGCGCAAGGGTTGAGCTGAATACTGAAGACGGATTGTTTTATAGGGTGTTGAGCGAGACTTCGGGGCTTGAAATTGAAGGCGAGCATAAGCTTATGAGCCTGATGAAAGACCTTGCCCGCATAAAGAAGGAATACGAGAAGGTGCAGTATGCGCTGCATGAGGTAAAGGTTAAGGGCTACGGCATAGTAACACCTCAAATGGATGAGCTTACGCTTGAAGAGCCCGAGATTGTCAAACAGGGCAGCCGCTTTGGTGTTAAGCTGAGAGCGAGCGCGCCAAGCATTCATATGATAAGAGCTGATATCGAGACTGAAATAGCGCCGCTGGTAGGTTCGGAAAAGCAGTCGGAGGAATTGGTGAACTACCTGCTGAGGGAATTCGAAGGCGACCCGGCAAAACTATGGCAGTCAAACATTTTCGGGAAGTCGCTCCATGAACTGGTCAGTGAAGGACTGCACAACAAGCTTTACAGGATGCCGGAGGATGCCCAGCTTAAGCTGCAGGAAACCCTGCAGAGGATTATTAACGAGGGCAGCGGCGGATTGATTTGCATAATACTGTGAGGGTATCCCCCCTCACTTTTTTATTTTTTATACATTTTACGGAATTCAGAGGGAGTTAAGCCTTCATTATCTCTGAAAACTGCACAAAAATAACTTACATCGTTATATCCCACCTGACGGGACACATCTTT
>JAOACY010000111.1 GCA_026417615.1 Clostridia bacterium
TGCTACCCAATAGGGCGTTGCCGGAGGAAGGGTAAGTGTGAAAAGGAAGCAGGTAACAAGAACGGCTTCAGACACTTTGGCATTCTTGCCGTTTGCATATCTCATGATTGCATATTCACAAGCTGCACCTGCGATGGTTACTATAGCAAGCAGAATTAATACCCTGAGGCCAAAAAGCCACGCGGACATGATAATAATAGGAATAAGGCTGACAAGCACCTTTCTCATCATTTTCTGCTTCAGAAAAAATGAATTAATGAAGTTAATAATATGAATCCCCCCATAGTTGAAAACTTTAATATTAATATATATCAATTAAAGCATGAGATTAAACAAAAAAATTCATAATGAGGGGACTTCTTTTATTTTTGCGGTTTTTCAGGCAACTGTGATATCATGTGCGGCCAGAATTGCCTGATCCGCGCTCCAGAAGATCATATTCTCGCCGATTTTATCTGAAAGAATGCTTCTTTTTAACATGCTTTCAACCTGGGGTTGAAGGCCGCACAGCATAAGCTTGCAGTTTTTTTGCTGCAGCTGCTGGTGGAGATCGTCCAGAGCCTGTATACCGGATGTGTCAATCAGCGGGACTCCACGCATTGACAAAATGAGGATTTGGATATCATCAAGCTCTAAAAGCTGTGAAGTGAGCTGTTTTACCGTTGCAAAAAAGATAGGCCCCGAAAAGTATACAACCCTTACATGCCTTAATGGCTTTCTTACAACAATGCCATGCTTATCATTAAGCTTCTTTTCATCGACCTCCCGGATGCATATTTCCATATTTGAAATTTTAACCATGAACATTATGCTTGCAAAAACAACTCCGATAATTATTGCCTGAGTAAGGTCGAACACCACAGTTGCAAGCATTGTTACAAGGAACTTTGAAATTGCACTCTTAAACCTTCTTGAGAAAATATACCTGATGTTTTCCCATTCGTTCATCCTCCAGGCTGTTACAATCAGAACACCGGCAAGAGAAGGTATTGGTATTCTTGACATCACCGGCGCAAGTACAAACATGGATATTAATAGGCCAAAGGCATGGAATATGCTCACCAGCCGCGTCTGCCCGCCGGATTTGATGGCTACGCTTGTACGCGCGATTGCTGCTGTTGAAGGCACACCCCCAAAAAAGGGTATTATTACATTGCCTATTCCCTGTGCAACAAGCTCCCGGTTGGCATCCAGCCTTTCACCCTTCATTTTTCCGGCCACTTCACCGCACAAAAGACTTTCTATCATGCCAAGCGCAGCTATGCTTAAAGCAGGAATAAGCATTCCTTTAATATCATTCAAATTAATCGAGAGTATATCTAATCTTGCGTCAGGCAAAAGTGTTTTTGGAATTTCCCCTATTACTTTCACCTGCAATTTGAAAGCAAGACTTGCAATCAAGGATATGACAAGACCTGCAAGAGAGGAGGGAAGGATTGAGTTCCACTTCTTTGGCCATAGAAGCATTGTGGCAACCACAATGCTTCCTACAATGACAGCAGACCAGTTGGGATTTATGCCGGTTTTGAAATACTGCGCTAGCTTGAGAGCTGCTGACTCAGATTTTCCCGACTCAATACCGAAAAAGTTATCAATTTGTCCAATGGCTATTATGAGGGCAATACCTGATGTGAATCCAGTAACAACCGGCGTTGGTATATATGAAATAACCCTGCCGAATTTAAGAAAACCTGCGGCGATTAATATTACACCCGATATGGCGCCTGCAAGCCAAACACCGTTTAAGCCGTATTTCTGAAACAGAACAATCAATATAGCCGTCATGGCCCCGGTTGGACCAGATATCTGGAAGGAACCTCCCGAAAGGGCTCCTGTCACCATGCCGGAAATAATTGCAGTTATGAGCCCTGATGCCGCAGTGGCCCCGCAGCCTACTCCAAATGCCAGAGCAAGAGGAAGCGCGACGGCTGTAACGGTTATGCCTGCCAGGAGGTCTTGCTTTAGCTTTTGAGCGTTATAGCCTGCAAATTCTTTTCTCAGGTCGCTTATGTAATTTCTGACCAAGAGTATCACCCCACCTGTTTACAATTTATTACCTATAGTCAATGATGATTTCACTGCAAAAACAGCTTTTCTTGAGACAAGATGCATAAATCACTCACTGATGTTGCAGCAATTCCGATGCCAAAATGCCACGGAAGGCATTTTGAGCGTCATGTGACAGGAAGTCACATTGATGCGTGCGAGGAATTGCAAGACAAGGTGTTAGTGATTTCATCGAAGTTTCCGAAAATAGGTTTTTCAGTAAAATCAATTATAAAAAAGCTTGAATTATGATTTGCTAGGACGCACTTGCCAATTCTTCATTCTTTCCTCTGCTATAAACCAGCTTTAGCAATATTGGGGTTATTATTGTAGTTACTACCACCATTACAATTATGGGGCCGAAGTAAAGAGTGTTTATAAGGCCTACGGCAGCTCCCTTTGAAGCAACTATCAAGGCTACTTCGCCTCTTGAAATCATACCCACGCCAATTCTGAGGGATTCCTGCCTGGAGTATTTACATGCCAGCGCTTCTATTCCGCATCCTATTATTTTACTTAAGATAGCTACAACGAGCAGCAGGATTGAGAAAATAATAATTGTGCTGTTCATACCGGTGAGAGATACGCTTACGCCTATACTTGCAAAGAATATGGGAGACAAAAGCACATAGGAGGTAATATCAAACCTTCGGTTGATATAGTGGGAGTGAGTTGTGTTAGAAATTACAAGCCCTGCTATGAATGCACCGGTGATGTTGGCAACACCAAAAAAGTGCTCGGCAATAAACGACATTGTAAGACAGAAGGAAAATGCTATTATTACGAATCTGCGTCTTTGTCTCTGCTTTTCGGAGTATTTGTGGAAAGCGAAATAGAAAGGTATTCCCACTGCCAAAGCGAAAACGAAGAAACCAAGTATTTTCAGAAGAACAATTCCCAAGCTTACTGAAGAATCGGCTACACTTGTTATAATAGTAAGCGCAATAATGCCAAGGATATCATCTATCAATGCGGCACCCAGAATTGCTGTGCCAGAAGGAGTGTTAAGCTTGCCCAGCTCCCTTAAGGTTTCAACTGTAATGCTCACGGAGGTGGCTGTAAGCACTATCCCTATGAAAATATTTTCAAGGATTAGCTTGGTATTCATTGGTTGACTGTTGCCGCTATTAAATAGCATTGCAATTCCGAAGCCGCCGGCCAGAGGGACTAAAACTCCGAAAAGAGCAATAATGAAGGAGGCTTTCCCGCATTTTTTCAATTCGTTGAGGTCTGTTTCCAGTCCGGCATTAAACATAAGCACAATTACTCCAAGCTCAGCCATCTGCTTGATAAATTCAGTTTCATGAATCCATCCCAGCACCGCCGGGCCTAGTATCAAACCGGCAAGAAGTGCACCAACCACCTGAGGCATCTGAATTTTCCTTGTGATTATGCCTAAAAACTTGGTACCAATCAGTATAATGGCAAGATCTAACAAAAAATGATAGTTTAGCATGCAAAACACTCCTGATACTATAAATTAAAATTATAATCCAACTGAAAAAACTTATTTTCGCAAACTTCGATGAATTGCTGCAACGCAGGAGAGTGATTTATTCATTTCGTTTCAACAAAAGCTGTTTTTTGAAGTTGAATCAATTTTATATAAAAACATACATATAAGTAGGGAAATTCACAAACTTCTTTAATATAGCAAACAGGCTGTACAAAAACAAGCATGAATTAATAGTCTCTATTCTGTTTTTGATTGATTACTTGCGATTAGCTTTCTGAAAATAGCACATTCTCTGCTTTTCTGCAAAAAAAGACACATATTTCAAGCGATGCACCATAGGTACGCATTGAAAAAGTGTCTTTTCTTAATTCATGCTGCTAATATGCTCTCCAAAAAAAAGCTATACTCTAAGCTCTTTTTGCTTCTAATTTTCCTTCCTCGCCTTGAGGAACAACTGGTTCATCAGCCTTGCTCACTTTAAGGTCAAGTCTTCCGGTAGTTATTGATAACACTACATCACCGGGTGCTGTCACAAGCTTTGCACCTTGAGGAAGCTTTAGCTGAGAAGCCGTAAGGCTGTTTCCGATCTTCATTCCTGATATATCCGCTTCAATAAATGCAGGTACGTCTGACGGAAAACACTCGATAGTCACTTCGTTTAACTGGTGGACAATTACGCTCTTTGTCCTGTCGAGCTTTTCCTTGCCAACAGTCTTAATGGGAACGCTCGCATGTATTTTTTCATCCAGGGATACTCTTTGGATATCCACATGAGTAAT
>JAOACY010000126.1 GCA_026417615.1 Clostridia bacterium
TGTTAATGTCAATTAAAAATTAGGCCACTTACCGGAGTAAAATTAGGCCACCAATGCATAAAATATTAACCAATTTATGTTTGTTTGGCAAGTGCCTGTTTGAACCTGTAACTTTCACCATTAATATTCAGTATATGAGCATTATGTGTAAGGCGGTCCAATAAAGCTGCTGTCATTTGCTCATCTCCTAACACCTCCGTCCACTTGGGAAATTCAAGATTTGTTGTAATAATCAGGCTGCCTCTTTCATAACGGGAGGAGCAAAACTGAAATAATAGTTCAGCACCAATTCTGCTGAAAGGGACGTAACCCAGTTCATCAAGTATTACCAGATGCGGGGTTAACCATTGTTTTTCTAAGCGGTTTAAACGATAATCCTGTTGTGCTGCAAGAAGTTCATTTATTAACCCTGCTGCAGTGTAGAATTTAACCTTTAATCCTTGCTTGCATGCCTCATATCCAAGGGCTATAGCAATATGAGTTTTACCCACGCCAGAACTGCCAACAAGAATAATATTTTCTCTTTTTTGGATATATTCTCCCTGCATAAGCTTTAAAACTTTAGGCTTGCTCAAAGCCGGAATTGCCTTGAATTCAAAGTTCTCCAACATCTTGATTACCGGAAAGGCCGCCTGCCTTATGCCTCTTTGTATTCGATTGCTTTCACGTTGGTGGATTTCTTGCTCTATCACGCCTAATAAATATTCCTCATATTCAAGATTGTTGTCAGCGGCTTCACGAGCCATAGCTTCGTAAGTTTTTGCTGCCTGGGGCATTTTAAGCTTTTTTAAGTAGGTCTCTAAGAGCATTTTATTCACTGCCATCAGTTTATCCCTCCCGTCATTAATGCACTGAATTTATTTAACTCAGGTGGCTTAACTCTGACTTCGGGTATACTTTGTAGCCTATCTTTGCTTAATGGCACTGCATTGTGGCTTGAGACTATCATTTGTCCAAGTATGTTCAATACGCCATCATATCCGTATACGTTATATGCCATAGCAATTTCTATAGCTTCTGCTACTATTTCTGTAGAGTGCTCTCTATGTAACATTAGTATCTTTACGAATTCACGATTACCTCTGGGGTTGCGTGACAGAATGCATCGACGATATTGCTCATAAACAGCAGGAAGCTTTTGTGGTTTGTAGACTTTTGTATTGCCTAAGGCTCTTGATTTTTGTAGTAATAGCTCAAGGTAATGGTCTAATACTATATTATCCTTGTTTCGTCCGTAAAGTCTTGGGTGTTCTGCAATTACGCTGTTTTTAACCATAATATCTACTTTTTCTGCTGTTGCTTTTACCGTAACGCTTTCACCTACATAGGCTTTAGGAACTGAATACCTATTGGTTTCAAACTGGATCATTGAGTATCGGTTAACTTTAACCTCCTTGTACCTTGCTCCATCAAATCTTACTGTAGGTAATGGCCTCAAAGCTGCTTTTTCAGCCTCCCATTTCTGATTCTTCTCAAGTAGCTTTATACATTCATTGTGCAGGTATTGGTTCAGCTCCTCAAATGAATCAACTTCAGGATATGGTACAAAGAATTTTCTCACAGCCTCCTTGCCAGCATTCTCAACTCCGCCCTTTTCATTACCTTTAGCAGGTCTACAAAAGGTAGATTCATAGAGATAATGTGTCCTAAGGGCGATGAATTGTTCCTGTTCTTCTCTATTGCTGCCCTGCAGTACTTTTTTTACTGCTGTTTTCAGATTGTCGTATGCTATTTTGTATGGTACTCCATTCATGAATTCAAAACACTTAATATGTCCATCAAAGAAAGCTTCCTGTTTCTCAAACGGATAGGCTCTTACATAAAAACCTCCGGAACCTCTTAACTTCATGACGAATATGTGTGCCTTAGTTTCTTTGCCGTTGAGATAAAAATATGCTTCTGTCCAATCAACTTCTGCATAAGCCCCTAAATCAAATTCTAACGGTAGAAATGCTTCTCTTTGTTTTCTGTACTCTTTTCTAAGATAATCTGATATTGTGTTGTACCCTCCGGGAAAGCCTTCTGCTTTTAATATTTCAAATATTTTTGTTCCGGTATGTCGTTGCTTACGATGCCTGGTTTTATCATCCTCCATAATTTGTTTGATCATTGATATGTACGGTCCTAATACCGGATGCTTTCTTTCTCTTATTTGTTTATATTTTGGCGGTTTTATTTCTTCCAAAGACAAATATTTTGATATTGTGTCCCTATGGATTCCTGTTCTTCTGCTTATTTCTCTTATGCTTAGCCCTTCCATGAAATACATTTTTCTGATAATCTCTAATTGTGCCATCTTAATCATACCTTTCCTCCTGTACGAAATTGCTTAGTCAACAAAATCATACAGGAAAATTTGATTAAGGTGGCCTATTTTTTAACCGGAATATGGTACAATTTTAGAATAGCATTAACA
>JAOACY010000031.1 GCA_026417615.1 Clostridia bacterium
ACCAGGGATTTTCTCAAGAGGTCGAAGAACCAGGCCTACAAGGAGAAATTGTACTACATCCGGGATGTGGTGCTTAGGAAATTCTCAGGCAAAATCCTATTGGGTGAGTTAAAGAGGGACCAGTATCAAGCCCTTATATCGAGGCTTGATTTAAGGATAACTCCGGAGGAACTCAGAGCCCGGCAGGTTCTGATTGCACTTGGTGCCTTACTGGCTGCGCTCCTTGTTTTGCAGATCAACCTGCTGCTGGGGTATTTAAGCTTTCTTGGCACAATATTAGGCTGGATGTATCCCGTTGACGAACTCGAGAAGAAGGTGGAAAAAAAGAACAAAAATATCCTCCAGGATTTTCCATCGTTTTACAGTATGCTCTACTACCAGTATTCAAGGTCGGTGGACATCTACCTGGCAGACGTGGTAAGGGACTTTCTGCCCAATGCCAATGCTGACATGCAGGAGGAGCTTGGCGTGCTGCTCGACAATATCGAGTATGGTGAGGAGTATGCTTTAAAGCAGTTGAAGAAGCGTGTGCCCCTAAGGTATATAATAAAGTTCTGCGATATAATGCAGACCAGATTGAACGGATATGATAATGTGTCACAGATGGCTTATCTTAAAAATGAGCTGCATGAGCTAAGGCTTCAGGCTTTGGAGGATAACCTCAAGGAGCGGCAGAGAAAGAACAACTTGGCCCAGTTTACATTGGTCATAGTCCTTGCAATATTTGTTGTCATGTATTTCTATTTCCAGTTCATGGAGGCTGTAAAGCTTTTTGGATAAAAAATAAAATAATACGAGGAGGAGTCAAAATGAGCAAGAAGTTTAACGGATATTTTTTAAGAACAAGGGTTTTTCTGTCAGGCAGCAAGGGAGTAGGGATTAAGGAAATTGCTGCGGCGCTAGCAATTGTGGTGCTAATCGGTGTGGCATTTACGGTTGTCAAGGGGCAAATGCCCGCTTACATCAATTGGGTTTGGGATAAGTTCACCGACTTTGTTGATTCAACCTTCAAGACCTGATCAAATAAGCTCAGGAGTTGGAATATGAAGGGTATAGCAAATTCGATCCTTGCGACGCTGATTGTATCAATCTGTGTGCTGAGCTTCACCAACTGCATATTGTTCTTCCCATGGTACCTGACTCTGGTATATGAGACCTTTAATCTGTCGGTACGTTCTGCCAATGTCAACTGCATTACCACTGAAATGATTCAGGATGTATATGACGAATTGGGCAGCAAGCCCCTTTACAGGGACTATAAAGGGGACTTGAAGGTATGTCTTAACAAGGCGGAAGTAAAGACAGCCACACCTTATACCCAAAGGGGTGTTACCTACCATGTGGGCATTCAGGCAAAATTTCCCTTAGTGCTGAGGGTTTTCGGAAGGGAGTACAGGTTTACGACACCTGTCTCCCTCCACATTCCAACAACGGGTACACGTTATTACAAGGACTTGCCATAGGGAGGCTATTATGAAGTTTATTGCTTATATGTTCCTGGGCGTGTTTTTTATATCAGTAATTCTATCTCCCGCCGTTGAGCTGCTTGGAATTTTCACCGACAAGATGAGGATAGATGCCGCCCTTACCGCCGCAAGCAGCGCGGCCGTCCTTACAAATGACGACTATAATTATACCAGGGATGTCGAATCTGCAATAATATATGACGACTTTGAACACCGGTTCCGTGAAAGCTTCCGTGACATATTCGACCTTGACTTAAGCTATGCTTCAAGGGATGGCCGCTTTAACAGGTTCCATATAAAAATCACCCCCCAATACAGGGACAGGGAGGATAACCAGGTCAAGGATAAAAAAGATTCCGCGGGCAGGTATGTTTATAATGAATGCACAATAAGGGTTAGCACGGAGTATAAGCTTAAAACAGGACTTATGAAAAATTATTATGAAAAAACCGGCAAATACTCGCCTTTTATAATAACAAGAACCAAAAGGCAGACCCTGACAATAACTAATTAAGACTACTGCAGACCCTCAAATATGCCTTTCAAATCTACAATCAGGTCACCGAGAACCTTTACTTTCACCTTGTCTTCCATGGAAAAATTCTCTGGGCGGCCATACTTATTGTCCAGCAGGCTATATACCATTACTATTTTATCAACGGGATGAACAATCCAGTACTCTCTCACTTTATGCTTTTCATATAGATTGAGCTTCTTAATATAGTCAACAGAGGCTGTTGAAGGTGAAACCACTTCAACGATTAAATCCGGACTTCCTTTGCATCCCCTCTCATCAAGCTTTGACTTGTCACATATAACTGCTATATCGGGCTGAACAACTGTTTCAATATCGTCATCTTCTTCATTTCCGGTTGGTAGTCTTACATCAAAAGGCGCACTGTAAACTTCACAAGGCTTACCCTTTAAATAGTTGTAAAACTCGTTCAGAATTGCGATTGTCACTTTCTGATGGGTCCTTGATGGCGCCGGACTCATGTTATAGGCTGTTCCTTCAATAATCTCCCACTGCTGATCATCCGGCCATTTTATATAATCACTGTAAGTATATTTCTTGTCATCTTTCTTTTCAGGGTAACCCAAAAATATCACCCCCAATTTGAAACTGCTTCAGAATTGGAGCCGGTGGCGGGAATCGAACCCGCGGCCTGCTCATTACGAGTGAGCTGCTCTGCCCCTGAGCCACACCGGCAGGAAATACTGCACATAAATTCTATCAAAATAACATAAACAAATCAACAGCCGATGGAGACCGAAACCTTAACCCTTAACCGCAGTTAGAATAAAAATACTTGTTTTTTCTCCTTCAGCGTCTTCATCCGGCAGCGATTTAATATCAAGATTCTTAAATCCGTTCCTTTCAAACCATGCTTTTACGGTTTCTGGGTTAAATCCTGGCCATATATCACGCATTTTTTCTTTTAATTCGTCATTGCTGTGGGTAAAAAAATCTGCAATAAAAACGCTTCCTCCGGGCTTTAATATTCTTGCTATTTCAATGATTGCGCTATCCGGCTCTTTAATATGATGAAGGAACATGCTTGCGCATACCATATCAGCACTGCCGCTGCTAAGCGGCACCTCAAGGGCATCGCTTTCAACTGTTTCAATATTCTTTATTCCGCTTTCCCTTGCTTTATTTTTCAGCTCCTTAAGCATTTCCGAAGATATATCCACAGCAACAACCTTTTTTACATATTTCGCTACAGCTCTCGATAAATATCCATCTCCAGCTCCTAGGTCCACTATGGTCATATTCTTTTTCAGAAGGTCAAGGTCAATAAGATGGTTTTTTATGGATTCATCATAATAGTTTTTCCGTATTTCCTCCCATTGAGGCGCAACCTCATTAAAAAAGTCCCTTGCCTCAACCTCACTTGCGGAATATGCCTGGGAGTCCCCGGAGGACAGCCATTCAATCAAGGCCTTCCTGCTGAACCTCCACTCCCTGCCTATCTTTCTGGCAGGCACCTTTTCCTCCTTAAGGAGCTTTATAAAGGTTTTCACACTCACCCCGAAAAGCTCTGCCGCTTCCTCCATATTCAATATCTCTTTAGAATACATTTCTTTTTCCATAAAAACCTCATTTAAAATTATTTTAACAGAACTATTCTATATGTCTTCCAATCAGCCTGCAAAAGATCAGACTGCATCAGTATTCTGACGGAATTCTTGAAATAAATTTCGGGATAGCTCTCCTCCGATATCTTGAAAAATACTAAGACCGGGCAATCACCAATAGTTCCAATCCCTTCGTATTCTATATCAATTCCCACCGCATCATATACAAGGTATTCGGCTTTGAAGGTTCCCTCCGGCAATTCCTTTTGGCTTTTTCCGTAAAGTATCTCACCTGAAGCGAAGTAATGTTTCATCCATATTCTCCCGAAGCTGTTCTAATGTGAATTAATTATACCATCAAAAGCGAGAACTTTTCAATTGTATTAAATGCAATTACGCCGACACCATAGAAACCTTTTTCTGTTCGTCACAAATAAGGATTTTCCTCTTATCGTCAATTATGGTTGCAAGCATAACCTTTCCATCCCAAAGGTCAACCACATGCTTTATCGTTTCATAGGCATTTGCCATCTCCAATTCCCTGCCGTCATACTGGTGTTCCAGGATAAGAGTATTATCCTTTTGAACCCATTCTATTACCTTTATAACAGGAATTCCTCCCATGCCTGAGCTCATGGCAAGAGTATCCCTGACTTCCCTCCACCCTTCCTGGTCAGAAACATCAGTTATGACGTATTCATTCCCCAGCTTCATATACTCAAAAAGATTCATCTCGCTGCAAAGCTCATAAGTCAGGTACCGTCTTAAGAAGGATTGATCCCTTTCAACCTCCCTTACCTCGAATATTTTCCCGTAGTCACCGTTATTTTTGCGTACCAGATCCTCAAATATTTTAAAGCCCACATAGTAGGGGTTGATCCTTCCCTCAATGGGCTTTATAACCTGGTTGTGCCTTTTAAGAAATTCAAAATGCAAGCCTTGAGGCAGTTCCAGGCTGTTCAGTATTGTGTAATGCCAAAAGCTGGCCCAGCCCTCATTCATTATTTTAGTTTCTATCTGAGGAATAAAATACATGGTTTCATCCCGGACAATTCTCAAAATATCCTTCTCCCAATCCCTCAACCGCCCGTAGGTGGCTATGAAAAGCAAAACATCCTCCTGCGGCTCAACGGGAATCTTTTTCAGATTCAAAGGAAGCTGATCCTCATTCTGTTTTTCAATACGTTCAAGCAAAGGATGGTCGCTTTGAGGCCTTTCAAAGCGTCTAAAAAGATTCCTTCTCTTTTCCTCTTCGGAAACAAGCTTTTCTCCCGCAACCCTTAAGGTCTGATACCTAATGGCATGTGCGGCATTAAGGATTTTCTCCACCTTGCCGTAGCCTATGCCAGGCTCAGAGATATATTCACGGATTCTGTCCGCATGATTTTTAAACATTTCCACTGCGCAATCTGCTCTTGTGCCCTGTTTAAAGAGCCTGTTGTTCTTAAAAAAGTCGTTGTGCCCATAAACATGGGCTATTGTAAGAATTTGCAGCAGCAGAGTGTTATCCTTCATAAGATAGGCAATGCACGGGTCCGAGTTTATTACCATTTCATAGGGCAGCCCCGTGAGATTATACCTGTTTAATGTCTTTATCCTTTCATAGGCCTTCCCGTAGCTCCAGTGAGGATAGTGCGAGGGCATCCCGATATAAGCTTCATAGCATATCATATCCTCATAACTGACAATCTCAAACTCCTGCTCATAATAGTTAAGGCCAAATTCCCTCGCTTTATTTTCTATTATTTCATTCCACCTCTCAAGCTCTTTCATGCTGTAATCAGTCATTTTCCCACCACCTATCTTGAATCCTTACTCCCCTTCCTTTTCAAGAAGCTTCTTCAATCCCGCAAGCACATCTTCTTTTCTGGACATGGTGACTATGGCAAAATTCTTTGATTTTATATTCTTCTGAAACTCTGATTTTATTGTGCTGCTTGAAACATAGTACCCGGGGACTATTTCCCCATATCCGAAAAGGTTGCATACCTCACAAAGCCTCCTGGCGGCTTCGACAGCCTTTTTGTTGTCCTCCGTCCAATTATCCCCATCACTGCAATGGAAGGCGTATATATTCCAGCTGGCAGGATTATATCTCTGTTCAATTATTTCCAGAGCCTTTTCATAACCGCTGCTTATATATGTCCCGCCGGACTCTCCCCTATGGAAGAATTCATTTTCTGTAACTTCCTTAGCCGTAGTGGTATGAGCTACAAAAACCACTTCCACATTGGCATATTTCAGCCTTATAAACTGGTACAAAAGGAAATAAAAGCTTCTTGCCATATATTTTTTTGTCTGGTCCATAGAGCCTGATACATCCATAATGCATATTACCACTGCATTAAAATCCTTTTTGTGAGTCTGTCTCATCCTGTGATACCTGAGATCATCCTCCATAAAGGGAAAACGGGCGTCTTCAGTGGGCAAAGGAGAAACGTCCCCTTTTGACTCCAATTCCTCCAGGGCACGCTTTGAGCTCTGCTTTCTTTTTATTTTCTCAATAACCGACCTTCTCTTTGCCAGGCGGGGCGGAATACCCTTCCTCTGGTATCCGAGCTTTTTAAAGCTGCTTTGAGAATCCAGCTCCGACAGCTTCTTTTTATCGATATCCGGAAGGTTGAGGTCCTCAAAGAGGTAGTTTACCAATTCTTCCATGGTTACCTCGGTTTCGTAGATTTCCTCTCCTTCCTGATTCCCCGCCTGACCTGCCCCATCACCCTTCTGTCCGGATTTATCCTCGCCGACCCTGTCTCCCCTCTTCTCGCTTCCGTCTCCCGAGCCTACTCCGGGAGAATTCTTGCCATAGATAAACTGATATTCCTTTATGCCTTTTATGGGAATCTTGACTTTCTTTCCCTTGCTCTGTCCTATAATGCTCTCTTCTGCAATAATGCTTCCGATATTTTTTTTAATCGACTCCTCCACCAGTTCCCGGTGGCGCCGCCTGTCTTCAGCGGAACGATCCTTTCCTCCGCTGTTGAATTCCTTGAATATAGCCATTTCATCCCGCCTCCGGCACTAATCTTTCCAAAGGTTATTGGCTGCGTATTTCAGTATTACATTGCAGCAGTGTCCGCAGTAACCGTTCTTCTTCATTTCCTCGACCATTGCGTCATACTTCTGGCTCTGTTCCTTGTCTCTTACCTTGGACTGGGTTATTATACGGCTAAGCTCCTTAACAGAGGCGGTAAGCTTCTTCTCTATAGCTTCCTTAAGAGGCTCATAGCTGTTGTAGTCCAGCTTCCCTCCGTTTCTCAAAACATAGAACATATAGGCGGTGACGTCTGCCCTGAAGCCTTTTGCCGCTGTGTCCGTTATTCCAATTTGCTCCTCGATGGATCTTAGGAACTTTTCATCAGCTTCCAATTCTTCTCCTGTGTTCTGGTCCTTGATTTTAGTCTTGTTTACAAATGCCTCTGCATGGTCAAGGTAATTGTTGAAAAGGCTCTCCGCCTGTTCCCTGTATCCGTGTATGAAAGCCTTGGTTATTTCTTTTTCAAGTATTTTGTTGTATTCTTTCTTTATGGAGTCCTGAATAAACCTCAGATACCTGGTTCTGTCATCCTCGCTTATTGCCATTTCTTTAACAGCCTTCACAAGAGTCTCCATAACCGAAATCGGGTTTATGCAGTCGTGCTCCGATTCGGATAATGCGGTGTCCAGGGCTTTCATAATGAACCTGGTGGATATTCCCGTCATTCCTTCCCTTTGCGCCTCTTCACGCAGCTCAAATATGTCTATCTTTCTGGTCATGCCCTTCTCAATTATCTCTTCACCGTTGTATATCTTGAGCTTGGTCATAGGATCTACCTTGTTTGAGGGTGAGAGTCTTGAGAGAATGGCAAACATTGATGCAACCTCAATGGTGTGAGGAGCTATATGGGCCTTGAATTTGCTCTTTTTAAGGATTTTTTCATAGATTTTGATTTCCTCGTTCAATTCAAGGCAGTATGGTATTTCTATCTTCACTATTCTGTCGAGAATTGCTTCATTGGTGTGGTCGGATTTGAATTTGTTCCATTCTGCTTCATTTGAGTGGGCAAGTATGATGCCGTCAAAGTAAATCATAGAGCCTTTTCCCGGAGACGGAACAGACTTTTCCTGAGTTGCGGTAATCATTGTGTGAAGGTATTCCGTCTCATTCTTAAAGACCTCAATAAATTCAACTATACCCCTGTTTCCTACGTTGAACGCTCCGTTAAGGGACAGAACGCGAGGGTCATCCTCAGGATAGAGGTCTATCTTGGAAATATCAACGCTTCCAATCAAAACACTTGTATCCTGATTGTTTGGGTCAACGGGAGGCACAACGCCTATGCCTTTCCTTGCTCTTATGGAAAAACCGACAGTCTCTACAGGGAATTTTTCAAACTGACCGCCAAATTCATGCTTAAGTCTGTATCTGCATACAGGGCAGAGGTCACCCTCTATTCTTACATTGAGGATTTCTTCAAATTCTTTCCTCAAGTGCTTTGGAACCAGGTGAAGTGGCTCTTCCCTTATGGGACAGCCCTTGAGTGCATAGATTGGTGGACTTGATTCAAGAGCTTTCTTCAAGGCCTCCATCAATGATGACTTTCCTGAGCCCACAGGACCAACCATGTAAAGCACCTGTCTTGACTCCTCGCCTGCCATTGCGGCTGAATGAAAATATCGGACAAGCTTCATGATAGTCCTGTCAATACCAAAGAAATCATCGGAGAAGAATTTATATTTTTTTATGACATCATTGCCGTATATTCTTCTTAGCCTCGGATTTTCTTCTGTACTGATGGTCTCCACGCCTGGCTGGGTTATAAGATTATACATCCTCTGGTGGGCCAGCATGGGAATGTCAGGATTTTCTTTGACTTTTTCAACGTAGTCAAGGAAGGTTCCCTCAAAATGCCCGTATTTCCTCTCTTCTCTATCTTTTTGAATAATGCTTGAAATATCTCTAGCCGTCATATTAATTGACCCCCTTCTTTATATATACCGCATGGACAATTGCATATAACAAATTGAAGAAAAAAAACATAAGGGTATATTACATTTATATTATGGAGTACTGCTCAAAATACGAAAGATATGGTGAAATTCATTTTAGCATACTCACAATTCAATATCCACAGGGATATTTTTCTATTTTTTACGCTATGGCCTGAATGTTATAATTAATAAAGGATGTACCAAAAGACTCACGGGAGATTGTGATGGTTTCTTTAAGAAAGCACGCCAAAGAATATATACACGCTGTCACAGCTTTTATTGCGGGAATAATGCTTTTTCTCGCCTTGGCCTCCTTTTCCTTTAAAGCCGGCATAATGAACGAAGGGTTTCACGCCAAGCTTTTTGAGAAGCAGGATTTGTACAACCGAACCTATAACTTTATAAAGAGTTCCATGAATGATTTTGTAAACAGCGTTAAAAACAATTCTCCTGCTGACTTTGAACAGCACAAGGATATCTTTGACCTTTTTCAAAAATCCGTTACCAGACAAATGATAAAGTCAAACCTTGAATCGATGAGGAAAGATACCTTCTTGTACCTTCAGGGAAAAAGGATGTTTCTTCCGGACATCCATCTCGGTGAAGGCATGCGTGAGAGTGCCGGGCAGCTTGGAATTCCGGGAAAAGAGAGCAATGGCGGCAAGCTTTCCGCGCAGTCCATATCAAAAATAGACAAGATTAATTTGAGCGCAATACTTTTGTATATAAACAGGAGTGATATAACAGAATACTTCTTCAGCTTAAAATTCATGTATTTTGTTTCAGACAAGCTCCCCGGGCTTCTTGCAATACCTCTGCTGATGCTGTTGATAGGGGGCATTGCTTTAAGCGGCAGCCTTAAAAAAATCTCCTTCTGGCTTTGCGCCATGCTTTCTGTTTCCGGCTGTCTGCTGGTTTTTGCCGGTTTTGCACTTTCTATATACAACCGATTCCTTATATCTGACAGCATTAGGTTTGTTGCAATGTCTCTTCCTGCTGATACGGATGGGGTAACGAATTATTTCCGCAGCTGCCTGTGGCATCTTGCTCTAATATTGTTTGTATGCGGATTATCTTCCATAATACTCATACCTTTTGTAAGCTTCTCTTGTAAATTATTGGCGCCCGCATCTTTAAATGCCCGAATTCTTGCAGGTTTACCCGAAAAAACCTTGAGGATTCTAAAAGGCGCAGTAATTATTACAGCTTTTATTCTTCTGGCCTTGACGCTTTCAATCAGAATTTATAGCATAAGCAAGGACTTCAAATCAAACAATTATATATCCGTTCTTCAAAAAATCAACAGCAGTAAATACACTGCTGTCATATCCGCCAAGGACGACACGATCTACTCTCTCGAAGTAAGGCTGGTAGATTCAAAGGATGGGGTTCCCGTCACAAATGCTCCTGTTAATGTATCCGGGAAATCCGATTTACTAAAGAAGGAGTTTGACAAGACAGAATATACTGATTCCAAAGGGGTGGCAAAGTACATCCTTGATCGTGGCACGTTCAGGCTTAGTTTTCTCCCGTCAAGCTTTCCTTCAAGCTATCAGCCTCCCTCACCGTTTTTTTATGAGCTAAAAACTGCTGGTACCACTCTATTAACGGTAAAAGTTGATAAATCGCCCGAAAAAGCAATGGATAAGTGGGGCATTGCAGAAATTGAAGTTTTGGACAAGGATAACAATCCCATTCAAGGTATTCAGTTCACCGTTGATTATCCTGTTTTTGCCCATGGTGACCCCGATGCTGTCTATTCCTACAGCAACCAGGATGGTATAGCTGTATTCAAGCTGAATGAAGGAGTGTACACCATATCCGCAACAGGGCTGAACTTCCCAAATGAGTATCAGCTTCCATCATCAATAAGAGTTGAAATTAAGCAATCCTCCATATCAAGATATACTATTAGGCTGTCACAAATCAAGACCGACAGGTAACCGCCTTCAGGAAGCCTGCATGAAAGACAGGCTCCCTCAACCAAAAAGCGGCAATGAAAAACTTTTGTTTATTCTTCAATCTTCGGAAGGTTCTTAATGCTTTCTTTCACTGCATCCTCAGAATACTCAATATCATCAAGCTTTCCCGTGAAATAGCTGTCATATGCGGCAAAGTCGAAGTAGCCATGGCCGCTCAAATTGAACAATATCACCTGTTCCCTTCCCTCAGCCTTTGATTTCAACGCCTCATCGATAGCAGCCCTTATGGCATGGGATGATTCAGGTGCCGGCACAATGCCTTCGCTTCTGGCGAACATCAGAGCCGCTTCAAAGCATGCCTTCTGTCCGAATGCCTGGGCTTCAATCAAACCGTCATGATACAGCTGGCTGACAATGGGCGAATCGCCGTGGTATCTCAAGCCCCCGGCATGAATACCCGCGGGCACGAAGTCATGGCCCAAGGTATACATCTTTGTTATGGGTGCAACCTTCGCGGTATCGCCGTAATCATATGCAAAAACACCCTTTGTAAGCGTGGGGCAGGCTGTTGGCTCAACAGCAACCGCTCTGACATTTTTGCCCTTGAATTTATCCATTAAAAACGGGAAGGTTATTCCCGCAAAGTTGCTTCCTCCGCCGCAGCACGCGAAAATCACATCAGGATACTCGTCCACCATTTCAAGCTGCTTCTTTGCTTCAAGACCAATTATTGTCTGGTGCATGCAAACATGGTTCAGCACGCTTCCCAGCGCATAATTTGTGTCGCTGTGGGTAGCGGCATCTTCCACCGCTTCACTTATTGCAATCCCAAGACTTCCCGTGCAATTGGGATCCTTCTCCAGTATCGACCTTCCGCAATTGGTGAGGCTGCTGGGGCTGGCTGTGACAGTTGCGCCAAAGGTCTGCATAAATGAGCGTCTGTAGGGCTTCTGCTCGTAACTGACTTTTACCATGTATACCGTGCACTCAAGACCGAAACGGCTTGTTGCAAGGCTTAAAGCACTCCCCCACTGTCCAGCGCCGGTTTCAGTGGCCAGTCTCTTTATACCCGCAGCCTTGTTGTAAAAGACCTGCGGCAGTGCTGTATTCAGCTTGTGGCTCCCTGTGGCATTTGTACCCTCATACTTGTAGTATATCCTGGCGGGCGTATCAAGAAGCTTTTCCAGCGCCCTTGCCCTGTAAAGCGGCGATGGCCTCCACTGCTTGTACATATCTCTTACTTCATCAGGAATATCCACCCATCTGTCTGTGGTCATTTCCTGCATTATAAGCTCTTTCGGGAATATTACGGACATTTCATCGGGAGTAGCAGGCTGGTTGGTGACGGGACTGTAATATGGGGCAGGCTTGTTAGGCATGTCTGCCACAATGTTGTACCACTGCTTCGGAATCTCATTCTCGTCCAAGAGAATCTTTGTAAAATCTCTCTTGCTCATCTTTCTCATCTCTCCTCAGTTTATAAATTGTAACAAATGCATAGAGACATTTTATAATAAACCATGCTTCATTTCAATAAAAAATTTGACTCAATCCTGCCAAGAGGTATAATATTATCATACACATTCCCACGGAGGGTAAATATGCAGCTGATAAACTATAAAATAGAAGCATATATTAAATTTCAACCTGACAGCATAGAAAAAATGCTTTTCCTATGCGAGGAAGCGGCAGAAAGTATAACCATGGATAAAAGTGCCAGGTTCAAGCTTAAGTGCGCTATCCATGAGCTTGTTGCAAATTCGGTGGAGCACGGCTACAGCAAAGGCTGCGGCTTGGTAAGCGTTACCTTGAGAAAGCTTGATGACTCCATATATTTTGAAGTGTGTGACCAAGGCTCCAGCTTGAACCTTTCCGACCTTGATCTGGAAAAGGATATTGACAGCATTAGTGAAGCCACTCCAAGGGGCTGGGGTCTTAGGATGATTAAAAAGCTATCGAGGGATTTTACCATAAGCAACAATAGTCCAAAGGGCACCAAAATATCCCTGCATATTCCTTTGAGCATTTAATTTTCCAGCGATACCTCCCAATAATTGAAAAGCCCTGTCACCGCATCTTTTCTGCTATAATTAAACATAATTACTTTTTCCCTTAAATTTTCATCTGCCGCAAGCAGTTCGAAGTGAACCTGTTTGAATATCTGCTTCGCCGGCATGCCCCTAAACTCAGGAAGGTATTTCTCCACATTTTTCTCATCCTTTAAAAACTCAAAGCACATCTCCTTGAATACCGGAATTATTCTGCGTTCAATGCCCTGCGGCAGGTTTCCCGAGCTGTCAGAGCTCAGGTAGTCCAGCTTAAGGAGCTCATTTATGACTCTTAAATCATTTTCACAGGCCCGTCCTTTCATAAAATCCATCAGCACAGTGTACATCTGCCTGCTGGAAAGCTTCTGCTGGTAGAAGCCGGCTTGCCTGCTGTATAAAAAAAGCTCCAGAAAAAAATCAAAGGGGCTGCTGAAATAATTTCCTATAATATACTTCAAAGTATGCACAAACCTTGATGAATTGAAGTATCTGTCAAGCATTTCCTCGATACCCTTCAACTCAAGCAGCTCTTCAAAGGAAATATATTTATTGCATAATATCTCATAAGGAGCATAATCCCGGTATTTATATCCGTACTCCTTAGCCTGTTCTCTTATCTTAGCGCCTTTGAGCATTTTCAGAAAGCCCAGCTGAATCTCTTGGGGCTGCAGCCTGTAAACAGCGTTAAATGAATTTTTAAAGGATTGGTAATCTTCGGCGGGAAGTCCTGCGATTAAATCCAGGTGAATATGCATATTACCCATGGAAATCAGTCTATTTATGTTCGCAAAAACCTTTTTCAGGTGTGTTTTTCTGTTTATGTGCCTTAGAGTCTCTTCATTTACTGTCTGGATGCCTATTTCAAACTGTATGCGGCCATGAGGGGCATTCCTTAGTATATCAAGCATTTCCTCGTCAAAAAGATCCGCCGCAGCCTCGAAATGGAAATTAGTGCTTATCTCCTCAGGCAAACCGGCAATAAACCTGAATATCTCCTTGGCCCTTTGCCTGCTGCAGTTGAAGGTCCTGTCCACAAACTTCACCTGATGCGCTCCGGCATCAATCAGCTTATTCAAGTCATTGATTACTCTATCAAGGGGAAAGAAGCGAACTCCTTCGAAGGTTGACGAAATACAGTATGAGCAGGAAAATGGGCATCCCCTTGAGGCTTCAAAGTAAACAATTCTATTTCCAATTCCTGAAATCATCTCATCTGAATATGGGGACGGAAGGGTGCCAAGATCTTCGACCAAGCTGCAGCCCCTGTTTACAACAATAAGAGCATGTTCTCTGAAAGCAAGTCCATCAATGCTTTTGAACTCACTGCCTCCTGAATGTAGGTTTTCAAGAAGCTTTTTAAAAGCCGCTTCACCCTCCCCGGAGATTACGAAATCCACCTCTGGGTTGCTGCCAAGAATATTATGGCTGTCAAATGACACTTCAGGCCCCCCCAGCACAATAACAATCCCGGGGGATACCTTTTTCAGGCTGCTGCAAAGGCTCAGGACATAAGCAATATTCCATATATAACAGGAAAAGGCGGCAACATCAGCCTTTTCGTTATAAATAGAAGCCAGCACCATATCAATACTGTCATTTATGGTGTGCTCAAGCACCTTTACTTCTCCGCAGCCTTCACCGCATATAGCCTTTAAATACCACGGTGCCAGGGAGGAGTGTATGTATTTTGAGTTCAATGCAACAATCACCGTCTTCATGAGGGTAATTATAACAAACTAGGAACAATTTCTGCAAGGTATCAGGTTAATTCTACTGCAAAAACAAAGTTATATACCCTGCCTCATAATCCTTTGCCACTTAAGCAGCAGCTCTCCAAAATAATCAACAAGGCCTTTACGCTCCACACTTTTAGCCGCAACAAGCTTTGACTGCAATAAGACTTCTCCGTTCAGAAGCAGCTTTATTGTTCCTGCCTCCTGGCCTTCCCTAAGCGGTGCCTCCATTTTTGCCGGAAGCGTCACCTCGCGTTCAAGAGAGCTTATCTCACTCTCAGTCATCGGCAGCACAAATTCCTCCACAGCCTTTATTTCTACCTCTTTCAATACACCCTTTTCCGCCGGGATGCTTTTAATAACTTCTCCTGCTTCAAGAACAGTGTAAGGCTTATAATTTAAAAAGCTGTAGTCGAGAATGCTTTTACTAGCCTGTGCCCTTTTTGTTCTGGTAGGACTTCCCAATACAACAGATATTAAACGCATACCCCCACGGGTAGCGGAGGTAACAAGGCATCTCCCCGCCTGGCCGGTATAGCCCGTCTTTACCCCGTCTGCTCCGGGATACACCCCAAGCATTTCATTAGTATTGTAAAGCCCCTTGCAGGATATTTGGGCGCTCTTTGTGCCAACAATCTTTGAAAATTGCGGGTTTGTGAGGGCATATCTGGTTATCAGGGCCATATCATAGGCTGTTGAATAATGCCCTTGCACGTCAAGTCCGTGAGGGGTCTTGAAGCTGCTGTCGAAAGCTCCGATTTCACGTGCTTTCTCATTCATCATTACAGCAAAGCTTTCAACTGTTCCCCCGATATGCTCTGCAATAGCTATGGCAGCATCATTTCCGGAATTCAGCATCAAACCGTACAGCAATTCCTCAAGCTTCAGCTTCTGTCCCTGCTTCAGCTTGATAGTCGAACCCCATACCGATGCGGCCCTTTTGCTTACAGTTACTATATCGTCCGGATTACCTCTCTCGAGCGCGATTATACATGTCATGATTTTCGTGGTGCTTGCTATGGCCTTTTTTACTCTGGAATTCTTTTCATACAGCACCCTGCCGCTTTTTGAATCCATTACTATTGCGGCAGCCGCATCAATTGCCGGCTTCTTCGAGAAGGCGGCAGGTTCAGGCTCCGAACATACTCCCGTCACAGTCTCATCCTCGTACTTGTCATCAGCTAGTACAACACTAGGCTGGAGACTTCCAAATAAAATGACACAGCATAAAAATAAAATCAGCAACTTTTTCAAAAATCTCATTCCCATCTGTTTTTTACTATAAAAAAATATATGTGCCTGTTTCTCCTTTCATGAAATGTAAATTAAATTATAGAATTTGCCGATATTTACAGTATGAGGAGGTGCTTTTATTTTAATGGACGGCATCATTTTTACAAATGAATTCGTTAACATCTATCACAGCTCCGGAGAGGTATATCTTGAAACCTTCAAAAAAGGTTTTCCCCCGGAACAGCTGATGGCTGTGCTTTCAATAAACCCTCAGATAAGCATCAACAGCTTCGCAGCCATAAGAGCTTCTATAAACAATGCGCCAAAGCCTCCCGAAAAAATAGGAATACTCAAGGAAAGAATATGCATAAAACTTCTCGACGGAGATCTTAAGGCCCTGGTTGTTTTTAATTTGTCAAATGAAGAGCTTAGACTTGGCAACAGGCACAGCCTTATTAAGGAGTGCTCATGCAAGCTTAAGGAAAAAGGAATAGTATATGGAATTAAGAACGATTTATTCTCATGTGAATTGGAGGCAGGAAAGGAATATACAATTGCCGAGGGTACACCTCCGGTCAATGGCACGGATTCCAAGTTCAAGATGTACGAGTTGATGGAAGCAAAGCCTGAGATACTAGAAGACGGCAAGGTGGATTTCTATGAGCTGAAGCTTATAAACAGAGTCCAGCCGGGTGACTGGCTGGGTGAAAGAACTGATCCCACACCAGGGATACCTGGTCAGACTGTTCTTGGAGTTCCGATAAAGGCTATGGACGGGAAATCCCTTCCCCTGGTTTATGACAAAGCTACAATAAGGGAAGTGCATGAAGAAGGAAAAACTGTTCTGTATTCAAGGATAGCCGGAGCGGTCAGCTACAAGGATGGAAAAATCACCGTATCCAATCATTTGGACATTGACGGTGACGTTGACTTCAAAACAGGCAATATCAAATTTGACGGATATGTTACAATAAAAGGCACTGTAGCTGACGGCTTTACAGTTGAAGCGACCAAGGATATTGAAATAAACAGCCCCATGGGAATCGGGCATGTCAAGCGCATATACAGCAAAGAAGGCAGCATTTATATAAAGGGCGGAATTTTCGCCAGAGGCAAGGTAGAGATAACGGCAGGCAGCAATGTTTTTACAAAATTCGCCGATAATGCCGTTATAACCTGCGGAGAAAAGCTTCACATAGGATTTTACTGCAACAACTGCAATATAAAAGCAAAGGAAGTAATCGTGGAAGCCTCTAACGGTCATATCCTGGGCGGGAGGATTTCAGCCCTTACGAAAGTTTCTGCAGCCTATATCGGCTCAGAATTTGAAAAAAGAACAGAGGTTGAAGTAAAAGGCTTTAACAGAGAGTCTTTAAAGCAAGACCTTGATAGTGTATTCCATAGCATCAGTGAGTTAAAAAATGATCAGCAGCTCCTCAAGGTACTGATGGCTAAATTCGAGGGAGTATCGCAGCCTAGCCGCATCCAACGAAAGGAATATGATGACTGCTTTGAAAAATTACTTGAGATAAGGGGAAAAATAAAGGCGCTGGAGGAGAAAAGAAAAAATATTGCCAACTACCTGAAAGCCCGAGGCGATGGGGAAATAACCATATCTAACAAGGCTTATCCGAATTGTCTGCTAATAATCGGCGGAAACAGAATAGAGCTTTCAGAGCCTATATCTGCAGTCACTTACTATCTTCAGGACGGCATGCTGAAAAGTACGGTCTGATATACCATTGTAAATTTTCTGAAAACAATTGGCAAAATACTTTATCTTGTTTAAACAAAGTATTATAATGATATTGTTGTTTTGCTGATACTTTTTTAAGCTGACTGATACTATTTTATGATTGGTTCCAATAAAGTCATTTCATGACTTTATTCTGCAAGTAAAGATTCTTTACTTGCAGAAAGTAGCTGCTTTTTGCAGCTACCTGGTCCAATCCAATGATTATTGCAAACATCCTTTCAGGATGTTGTGAAAGTTATGTGCGCATAACTTTCATCAAAAAGTCACGGGGTGACTTTTTGAGATATAATCATTTTATGATATCAGCGGAATAAATTTTGAGTTTTATGGGGAGGCGCAGCAGTGAAAAATATTCTGATAATATCTTCAAATCTGACCGGTCACGGTCATAAGAGTATTACAGAAGCCTTGAACGATTATTTTGTCAATTATCCCGATGTAAACGTACATGTCATTGACGGTTTTACCCTTGGCGGAAAACTGGGTCTTCGTATAGGAAAAATGTACGGGTCTGTAACAAGGAACGCCAAGGAAATCTGGAAGCTTATGTGGGAAATCTCCTGCAGCAAGCCCGCTCTTGTAAATGAATTTACGGAAATAGTAATCAAAGACGCATTTTTAAAAATATTAAAAAGCGTAAAGCCTGATTTGATCCTCTCGGTTCACCCTAACTTTAATGGCTCCGTTTTGAATATACTTGAGGAATATAACCTCAACATACCATTCGTTACGCTGATTGCGGACTTGGTGAGCATAACACCACAATGGGCTGATGAAAGAGCCGACTACATTATTTGTCCCACTGCTGAATCAAAATATAAGTGCATGGAGTTCGGAATTCCCGAATCTAAGCTTGTTGTCCTTGGTTTCCCAATAAGAAAGAGGTTTACCGGGCACATAGGCTTGTGTGAAGATACAAGCGACTATACAAAGGACAGACCCCTGGAATGCTTGATAATGAGCGGCGGCGAGGGTGTGGGGAATATGAGCCGCATAGCTAAGATACTTCTTAAAAACTTCAACTGCAGGGTAAAGATCGTTGCGGGACGCAATGCAGTGCTTAAGAGAAGGCTTGAGCTCACCTTGAATGAAAAATACAACGGGAGAGTAGAGATTTATGGATTTGTAGAAAATGTTCAGGATCTGATGCAATCTTCAGACATTGCATTCATGAGGGGAAGTCCAAATACAGCCCTCGAAGCAGTCTGCAGCAATGTTCCCATAGTCATTACAGGCGCGCTTCCCGGACAGGAGGAAGGTAATCCCGCGTATTTTGTCAAGTACAATCTTGGCGTAATCTGCAAGGACTTAAGGAAGCTTAGAGGCCTTGTAAATGAGCTTTTAGCCGACAATGCCCAAAAGCTGAACAATATTAAAAAAGCCCAGAGAGAGTTCAGAAATCCCAACGCAGCCAGGGATGTTGCAGAATTCATAATTGGCATTGAGAAAAGAGAAGAAATCGACTTCGACTCCATAAAGCCGGAGCCGAAATTCAAAGGACTTGCAGAACTGGGAAACGCCAGACAGTCTATTGAAAAAGCAAGAAAGAACCTCCATGAAGTAATTAATACAAAATATCTTGAAAAGTACATGGAAAAGATAAGAAACAAGAAATAAAAAAAGCCTGGATTCCAGGCTTTTTTTATTTCTTATGAATTATGCCGCAGAGCTGTCGTTTGTAAGCTTAAGCTTTTCAAGCACATAGAACACAAGACTCAATACCATTCCGGTAACCGTGGCCAGAGCCATTCCTTTTAGCTGTACCTGTCCTATGTTTATAGCAACTCCGCTTATACCTATAACGAAAATTACAGCTGTAAGGATAAGGTTTGCGGATTTTCCGAAATCAACCTTGGATTCTACAAGTATTCTTATACCCGATGCTGCAATAACACCGAAGAGAAGTATGGAAACACCGCCCATGACCGCCGTGGGGATACTGCTTACAAGAGCCGAAAGAGTTCCCACAAATGACAGTATGATGGATAAAACCGCAGCCCCTCCTATCACCCATACGCTGTAAACCCTTGTAATAGCCATTACGCCTATGTTTTCACCATAAGTGGTAGTGGGAACGGAGCCCAATAACCCGGAAATCATTGTTGAAAGTCCATCTCCGAGCATTGATCTGTTCAGCCCCGGATCCTTAGTAAGATCCCTTCCTATAATATTACCGGTAACTATCTGGTGTCCTATATGCTCAGAAATAACCACCAGTGTAGCGGGGAGTATTATAAGAATTGCATTGATGTTAAATACCGGCAGCTGGAAGTTTGGCAATGCGAAAACCGAAGCCTTCGCAACGTTTTCAAAGCTGACAAGGCCCAGAGGTATTGCAACTACATATCCAACTATTATTGCAACAAGAATAGGTATAACAGCAAAAAATTTTCTGAAAAGAAGTGAACCGAATACCGCAACAGCCAAAGTCACCATAGATACTATAATCCAATCGGGCGTAAGTTCCTTGTGGTAGTCGGAAGGAATAAGTCCCGCCATCTGTGCAGCTGTCCCCGAAAGCTCAAGACCGATAAGAGCCACAACAGGTCCCATAGCAGCAGGAGGAAGAACAACCTTTATCCAGTCTGTTCCGAATTTTCCAATCAAGAGCGCAACTATTGAGAATACAAGCCCTGACACTGCAAAGCCTCCCAACGCAGCTTGAAAACCAAGCTCCTTGTTTGCCAGGATAATAAATGTCGGCCCAAGATAAGCGAAGCTTGAGCCTAGAAATGCCGGTGCTTTTCCTTTTGTAAGGAAAATAAACAGCAAAGTTCCGATCCCGTTCATGAACAAAACAACCGCCGGATTAATTCCAAACAATGCGGGTACAAGCACTGATGCCCCAAACATTGCAAAAAGATGCTGGAAGCTCAATGGTAGTCCTTGCAGCAAAGGAACCTTTTCTTCAACTTGAATTACTTTTCTTTCCATAAATTACCTTCCTCCTGTGATAATTTTTTATGTTAAAAAGCAAACAAATAATAGTGTGCTTTAAAACCAAAGCAAATATAGTCATTAAAACGGGCTTTTGCCTGTGCAAAAGCCCGTTATGCGCGAAAAAACAAACACCATTCTATCGCTTTACCAGCCTCACAGGACTAATTTAAAAGCCATAATTTTTTAAAAAGAGTATATCACATAGTGGTAAAATCGTCCACATGTGTTTTCGACAATAATACAAAAAACAATCCAAAACTTACTACTCATAATAGCTCACCTTTTTGAAACAATAAGAATATAAAAGAATCTCCGGAACACCCGGGGCTCTCTTTTTGGCACATGCGGAATTTATCCGCAAATGCTCTGATAAAGGAGGTGAAAATAATGGCTAACAACAACAAAAGCAAAACTCAGTTCAACCAGATGAAGTATGAAATAGCTCGTGAAGTAGGCGTTAATTTAAAACAGGGATATAATGGTGACTTGACATCAAGGGAAGCTGGCAAGGTAGGCGGCAATATCGTTAAGAAGGTATTCCAGTCATATACCGGCAACAGCTATCCTACTGAAAAGCTCGGTGACACATCAAGATAATTAATTAAGCAATAAATAAAAATAGCAGGGGAGTAATTCTCCTGCTATTTTTTATTATTCCACATTAATTATCCAACAACAATCTTACCTTCCGGATAAACAAGCTCGGAATTATTCTTTCTCGATCTTAGTGTCAGAGCAATAGCAAAGGAAAGGGGACCAACTCTTCCCAAAAACATGGTGATTATCAAAAAGTACCTGCTCATTTGGGTAAGGGTAGGTGTGGAAGCCGCAGACAGCCCTACGGTGCCAAATGCAGAAGTCGCCTCATAGAGAAGGTCTATAAAGTACTTTGTCTCACCAACCCCAAGCATAAGGATTGTAACCACTATTACTAAAAGAAGTCCTAGAACAATGATAGAAAGAGACTTGGTCACAATATAGTGCGGAACCCTCCTGCTGAAAATTATCGTTTCGTCAGAACCCTTAATCTGCGAAATAACAGCAATTATTATTACACTGAAGGTCGTGACCTTTATGCCGCCTGCTGTTGAGCCGGGTGCACCGCCTATGAACATAAGAATTATTGTCCCGACCTTTGAAATTTCATGCATTACATCAAGGGGCAGAGAATTGAACCCTGCAGTTCTGGTCATCACCGAATGGAAAACAGCAGAATTTACTTTTTCAAAAAAGCTTAAACTTCCCATTGTAGCAGGATTATTCCTCTCTGCTATATAAAAGAATATGGCCCCCGCCACTATCAATACCGCTGTAACAGTAAGCACAACCTTGGTATGGAGGTACAAGCCGTTATTCCTTCTGATCTCATATAAATCACGCCACACAATAAAGCCAAGACCTCCTGTAATTACCAGAGCGCAAAGCGTAAAAAGCACAACGGGATCATTATTATACTCCGTAAAGCTTTTATACCCTCCCATTATATCAAATCCGGCATTGCAGAAGGCTGACACTGCATGGAACACACCCATGTATATACCGCGAAGCCCAAATCTTGGCAAAAATCTGCTTGATAGCAATGCAGCCCCCAATGCTTCCATTGTAAAAGTCACCAGCACAACTCTTTTTAAAAGCCTTATAACACCTTCCACTGTAAAATGGTTCAAGGATTCCTGAACCAGCATCATACCCTTAAGACCGACTTTCCTTCCCAAAAGTACGGAGAAGAAGGTTGCAAAGGTTACCAGTCCAAGACCTCCCACCTGAATCATTGCCAGTATTACAAGCTGCCCCCATATAGACCAGTGGTCAAAAGTATCAAATACAACCAGCCCCGTAACACATGTAGCCGATGTGGCCGTGAACAAGGCATCGGCAAATGCAGTAGACTTTCCTGAATTGGACATTATTGGAAGGGTTAAAAGTATCGCCCCTATAAATATTAGCGATGCAAAGCTCAGCACTATAATTTTCGCAGGAGCCAGATTCAGTATTTTATTATTTTTTATTTGGAAAGCTATCCTCATATTTTTCACCCGACTAGCCGATAAAGTAATTTCTGAGTTCCTGCTGGTCGTCCTGGGAAGAAACAGCAATAACATAATCGCCGCCGTTAATTACAGTAAACCCGTTTGGTATGATTACTTTCTCTCCCCTTATCACGGAAACCAGTATACATTCCCTCGGAATGTTTATGTCCTTCAAGGTCTTGCCGCAAACCGGCGAACTGTCAGAAACATATATTTCCGTCAACGCAAGCTTTCCGCCCTTCATTTTCATAAGGGTTTTCATACCCGAGTAATCCACTTCCTGTTCAATCAAATCGGCAATAATGGAAGTACTGCTGACAGCCATGTCAACACCCAGGGTTTCAAAGACCTTGATGTTCTTGGGGTTGTTCACCCTGGCTATAGTCCTTTTCACCCCAAAGTTTTTCTTGGCCAGCTGGCTGGCTATAAGATTGTCCTCATCCCTTCCGGTTACAGCAATAAAGATGTGTGCATGCTCAATTCCAATTTCCGCCAGATCGTCAATTTTTGTTCCGTCACCGTTAAAAACAGGTATGTTCAACTCATTCGCGATCTTTTCACAAATTTCCTTTTTTCTTTCGATAAGGCTGACATTGTGTTTATAAGACAGGAGGGTCTTTGTAAGATAATAGCCAATCTTACCTCCGCCGGCAATTACAATATTCAATCCAATCACCTCTAATCCATCATCTCTGAAATCACTATAGTATCACCTGCAGCCAAAGTAGTATCAGGATGTGCAAATTCAAACATCCTGTTTCTTATTAAGCCGAATACAGCTGCATTTCTTCTAACTTTAAATGAAGAAAGCTTTTTCCCGTCGAGCTCCTTTGGAACCACTTCATGCTTGAAGGAGAAGGTGTTGCTTCCAATGGTATGGTTTGAAACTCCGGTTTCGTCAAGAATAATTGACCTTATAACATCAACGGTTATGTTTGTGGGGCATATGGTTTCAAGCCCGAACTGATGAAACACCTGCTCTCTGGCAGGGTTGTAAATTCTTGCAAGCACCCGGGGCACTTTAAATATTTCTCTTGCCACCTGGCAAGCCATTATGTTTACATTATCGTCAGGAGTCACGGCCGCCAGGGCGTCACAGGTCTCAATACCTGCATGCTTTAATACATCCTGGTCTATGGGCACTCCCGTAACAGTAATTCCGTTGAAATCGGGCCCTATAATCTTAAATGCATTCCTGTCATTATCAACAATGACAACATCATGCCCCTCCTCGGACATGATCTGTGCCAGCCTGGACCCCACCTTGCCGCAGCCTATAACAATAATATGCATTTGCCTGCCTCCAATCAAAAAAACAACGAGCATTTTTCAATGCCCGCAGCAATTTCAGAAAACGTAATACATTTGATTATATCACGTATATATGTATTGTATAGTGTTATTTTTTTTACTATTTTATTATATATCTTTGTAAAACATCAGTTATCAATATTATTCCTCTTTTGCCTAGCAAATCTTCTTCTACCTTTAAAATTCTTGACATATTGCATATGTTCAACAATGCATAAGATAAAACCGATATGAAACAATATATAAGTGAAAGTATATATTGAATAGATGAAAGGCTGATATTGTGCTTGTCGCTTTTGTAAGAACATTAATATTATATACAATAGTTGTCATTGTCATGAGGATAATGGGTAAAAGGCAGATTGGTCAGCTCCAGCCCTTTGAGCTTGCTGTGGCCATAATGATTTCCGAGCTTGCAGCCGTTCCCATGCAGGACACAAGAATACCTCTTATTAATGGTATAATCCCGATACTTACGCTGCTGATTGCCCAGATAATATTATCCTTTGTTTCATTAAAAAGTATAAAGGCAAGGGGTGTTATTTGCGGGAAGCCCACAGTGATGATTGAAAACGGAACAATTATCGAAGAGAATCTCCGGAAAGAAATGTACACTTTGAATGATCTTCTCGAACAGCTTCGGATAAAGGACACCCCAAACATCAATGATGTGGAGTTTGCAATACTTGAGACCAACGGACAGTTAAGCATTATTCCCAAGTCAGGCAAAAAAGCAGTTTCTCCTGAAGATATGGGTATTAATACAGACTATGAAGAGCTTCCGATTGATCTCATTATAGATGGAAAGGTGTTATCAAAAAATATAGAAAAAGCTGGACACACAAAGGAATGGCTTATGGAGGAGCTGAAAAAAAGAGGCATAAGCAGTACCAAACAGGTATTATTTGCAAGCCTTGACTCGAGAAGAAAATTCTATTGCCAGAAAAAATTCTGACAGGAGGTATATTGAAATTATGCACACTCTAAAGATAGCCGCATCTATTATAATATTGTTTGCAATTATTATTGGTTTCAGCACATTTACTTTCAATACTCTTGACAAAACCTCAAAGGATCTTGACAACAATATTGCAAAAATCGAAAGCAGCATCAAAGGGCAGCTCTGGAATAATGCAGAAGAAGAGCTTAGAGAAATCAAGGGTAACTGGATGTATTCGGAAAAAATCTGGTCTATGCTTCTGGATCATCTGGAAATTGATAATATCAGCAATACTCTGTCAAAGCTGTCAACATACATTGAAGCAAGGGACTCCACTCTGTCTCTCGGAGAGCTGGCGGCATTAAAGCAATATGTTAAGCATATTCCTGATAAGGAGGCAATAAAGCTTAAGAATATTTTCTAAAAAACAAAAGCTATGAATACCATGTAGAAAATCCCACCGGCCAATAGCGGCAAAGCACTCAGCCCCCCTCTTGCCTTTATCCATAGGTAAACAAAAAGTGCCGACAGCAGCGACAACAGCGCACTGAAAACCACTTTTGCATCAAGCTGCCAGCTGGTGGCAAGAATACCTATGGAGACAGGAATGCAGCTTTGGAATACCATTGCGCCTGTTATGTTGCCAAGAGCCAAAGTGTCCTTTTTTTTGCTTATCCAGATTATACTGTTGAATTTTTCGGGCAATTCTGTAGCTATAGGCGTAATGACCAGAGATAGCACCAGTGTGGAAATACCGATGCAGTTTGATACATCCTTGAGATTTTCCACAAATATGTGAGCTCCTGCAATGATTCCCGATATGGCTAATGCAATCTGAAACAGGATTGAAAGTATATTGGGGCTTATTTTTATATATTTTGAAACATAGAGCATTTCAAGGCTGCCAACGCTTTTCTGGTCATGCCTTACCGTAAGGAAAACATAATATATATAATAAAGTATGAGTGTAAAAGCTGTCAGCTGCCTGACTGATTCAACACCTACAAAAGATGACATTATACCTATTGAATATACAGCCGCAAAGAAAATAAGATCCCTGCCCAGTATATTGTTGTTAACTTTCATACGCAGGCCGGTTTTACGCTTTTTTGAAAAAACAAGCACACTTGCGCCTGTAACAAAAAATGCCAGGGTGCTTAACATGAAAGGAGCTCCGACTATTGCTCCTATACCTATATCAACACCCTCAGCTCCTCCGGACGAAAATAAAATTGCAATTACAGGCACCATCGTTTCGGGAAGACAGGTTCCTACCGCAGAAAAAATACTGCCTATTACCCCGTCGCCTGCATTCAGCTTCTTTCCAAGCCATTCAATGCCGTTTGTAAAGAGCTCGCAGCAAAGCAGAATTATGATGAGGCTGAGAACAAGCAACGCTATATATACAAACATGTCTGCTACCACACTTTCAATGCTTCATTTATTGCCTTTACTATTATAGTAAGCAGACACTCAAATATGATAAATTCTTCATCCTGCTGTAAAAACCCATTTTTTCCCCTTGACAGATGGGCATGCAGCTATTAGAATATTAATACAATAAAATACGGGCAATTAACTCAGCTGGTAGAGTGTCATCTTGACGTGGTGAAAGTCGGGGGTTCGAGCCCCTCATTGCCCACCAAAACAGCCTTATGCAAATTTTGTGTAAGGCTGTTTTTATAAAAGCTTGACAACTCTTTCCCTTATTTCCTTTATCCTGCTATTGGAGAAATGTATGCCCAAAATACCATGCTTAATTGCTCCTTCAACGTTTGCCGGCATATCATCAAAGAAGACGCAGTTTTCGGGCTTTTCCCCTATGCCGCTGCATACTGCTTCATAGATTTCCGCCTCAGGCTTGTGAAAGCCCAATTCGAACGAAAAAAAGTTCCTGTCACACAGCTCAAAGAAACCAGGGTTTCTGGCTTCAATCGCATCCTTGTGAAACTCCGCAAGATTGCTTAGTATATACACTTTGCGCCCCTTTGCCTTTACCATTTGCAGCAGCTCCATGCCATAAGGGTTAACGGGGAAATTATCAATATATGCTTGAATCCAATCCTTATAGGATATTTCAGGCATAATGCGCCTTACATGATGTTGAAAAAACTCATCCGGCGTTATCCTTCCTGTTTCCACGGGGTGAAGCACATCCAGGCCGAAAAGGCTTTCAACCTTGCCATATTCGCACCCTGTCTTCACAGAAAGCTCCTCTGCCACTTTTTTATAATTGTAATCAATTAAAACTCCGCCAATATCAAAAATAAAACTATACATAGCACCCTCCAAACACAATTTGTTTAAGTATAACAAAAAATGCCTTGCGGCTCAATTGATATAGATATATTAAATGCAAAAATTTAACCCTGAAACCAAATAACCTTAAACTTCCTGATTATAATACAAGCACTGTACAGAATATAATATAGCAGTCATTAAGCTAACTGAGGTAAATAAGGTTGTTAAAAAACATTAAATTTAGAATAGTGCTGTGTTCCATGCTTTTAATACTGTCTCTGTACTTATTGTACTCCAACATTCTTTTATTGGATGATTTTCATCCTCCTGCCTGGAATGAATTCCACGAAACTGCCGCCGACACTCCTTCCGTTCCTGAAAATGACAATCAGGAAGAAAAAAACAGCATCGTGAAAAAAGGCTTCCATATCCATATAAATCTGGATACCTGCCTCATGTACGTCTATAAGGACGGAACACTGCTAAAGACTTACCCTGTATCCGGGGGAAAGAAAAGCACCCCCTCTCCCGTGGGAACATGGAAAATTATCAGCAAGGACACTTGGGGTGAAGGCTTTGGAGGCGCCTGGCTGGGCTTTAACGTACCCTGGGGTAAATACGGTATTCACGGAACAATTTATCCCGGACTGATCGGGTCGAACTCATCAAAGGGCTGCATCAGAATGAAAAACAAGGATGTAAGAGAACTCTACAAACTGGTGCCGCACGGCACCACTGTAACCATTGTACACTCCGCCGCTCCTTTCAGGGCGATGAAAAGCGGTGATGTAGGCTCTGATGTGCTCGAGCTTCAGAAGGCTTTGAAAAAGCTTGGCTATTACAATGGCAGTGCTGACGGACGATTCGGCAGCGGATTAAAGCAGAGCATTATAAAATTCCAGAAAGCGAACAAAATCCGTGTTACAGGCGTAGCAGGAACTCAGACTTGGGAAGCGATCAAGCAGAAGTTGAGTGAGCATGAGAAAAATATGCAATAGTGTTTTAATCCACCCCATGTTTGTTATATAATAGTAAAAAAAATGTTAAGCGGGGGTGTAAACAGCATGAAGAATATTCCTCTTTATGAAGTAAGACCTATCAGCAATCTCAAAGAAATGCTTGTCTCAAGCACAGAGATTTTTGGGGAAAAGCCGGCATTTCTGGTTAAAGAAAAAGGAATAGAAGGCTATGTTCCAGTAAGCTACAAGAAGTTCAAGGCAGATGTGGATGCCTTCGGCACCGCTCTTATAAGTCTGGGCCTGAAGGATAAGAGAATTGCTCTTATAGGTGAAAGCAGATATGAGTGGGCAGTATCCTACCTTGCCACAGTTAACGGGACAGGCATAACAGTTCCGCTTGACAAGGAGCTTCCTGTGACGGAAATTGAAAGCCTTCTAACAAGGTCCTCCGCAAGTGCAATAATCTTTTCAGGACACCTGAAGGAACAGATAGATAAAATTTTAGGAAATATAAGCAGCATAAAGCATTACATATGCATGGATGATATTGAAGGCCAGGAGAATATTGTCTCCTTCAGCACCCTCCTTAATAAGGGCTACCAGTTAATGAATGCAGGTGACACAAGCTTTATTGATTCAACCATAGATAACGAAGCAGTGAGCATGCTTTTGTTCACTTCAGGCACAACAGACCAGTCAAAGGCGGTTATGCTGTCCCACTCCAATATATGCTCCAACCTTATGGCAATGTGCTCCATGCTGTATATAGATTCCTCAGACACATTTCTGTCAATATTGCCCATTCATCACACCTACGAATGCACCTGCGGTTTTCTGTGCCCATTATACAGAGGCTCAACTATTGCCCATTGTGAAGGCCTGAGGCACATCGTCAAGAACCTGCAGGAGTCGAAAGCCACCGTAATGCTTGGTGTGCCTCTTATATTTGAAGCTATGTACAAAAGGATATGGGACACAGCCGCAAAGAAACCCGGTATGGTTAAGAAGCTAAAAATTGCCATCAAGGTAAGCAATGCCCTGCGCAAGCTGAATATTAACCTTACAAAGAAATTGTTTGCTCTTGTGCACAATAATTTCGGCGGAAAAATAAGGCTTTTTATAAGCGGCGCCGCCGCAATCGACCCGGAAGTGCCAAAAGGCTTCAGGAGTCTTGGCATTCATATGGTTCAGGGATATGGTTTAACTGAGTGCTCCCCCATTGTTGCGCTGAACAGAGACGTTGATTTCAATGACCGGGCTGCGGGGCTTCCTCTGCCCAATCTTGAAGTTAAAATTGATAACCCTGACGATGACGGCATAGGTGAAATCATTGTGAAGGGTTCCAGTATAATGAAAGGCTACTATGAAAACGAAGAAGCAAACCGCAAGGTCTTCAAGGATGGTTGGTTCCATACAGGCGACGCAGGCTATATGGACAAGGAAGGCTTTATTTATATCACCGGGAGAAAGAAGAATGTGATAGTCACCAAGAATGGCAA
Source organism: Clostridia bacterium (assembly GCA_026417615.1). Classification (GTDB taxonomy): domain Bacteria; phylum Bacillota; class Clostridia; order Acetivibrionales; family JAFADI01; genus SKW22. The sequence continues at coordinate 29,129 of JAOACY010000031.1, forward strand.
AAACATCTATCCCGAGGAAATAGAGACGCTTATCGCAAACTCACCCTGCATCAAGGAGAGCATGGTCTACGGAAAAGAGGATGAAAGCTCAGGCGATGTGGTTGTTTCATGCATAGTGGTTCCGGATATGGAGAATATCAATGCAATTCTGGGAGAAGGAGAGGCATCGCCTGAAAAGGTAAAACAAATTATCCACGCCGAAATAAAAACCGTGAACAGCAAGCTGGTAAATTACAAGCATATAAAAAACATACATATTCGCGATAACGAGCTTGCAAAGACCACAACAAAGAAAATCAAGCGCTTCATGGAAGAAAAGGTTTAAGAAACAGGGACTGCAGTACAGTCCCTGTTAGTTTTCCTGAAATAGGGCTGTAGAAAGATACCTCTCCCCTGTGTCAGGCAGAAGAACCACTATGGTCTTGCCTTCGTTTTCGCTTCTTTTTGCCAGTTGTGTTGCCGCATGAACAGCAGCTCCTGATGAAATACCGACAAGAAGGCCTTCAAGCTTCGATACCTGCCTGCTGGCTTCAAAAGCCTCTTCATTCTTCACCTTGTATATTTCATCAATAACATCCATGTTGAGAATTTCGGGAACAAAGCCTGCACCTATTCCCTGGATTTTGTGAAGACCCGGGCTTCCGCCGGAAAGCACTGGTGAATCGAAGGGTTCAACAGCAACCACCTTAATCCCCGGCTTTCTCTGCTTTAGCACCTCTCCAACGCCAGTTATGGTTCCTCCTGTACCAACGCCTGCAATAAAAACATCGATATTCCCGCCGGTATCTCTCCAGATCTCCTCTGCTGTAGTCTTCCTGTGTATTTCAGGATTTGCAGGATTTATGAACTGCTGGGGCATGTAGGAGTTTGGAGTTTCGTTCACAAGCTCCTCAGCTCTTTTTATTGCTCCCTTCATGCCTTCCGCTCCAGGGGTCAGAACCAGTTCTGCGCCCAGAGCCTTAAGAAGGCTCCTTCTTTCCATGCTCATTGTTTCAGGCATTGTAAGTATCAGCCGGTATCCCCTTGCAGCCGCTGCAAAGGCAAGTCCAATGCCGGTATTGCCACTGGTCGGCTCAATTATAACAGTATCCCTGTTGATTAGGCCCTTGTCTTCAGCATCCTTGATCATGGCATAACCGATCCTGTCCTTTACGCTCCCCGCAGGATTGAAGTATTCAAGCTTTGCCACCAGCCTCGCTTTAAGGCCATGGCTTAAATTATAATTTGAAAACTCCAGTAACGGAGTATTTCCGATAAGCTCAGTCAGACTTTTTGCTATCTTTTCCACAGTAAAACTCCTCCTCGCTATATATGTTACGATAAATAGCTTAAATTGGGAGAAAAGTGATTGTTCAAAGGCATTTCAATAGCATCGAAAAGATGAATCCGAGGGAAATGTCTCCAGGGTTCGAGCATGAATTCACTTTTCTCGGAGGTATTCCTTTTGGGTAGGTGAAATTACCTTTGCCCAATAACTTTTTCCATGTAATATATTTATCGTATTTAAAATGGATTCTGATTGTCAAATGTCAATGGCCTTTTTCATTGCCTGATCCAGGTCATAAATCAAGTCTTCCGCATCCTCTATACCTATTGAAAGCCTTATCATGTCAGGAGTAACTCCAGCTCTCCTCTGTTCCTCTTCAGAAAGCTGCTGATGTGTCGTGCTTGCCGGATGTATGACCAATGACTTCGCATCGGCAACATTGGCAAGCAGAGAGAATATCTTGAGATTGTCTATGAATTTCTTTCCTGCTGCCAATCCGCCCTTGATTCCAAAGGTAAATATGGAGCCCGCGCCTTTAGGGAGGTATTTTTCCGCAAGGCTGTAATACTTGCTGCCCTCAATGGACGGATAATTCACCCACGCAACATTGGGGTGCTTCAAAAGGAACTTAACAATTTCCTTAGTGTTTCTTACATGCTTTTCCACCCTTAAGGAGAGAGTTTCCAATCCTTGGAGAAGCATGAAGGAGTTAAAAGGGCTTACAGCAGCACCTGTATCTCTAAGAAGCTGGACTCTCGCTTTAATGATATAAGCCATGGGCCCCAACGCTTCCACATACCTTACTCCATGATAGCTTGGGTCAGGCTCCGTAAGGCCCGGGAACTTACCGCTTCCAGCCCAGTCAAATTTACCGGAATCAACAATAACCCCTCCAATAGACGTTCCATGCCCACCCATGAATTTGGTGGCTGAATGAACCACGATATCAGCACCATGCTCAATCGGCCTGCAAAGGTAAGGTGTTGCAAAGGTATTGTCAATTATAAGAGGTATTTTATTTTCATGTGCAGCTTGGGCGACTTTTTCAATATCTATAATATTTATGCGCGGATTTCCTAAGGTCTCCACATAAACTGCTTTTGTCTTTTCCGTTATTGCCTTCCTGAAGTTTTCAGGATCATCCGGGTCTACAAATACAGTCTTTATACCCAGCTTCGGCAATGTAACTGAAAACAGGTTGTAGGTGCCTCCGTACAAGGTGCTTGCAGATACAATTTCATCGCCCGCACCCGCTATGTTCAGTATGGCATAAGTCACTGCCGCAGAACCCGAAGCTACGGCAAGTGCTCCAACCCCTCCCTCAAGGAGTGCTACACGCTGCTCAAAAACATCAGTTGTCGGGTTCATGATCCTTGTATAAATATTTCCCGCTTCCTTCAATGCAAAGAGATTTGCAGCATGCTCCGAATCCCTGAACACATAGGATGTTGTCTGGTAAATAGGCACCGCCCTTGACCCTGTTGTAGGATCCGGACTCTGCCCCCCGTGCACCTGCAGCGTATCAAATCCAAGCTTTCTTTCGCTCATCCTTTTATCCTCCTTTTTTCATACGTTCCGCAAACCATTCCCTAGTATTCCAATATGATTAATAATCATATTTCATTTTCTATGATTTGTCAATAGCCTAAAATAGGCCCTAAAGATATTTCCCTCAAATTCATATTTTCAATGCTGATAAAATGCTTTTGCAAAATCACTTTTTCTACAAATGCAAGAAGTTTATTGCAACCTAAAAAACGGAGTTGATGCATCTTGGAATATTCAATTGTCCGCCAGAACCTCAGAGACAAGCTTCATTGACAGCCCTTTTGCTTTGATGCCTTCGATAATATCTTGTAGTTTTGCTGTATCAAAGGCATTAAAATGCAATAGTATTATTGACCCGTTTTTTGCATTTGCCGTTATATGATTCGCTATGCGGGCAGCCACCGGCTCAACTGGCGCAGCCTTGAGATTGTAGTGTCTGAGAACACTGTTATAGGTCTCGGCAGACCATCCGACAGGTATATATTTAAGCTCAGAGATTACATTCATAATCCTTTTTGAATCACTCCCCGAACCATAGGGTAGTCTGAAAAAGGGAAATTCATTTCTCATCGTCTTAAGGTATTCCTCTCCAAGCACATTTCCGGCAGAGCTCTCCCAGTCTTTTATCTCCTTTGTGATTTCTTCGTTTGACAGTTCCGCAAGGTTCTTGTGATTCTGCGTATGGTTGCAAACCTGATGTCCGTCCTTCACCGCCTGCTGCCACAACTGAGGATGCTGAGCCAAGGCTCTGCCAATAACAAAAAAAGTGCACTTAACCCCAGTTTTCTTTAATACTTCAAGAGCTTTTGCCGCCGAACCGTAATCAACACCATCATCAAAGGTAAGAGAAAGCTCAGCTTTGGACCGGTCCGCCCATATTGCCGGACATGCAGATTTGAATATCCATTCCTTTCTCGTTTTATTAGCTTCTTCGGCCTGCTTTATGGCAGCCTCAATGGTATTGTGAATATTTTGCTTGATAAGCAAGGTGTCAATTGTATTGATTTTTTTTAAAACGAGCTCCTGCTTTTCATCCATTTGAGGTTCATACTTGTGTTCCTGATGCTCTCTGTCCGATATATTTACATTTGACCCGCTCAAAACAAACGGATAGGCATTAAGCTGAAACAACACCAATACAGCAATTGCTGCGCTTTTTATATTTATACCCGCCCCAGCCAAGAATACTCCCATTATTTCCCCTCACCCTGATACATAATTAAAGGGGGGTATAACCCCTTTCCATAAACATATTTAATAAGAGGATGAGAAAAATATGAGCAAATTCTATATAGGTTACGATAAATAGCTTACATGGAGGAGAAAAGTGATTGTTCAAAGTTAAAATAATAAAAATGCACCCACAAAATTTTGTGAGTGCACCTTGCTAATGCCGTTCGTAAATTATAAAGTAATAGTCAAAAGGATTTTTTTCGTCCTTCTCGCCTTTTGTTTTGGAAACCTGCCTCCATACAGAAGGATCTATATTAGGGAAATACGCATCTCCATCAAAAGCTTCATCTATGAAAGTTATATAAAGCCTGTCAGCCCGGTCAATGAACATCTCATATACTTGAGCCCCTCCAATAATAAACGCTTCTTCGTCCACGCACAGTCTTTCGGCCTCATCGATGGAATTCACTATCGTACAACCCTCAGCTTTATAGTCCCTGTCCCGCGATATAATGACATTGCTTCTTCCGGGCAAGGGCTTGCCTATTGACTCAAAGGTTTTGCGGCCCATGATTACTTTATGCCCCATGGTTACCTTTTTAAAATATGCCAGGTCTGCCGGCAGCCGCCATGGCAGGCTGTTGCCCTTACCGATAATATTATCCCTTGCCACTGCAGCAATCAATGATATCAAACCGCAACCTCTCCTTTGATATGTGGATGCGGGTCATAACCCGACAGCTCGAAATCCTCATATTTGAAATCAAAAATCGATGTAATCCCCGGATTTATCTTCATTTTTGGCAACGGCCTGGGCTCTCTTGCAAGCTGAAGCTTTACCTGCTCAATATGGTTTGTATATATATGCGCATCCCCCAGTGTATGTATGAGCTCGCCAGGCTGAAGCCCGCATACCTGAGCAACCATCATTGTAAGCAATGCGTAAGAGGCTATGTTAAAAGGTACGCCAAGAAAGACATCGGCACTTCTCTGGTAAAGCATGCAGGAGAGCTTGTTTTCCGCCACATAAAACTGGTAAAAGCAGTGGCAGGGCGGCAACGCCATTTTTTCAAGCTCGCCGACGTTCCATGCACTTACAATGAGCCTCCTGGAATCCGGATTTGATTTAATGTCACTTATTACCTTACTCAACTGATCAATGCTTCTTCCGTCTGCCGCCGTCCATGATCTCCACTGGCGCCCGTAAACGGGCCCCAGGTCGCCGTTTTCATCCGCCCATTCATTCCAGATAGATACGCCATTGTCCTTAAGGTACTTTATATTTGTGTCACCCTTTATAAACCAAAGTAGCTCATGGATTATTGACTTTGTGTGAATCTTTTTTGTGGTTACAAGAGGGAATCCTTCCTGCAGGCTGAATCTCATCTGATAGCCGAAAACACTTATGGTGCCTGTTCCTGTCCGGTCTTCCTTCTTAACGCCATTTTTCAGAATATGTTCACACAGTTCCAGATACTGCTTCATATTAACCACAGCCTCCTTACATGATTAAGCCTCTTTACGCCTTGGTCCTTACTTCTTCCAATATCTTGCCGAGGAAATCCTCCAAAGCCATGGAGCCTAAGTCTCCATCCTTTCTCGACCGTACAGCCACCGCCCTGTTATCCATTTCCTTGTCTCCAACCACCAGCATGTATGGCACCTTCTGCATCTGAGCTTCCCTTATCTTGTAGCCTATCTTTTCATTTCTAAGGTCAGCCTCAACCCTGATTCCCCTGTCCTCTAAAAGCTTCTGCACTTCCAACACATATGGGTGGTGCTTTTCAACTATAGAAAGGATTTTCGCCTGTACTGGAGCGAGCCAGGTTGGGAATGCGCCTGCAAAGTGCTCTGTCAGTATTGCAATAAATCTTTCAATGCTGCCGAACACGACCCTGTGTATCATTACAGGACGGTGCTTCTCTCCATCCGCGCCAATATATGTCAGGTCGAATCGTTCAGGCAGGTTCATATCCAGCTGGATTGTACCACACTGCCAGGTACGTCCTATCGAATCCTCAAGATGGAAGTCTATTTTCGGACCGTAGAAGGCTCCATCGCCTTCATTAACCTTGTATTTGATGCCTTTATCATCAAGAGCCTGTCTCAGCGCCGCAGTTGAAACTTCCCACTGTTCATCTGTGCCTATGGACTTTTCCGGTCTTGTGGAAAGCTCCACATGGTATTTAAAGCCAAACACCCTGTAGAAGGAGTCTATGAGGTCTATTACTCCCGCAACCTCATCCTTAATCTGTTCCGGGGTCATGAAAATATGAGCGTCATCCTGTGTAAAGCAGCGTACCCTCATCAAGCCGTGCAGCGCGCCGGACAACTCATGTCTGTGCACCAGGCCAAGCTCGCCCATCCTTTGAGGCAGATCCCTGTATGAGTGCAGCTTTCTTTTAAAAACCAGCATACCACCCGGACAGTTCATTGGTTTTATTGCAAAGTCCGAATCGTCAATTTCTACCGTATACATGTTTTCCCTATAGTTTTCCCAGTGTCCCGAGCGCAGCCATAAATCCTTGTTCAGTATTACAGGGGTTTTTATTTCCTGATATCCCCTTTTCTTGTGCTCGTCCCTCCAGTAATCCTCCAGCAGGTTTCTAAGCACCATGCCCTTAGGCATAAAGAAAGGGAAGCCCGGGCCCTCGTCAAGAATATCAAAAAGGTCAAGCTCACGTCCAAGCTTTCTGTGGTCACGTTTTTTTGCTTCCTCAAGCCTGAAGAGATACTCATCCAGCTCGCTTTTCTTTGCAAAGCTTGTGCCGTATATCCTCTGCAGCATTTTATTCTTTTCGCTGCCTCTCCAGTAGGCGCCTGCTACAGAAAGCAGCTTGAAAGCCTTGATTTTTCCTGTGGAAGGCAGATGAGGGCCGGCACAAAGGTCTACAAATTCTCCCTGCTTGTAGAAGGAAATTTCTTCTCCCTGCGGAAGATCCCTTATCAATTCAACCTTATATGGCTCGCCCTTTTCCTCCATGAACTTGATTGCTTCATCCCTTGGCAGGGCAAACCTTTCAAGAGGCAAATCTTCCTTGATAATTTTTTCCATTTCCTTTTCAATAGACTCAAGCTCTTCTATTGAAAAGGTTTTGTCGGCATCAAAGTCATAATAGAATCCTGTGTCTATGGAAGGCCCTATAGCAAGCTTTACATTGGGGTACAGCCTTTTAACCGCCTGCGCCATAACATGGGATGTTGTGTGCCTGTATGCGTGTTTCCCCCCCTCGTCGTCGAAAGTTAGAAGGCTGAGCTTGCAGTCCTTGTCAAGCCTGTAATTCAAATCCTTTACCGCGCCGTCAACTTCTCCGGCCAGCGCCGCCCTCGCAAGACCTGCGCTGATGCTTTCCGCTACTTCCCTTATTGTTGTGCCTTCATTGTACTCCTTTGTGCTTCCATCCTTTAAAGTTACTTTAATCATCATATCTCTCCTCCGATAAATAAAGCCCTCAATCCCTATGTCAAGGGACGAGAGCTGTTTCCCGTGGTTCCACCCTAATTGAAACTCATTGTGACTGTAACGTAGTCAACGCTTCAGCTCCGAGGCGGTCTTCAGACGGCTTGTCCTTAAAAGCACTTGCAGCCGGGGTGCCTTCTCTCTATAAGTCCTGTTCCGTCCTACTCTTCTCTTCAATGCTGAATTTGAATATTCAAGTTAAATTATAGACTTCACTTTTTATAAAGTCAAGAGTGTCCTTCACAGTATTTCCAGGCAATAATAAATTATTTATAATTGTGGTAAAATAAGGAAAAGGGACAAGTTTGAAAAATGTCCCCCTTGATTGCAAAGGCGGTGATGATATGAGAGTTAAAAGGGTAGGAAAGTTTAGAAGGTTAAGGCGCCAAAACTTCAGAAGGGCAATTGTCCTTTATCTGATTCTTCCATTTGCGTCTATTTTCATGGGCTATCTTATTACCTCCCTTGTGATACTCCCATCAATATCAAAATAATACTTCTACTGCAAAAACCCGTTTTCGGAAACAAAGCTGTTTTTGCAGCAGATTAAATATTTATTTTTGTATTAAATCCTCATTCCTCGTAAAGGGCTCGTCAAAAACGAGGTGCAGATAAACGTCTCTCTTTTTGCCGTTTATGAGGAACTGCACCTTTTTCACTTCGTGAAGCTCCGTCAGAGAATTGACAATTGAGTAAATCGTCATGCTTTCACCAGCCGTGCCGCTCTTATTGTTGTCAACAAACTGCTGTGAAAGGTTTACAGTGCAAACACCATCCTTTGTAGTGACAGCTATAAGCTTGGTTCCCTGGGGAATAACGGGGTACAGCCCCTGTTTCTTGGGACCTATGGCAAGCTCCTGAAAAATATGCTTCTCAAGTCCATCACCTTTATTAACTGTTATCTCTCTCTTTTCAGGAACCAGCTTATCGGCATTTGAATTACTGAAATACACAGTAACTATTTTCTTTTCGCCCGGTAACGGATTTCCTCTTGAGTCAAGGCTGAATCTTGACATTTCACCCAAGGGGTTTCCGCTTGGACCTATGAGGTCCTTGCCTTCAACCAGGATGCGAACCTTGTCAATCCCGGCTATTTCTGTAAGAGTATTTACTATGGAAGCTCTTTCAACTATTTCGGCTATTCCTTGAGCTTTGTAATACTCCTTTGAAAAATCCACAACAGCCACATTCCCTGTTCTTTTAATCCCAATAAGCCTTGTGCCTTCTGGTATCGTCTGCTTGAGTTCCGGATTTTCCGGGCCTTCAATCAGCGCATTTACTGCAGCGCGCATAATTGCTCCATCCTTAACCAAAATCTCCCTGGCTTCTGGCAAAAGGGCACTGTTATCACTGTTCGTAAAATACAGCGTCATTTTTATCATTTTGCCTTCCGTATGGTTTTCAGCCTTATTATCAATATTGTCCTGCCGGCTGGTTTCCTGAGCTTTTTCTGTTACCTGGCTCTTTTTTGCAGGACCGCTTTTGCTTAAACCACTGCAGCCTGATGTAACAATTACAAGCACAAGGGTTATAAATAAAATAAAAATCTTCTTCATAGGGATACCCCTTTGCATTTATAAAATATAACATTTTGACTTGTTTACTTTAAAATATGTTCCATAATTAATTGTATACCCCTATTCCCTGTTGTAACATTACAAGCATGTTACATTTATGTCTAATACTACAGCGTAAAAGGGGTACTGTTTAGTTTAGGCTGCAGTATCAATCCACAGTAATAAATTCCTTTATCTTGTTGAACTTGCTGCTCTTAATTCCGGGTACCTTCGTAATATCTTCAATCTTTTTGAAGGGACCGTTTTTCTCCCTGAAGGCAATTATGTCTCCACCTGTCTCCATGCCTATCCCGGGAAGGGAATCCAGCTGCTTGGCTGTTGCCGTATTGATATTTATCTTCTCTCCTTTTCCGGGTTCACACTGTTCATCGATTACCGCTCCCCCGCTGTTTGCTACTACTTCAATTCCGTTTCCCGCCAAAGAGGCTTGCTGAGTTTTTGCAGCCTCTGCATTGCTGCGGACAGCAGCTGTGCTTGGCTTACTTTTTGCTTTTACTCTCAGCATGGTGTTTTCCTTTAATTTGAAAGCCAGATTTATACTTTCAGCATCTGCCTGATCCGTCAATCCTCCCGCCGCTTTTATCGCATCATCTATCAAAGCTCCCTTCTGCAGGGAAACAAGGCCGGGGGCCTTTACACAGCCCACGACATAAACCTGGATTTCTTCTGTCCTGCTGCTCTCAGGCTGGCATTGCGCGCCATCCGCCTTTGTATCTTGCGGTGCGGAACTTGTCTGCCGGAGCTCTTTAATATCTGCTGCAGCTTTTTGAATAATTATTCCCTCATTGTGTCCGCTTATGGCAAAACCTCCGATACACATTAGAACACCAAGAATTGCAATACTCGCAATCAGCATGCTTTTTCCCATAAAAAACCTCAGTCCAAGGATGTTTATTGTCATTTATTTCCACACCTCCGGATACAATATTCTACGCAATTGTCTTATTTCCTCTTTTTTACATTTAATATTTCTCAAAGTATACAAATTGAAATTTATTTCTGGTATACTTTATAACTGTATTTATTTGTCCGGAGGAAAATATGAAAAAAATACTAATGATAATCTCAGTAATATCGCTGTTAATAGCTTCAACCCCGCCAGCACATGGTGAACAGCTTACCCTGCAAGCAGATTCATATATTCTTATAGATTCAAAAAGCGGTCAGGTGCTTTATGAGCATAACGCCGACAAAAAGCTCTATCCGGCCAGCACAACAAAGGTGCTTACTGCTGTTGTAGCCATAGAAAAAGGCAATCCGGAGCAGTTGATGACAGCCAGCAAGGCAGCTGTAAACGACATTGGGAAAGATGGTATGAATATTGGAATTATGCCTGAAGAACAGATTAAAATGGACGATCTTCTAAAGGCACTTCTTATAAGGTCGGCCAACGAGACGGGAAATATTATCGCGGAAAATATTTGTTCCACCAGACAGGAATTCATGGATTTGATGAATAAAAGGGCGGCTGAGCTGGGAGCAACCTCCACTCATTTCACCAATCCCTGCGGAGCCCATGATAAAGAGCATTACACAACTGCAAGGGACATGGCGAAGATAGCCATGCACGCAATGACTCTGCCCATGTTCAGGGAAATAGTTTCAAAAAGAGACTTTGTCATGCAGCCTACAAACAAGCATGCCCAGTGGCCTGTCATGTCTTCAACCAACCACCTCCTTGGCTACAGGTCGGATTACTACACCACCGTTACAGGCATAAAAACCGGTTATACCGACCCAGCGGGAAATTGTCTTGTCTCCTCCGCAGTCGATGCCTCAGGCATGGAGCTGATAAGCGTTGTCATGGGTGTTGCCCCTGAAGCAGGTAGAAATGCCGTATTCAAAATATCTAATGAGCTTTTGGAGTATGGCTTTAAGAATTATTCCATACAAAAGCTTGTTGGTTCCAACGAGGTTATGAACATAATAAGCGTAAACAATTCAAAGGATGACGACCTGCTTGAGATTGTGACGCAAAACAGCTTGGAAAGCGTCCTGCCAATAGATGCAAAAGAACATAGCATCTTCAGGAATATACACTTGAATACGCCTTTAACAGCACCCATAAATAAGGGCGATGTTGTTGGGGAAGCGGAATTCATGAGAAACGGGATTGTTCTTGGAAAAGTCGCTTTGGTTGCTGCAAGATCAATAGAAAAAAAACCGGAAGTTAAAAAGGTTGTGGAAGAATTGTCGGAAAGCAAGCTTCTTGAAAATTCCATAATCACAGCAGCAGTAATTCTTGCTGCCTTTTTCATTTTAAGAACCACTCTAAGAACCATTTCAAGGCGAAGACGCAATAAGCGCAACTTATAATCCAAAGGTGATTCTACTGCAAGAACAGCCTTAAAATCCCCCTGAAAGGGTTTGAGCAAGAAACCCTTTCAGGGGGATTTTATTAACCTTTAACCACTATATTCACCAGTTTTCCGGGCACGGCAATTATTTTTACAACTTCCCTGCCTTCAAGCAAAGCCTTTACGGTATCAGCCTTCATGGCTTCGTCTTCCGTCTGCTGCTTATCAAGACCGGATGGAACTAATATCTTTTCTCTAATCTTGCCGTTTAATTGAATTACTATTTCAACCTGATCGGCAATAGTTTTGCTTTCGTCCCATGAAGGCCATGACTGCTGGTTCAGCATGCCCTCATAGCCGTTTTTCACCCAAAGCTCTTCCGCTATGTGAGGTGCGACAGGCACCAGCAGCTTCAGGAAATCTGCGAACTCGGCCCTGTTCACAGAGCCCTTTGCGTAGAAGTCGTTTACCAGAGACATCATTGCGGCAATTGCCGTATTGAACTTGAGGTTTTCAAAGTCTTCGCTCACCTTCTTGATTGTCTTATGCATGCTAATCTCAAGGTCTTTTGAATACTCCGAACCCTCCGACAGCATTTCCTGCAGCCTCCATACACGCTCCAGGAACCTGCGGCAGCCCTTTACGCCGTTCTGTGACCAAGGAACCGCCTTTTCAAAATCCCCGATAAACATCTCGTACATTCTAAGCGTATCGGCGCCGAATTCCTCCACAACCTCATCAGGATTAACCACGTTGCCTCTTGACTTTGACATCTTTTCATTGTTTTCACCAAGTATCATACCGTGTGAAGTTCTCTTTGCATAAGGTTCAGGAGTAGGCACAACGCCTATGTCAAAGAGGAACTTGTGCCAGAACCTTGAGTAGAGCAAATGCAGAGTTGTATGCTCCATACCTCCGTTATACCAGTCTATGGGTGTCCAGTATTCAAGATTTTCCTTGCTTGCGAGAGCGTCAGAATTGCATGGATCTGTATACCTCAGGAAGTACCAGGAGGAGCCAGCCCACTGAGGCATCGTATCCGTCTCCCTCTTTGCAGGGCCGCCGCATTTATAGCATTTGGTATTTATCCACTCGGTTATATTGGCCAGGGGCGATTCTCCTGTATCGGTAGGCTCATAGCTTTCAACCTCGGGCAGCATAAGCGGCAGCTCGCTCTCAGGCACAGGAACCCACCCGCACTTTTCACAATACACAAGGGGTATGGGTTCACCCCAATATCTCTGACGGGAAAACACCCAATCCCTGAGCTTGTAGTTCACCTTTCTGGCACCAAGTCCCTTTTCCTCAAGCCAGTCTGTAATCCTTTTCTTTGCCTGTGGAACAGCCAATCCGTCAAGGAAGTCCGAATTAACAAGAATTCCGTTTTCATTGTCGGTATAGGCTTCCTTTTCAACATTGCCACCTGATACAACCTCAATTATCGGGAGACCGAATTTTCTTGCAAACTCCCAGTCCCTTGTGTCATGTCCAGGAACAGCCATAATGGCGCCTGTGCCGTAGGACATGAGAACATAGTCTGACACAAATATTGGTATCTGCTTTCCGTTTACCGGGTTCACGGCAGTTATACCCTCCAGCCTGACACCTGTCTTTTCCTTGGCCAGCTCAGTTCTTTCAAAATCTGATTTTTTGCTTGCAAATTCCCTGTATTCCAAAATTGCGTTTATATTTTCTATTTTGGTATTAAGCCTGTCAATCATAGGGTGCTCTGGAGAGATAACCATATAGGTAGCCCCGAAAAGGGTGTCGGGCCTTGTGGTGAAAATCCTTAAAACTTCATCTCCTGCAACCTTGAAATCAACCTCAGCGCCTTCCGAGCGTCCAATCCAGTTTTTTTGCTGAATTTTAACCCTTTCAATATAGTCCAGCCCGTCAAGGTCATTTATTAGTCTTTCCGCATATTCAGTGATTTTAAGCATCCATTGGTTTTTAACTTTTCTTACCACTTCACTTCCGCAGCGCTCACACACGCCGTTTACAACCTCTTCGTTGGCAAGACCAACCTTGCAATCCGTACACCAGTTTATGGGGCTTTCCTTTTTGTAAGCCAGTCCTTTTTCAAAGAGCTTTAAAAATATCCATTGAGTCCATTTATAGTAATTAGGGTCTGTGGTGTTTATCTCCCTGGACCAGTCAAAAGAAAACCCAAGGGCTTTCAACTGTGATTTGAACCTTGCAATATTCCTTTCGGTTACCACTTTGGGGTGGATTTTATTTTTGATGGCAAAATTTTCAGTCGGAAGGCCAAATGCGTCCCAGCCAATTGGATACAGTACATTATAGCCCTGCATCCTCCTCTTTCTTGCAACGATATCCAGTGCTGTGTAAGGCCTTGGATGTCCTACATGGAGACCGTGACCGGATGGATATGGGAACTCTATAAGAGCATAAAACTTGGGTTTTGCTTTATCTTCACACGCATGGAAGGTTCCATTTTCATCCCAGATGTCCTGCCACTTTTTTTCAATTTCCTTTGGATTGTAATCAAGCATCTTACGTCCACTTCCTTATTCATATATTTGATTGTAAAGCAAAAACAGGTTTTCTTGAAACAAGATGCAAAAATCACTCACCTGCGTTGCAGCATTTTGATGTCGGAATTGCAACACAAGGTTCCAGTGATTTCATCGAGGTTTCGGAAAATTGGTTTTTGCAGAAAAACCATATTTATCTGTAATTAATCACTCCGTCACTCCACAGCCTTTCCAGATTATAAAAGGCTCTGTCCTCCTCATGGAATATATGCAGAACCACATCTCCATAATCTAGAAGAATCCATCGTGCGGTTTCATATCCTTCCTTGTGAAAATACCTTACTCCGGCTTCAATGAGTTTTTCCTCAACTTCATCCGCCAGAGCTTTTATATGGGTTGTTGAGGAACCGGTACAAACTATAAAATAATCAGCCAGTATTGATATTTTATTAATATCAATCACATTAATATCTTTTGCTTTCTTGTCTTGCAGCGTCCCAACAATTTTCTCCGCTATCTTTTTTGATTCCAATCAGTTTCCCCTTCCCGCTAATTAAATATATTTATGGATAAACATTATAACACTTTTTAAAATTTTTTCTATATTAAATGCAATAAATATATCACATGGAAAAAGTTATCGGGCAAAGGCCATTTCACCAAGCTGCAAGAAATACCTCATGGTTTGTAATCGTCTCCAATTTTAACCGTTACATCAAACCTGGAATTAGCAACAGGCCACTTGGTAACGGTTCCGGCCTTAAGTATTTTCTGAATTTCCGCGCCTGCCTTCTTGTCGTTTCTTTCAATAATTATAGTCTTAACAGGCTGGCTTGACTTCCCATTGCCTGCACTCACTTCATACCCGCTGGCTTCAAGTGTTGACTTTATTTCCTCAGCCAGGTTCTTTATACCCGAATAGTTAATCACTTCCACAGATATTTTCTCTTTCAACCGAGCGTCATCCTGGTGATTAACTGGCGGGCCCTCATCCTTCATCGGATCAGGCACATTTTTCCCCTTGGCTGTGTTCTCCGTCAGTACACCGGGAGATCTTTTATACTTCAAAGTTTCATAATCCTCCGTCTCTTTATCCTTTTCACTGACTTGAGGCTTTTCAGCCGAGGGCTTGGAGGCAGTTTCCTGCACTGCAACCGGCACATCCTTCTGAAAAACTCTTGAATCCTTAAAAAAATTCATGGTAACAATTATTCCCATGGTAATAACCAAAAAACTTCCTGTTATCAAAAACACAAGGTTAAAGTACAGCTTCCTGTCCATAGCTTATTGCCCTTTCGTTTCATAATTTGCCTGCGTTTATCTTTCTCTCAAGAATAAGGTGATTTCTTGCGTCAATTGTGTCCGGATGTATTAAGGTTCCCTTGTTCAGTACATGCTTTATAGTCCTTTCAAGGGACAGCTCCACAGCAGCATTGATATCTTCACAGGCCAAGCTTCGAATTTCTTCCACTCCAGGGAAAATCCTGCCTGGCTCAATACTGTCGGCTATAAACACAATTTTATTAAGAAGGCTCATATTTCTGCAGCCTGTTGTATGAAACCTTATAGATTTTAAAATCTCCTGATCATGTATTCCATATGTATGCCTGGCCAGCTCCGCACCCAGCATCGCGTGAAGAAGCTCCGGCTGAAAACGGCAGATATCATCCAGCTTGACATTATACCGTTCACACTGCTTTATAAGCTCATCATCTGTAATATCTCTGGCACAGTCGTGCAGCAAGCCGGCAAGCGCCGCCTTTGCAGAATCTTCTCCATGCTTCTTTGCCAGACTTTCCGAGACTTGCATTACGTTAATTGAATGTAAATACCTTTTTGGTGTCAATATTGTTTCCAGCTTCTTTTTTATTTCTTCGATGCCCATTATTTGTATAGCCCATTCCTTTTTATATATTCCTCAACACTTTCAGGTACAAGGTACTTGATTGATTCTCCCTTGGCAAGCTTTTCCCTTATATATGTCGACGATATATCTATCACGGGAACGTCAACATTATGAATTTTTGCCATATATTCTGACGTTAAACGTCTGATTTGGTTCCGGTATGTTTCTTTTTCAAAACCGGGTCTCATTACAGCTGCAAACTCACACAGGGTAAAAACCTTTTTAAAATCGCGCCAGTTAACAAGGTCACGAACCACATCCGCGCCTATTATGAAAAAAAGCTTTGTACTGTCGCCATATAAAGACTTAAGCTGCTGCAGCGTGTCAACAGTGTATGTATAACCTTCCCGCTCAATTTCCATTTCAGATACACAAAATGCTGAATTTGAGCCTATTGCACATTTTATCATGTTAAGCCTGTGTTCTGCCGATGCAATCTTTAGCTTATCTTTGTGAGGGGGATGGCCCGACGGTATAAACAAAATACTATCCAGCTTGAGCTTTTCCCTCACCTCCTCCGCTATAATCAAATGCCCGTTGTGCACAGGGTCGAAGGTTCCGCCCATAATTCCAATACTACTGCATATTTCCTTCATTTTCAATACCTTGTTTTTAAAATTATTTATGCTTTTAAGACAGAGCAATATCGTAATTATTTTAGCATAATACTTGAGAGTTAAAAGTTCTTACCAGAACTTACATATGTAAATAAGCTTGAAACAAAGGGTCAACCCTTGGTAGATTAATGTTGCTGAGACAAAATCTAAGGGGGTCAAGAACAATGCTCAAGCTTATAGATGGAATT
>JAOACY010000034.1 GCA_026417615.1 Clostridia bacterium
ACAAGGTGTTAGTGATTTCATCGAAGTTTCCGAAAATGGGTTTTTGCAGTGAAATCCTGACTAAATCTTTTCTAGAAGATTTATATATTCAATTTCCTTATCTTCCAATAATGCCGCAAAATCAGGGTGCCAAACTATAATAACCGACAATTTGCTGTTTACAGTCGGCATTTGTTCAATAGATTGCAAATGACTTACACTGACACCTGTATGCCTTAACCTGCCGCAGATCAACTCGAACACCTCGTCCTTGCTGCCAAAAAGCACAACACTGCTGTTTTTGCCAAGCCGATGAGCTTCAACAACTTCGTCAATCCTTGCGTTAAGGCTGTTTATAAACCTGTATGAAGTCACAACATAGTTGTAAGTAGCCTCCGCCTTCTCCTTCATGCCCTGAGGGGTCAAAATATACCTGATTGTCCTTGGGTTGAGCCTTTCTATTTTAAG
Organism: Clostridia bacterium; assembly: GCA_026417615.1. Classification (GTDB taxonomy): domain Bacteria; phylum Bacillota; class Clostridia; order Acetivibrionales; family JAFADI01; genus SKW22. Next base: position 448 of record JAOACY010000034.1, read on the forward strand.
AAGGCCTTTTTTGACAAGGCGCTTTATGAGTATATTTACATTGCCCAGGGACAGACCTGTGTTTTTTGCAATATCCCGCTGGGTTGCGTTATTATTTTTTTCAATATTGTTTAGAATTTGAAGCTCGTTTTCCATTTGAAAAAGTTCTCCCAAAAAGGCATGGCTTCGCCATTATGCATGCCTGTGCATACATTTAGAAGTAAACGCTCTGAAGCTTACGGCTTCAGTACCTTCTATGTCCTCCATAATCCCCGCTGAAGGCCGGAACACTTCAGAAGGCTATGGATTTTTGCATTTATTCAGTGTCTTCAACTCTTTTTTTATTTCTCCAACAGGAAACAGAATCCACCTTCTTTTTTTCAGGGCTATTCTCCGGCTGACTGCAGCATGTTTATGCCCAGCTCCACCGTCCTTTGTTCGCCTAAGAAGTCCAGTCTCACCTTAGCCCTTCCCTTTCGCTTGTTCAGGCTTACGATGTAGCCTTCCATTGAAAGCAGAGGACCATCTACCACAATTACCTTGCCGTTTTCAACCAATACATCAGAAAATCCTATGGTCTCATCATTGCATATCAACTGGGCTATTACTTCCATCTCCCAGTAATTTATCTCCAATAAATCAGAGCCGCTCCTTAAAAACTTGATCAGTCCCGGTATGCCCTTCATTTCATAATAATGCTCTATGGTAATGTCACCGTGCAGCAGGACGTATCCCGGGAACAGCGTCCTTATTACATATTCCCACTTTCCGTCCTTTCTTTCCTTCAGCTTGCGTTTGGGTACCAGTATCCTTATGCTGTCCTTAAACTTAAATTGCAATCGCTCCTTGACGTTATCCTCCTCTCCGGTGACAACAAAAAGCGCATACCATCTGTTTGAACTCAATATTCAACACACCTTTATGTTCAATTTATGAACAAAATAATTCTATCGAATATGAGTAGATTTGTCAACTCTGCTTGAAAATATTCACTTGATTAATATTATTAATATTTTTACCTTCATTAACAGGGACAGCCCTTGATATTTGGCACAATTGCACCAGATAAGAAGGACTGTCCCCTCACTTTTTCAGATTGTAACAAGAGGTTTTGTTCAAGTCTATCTGCTTTTGATTGTAACTGTGCGGGTAGCTGCATCCCATTCAATGCTGCAGCCCAGCTTTTCAATGATAGGCCTTATTGGCAGCATGGTTTTGGAATTAACTATTTTAGGCCCTGTTTCAAGAGGAAACGGATAGCCGTTAATGAATGCCTGTCTCTTGTCAACCCACATTTCTATGGTCCTTCTGCCTATAAGTATCTCAATTTTTTTTGCTCTGCCCTCCCATTCTACGGTGCCTCCCATTTCCTCCAGTATTGCTCTTACGGGAAGATAAGTCCTTCCATCTATTATTAAAGGTGCGGTTTTTCCATCAGCATCAATCGGCTTCCTTTCCCCTCCGCAAACCATCATGGGATCCCCTATTGTTAATGAAATTTCCTTAAATTTCACGTCCGGCAGGAAATCATCGACGATGCCCTTTTCAAATTTCGAAACACCCACCTTTACAACGGGAACCTTGGGCGGCATTATGCCTGACGCTTTGAACATCACTATTCCCTTTATTGATTCCGACGGATTGTTAAAAGGCTCATAGCCCTCGTTGATGGTTTTGCTGGAATCCTCCGTCCAAGGGTCGTTAATGTAAAAGGTGTCGCCCGAATATCCGCATATCAGCACATAATGGTTTGTTCCCTGATATCTCATCCTGGCCATGACAGGAAACCCCTTGTCGATTTCTGCTTTAATCAGCGTGAGATCGGCTTTTCCGTTAAAATCCTTCGTACCGATATATTGTATCTTGCCGGCGCTTCTTTCGACAGCTTTAGACCAGGATATGCTTTCCTTGGCAACATATCCGTTGTTGTTTTTCAGCCAGTTGTTCATGTCTTCAGGATTTGTGTCAACGCCATAATACTTAAAAAGCATTGATAGTGATGTGAGGGCACACCCCGCATATTCTATAGTTCTGTTTCCAAAGCCGTATTGCTGGTCCTTCCATGGCTGATAATGCTGGACAAAATTCGGAACATCAAGTCTCATAGGTTCTTCCGCGTAGGTTGCATTACACGTAAACAGAATAATAAATAGCAGCAGCAATATTTTACTTCTCATCAGGCTTCTCCTTCCATTGGTATAGCTATATTAATACGATAAATAAATTACATGGAAAAAGTTATTGGGGAAAGGCAATTTCACCGACCCGTAAGGAATGCATCCGAGAAAAGTGAATTCATGCTCGAAACCAAAAGACATTTCCCTCGAATTCCTCTTTTCGATGCTATTGAAATGCCTTCGAACAATCGCTTTTCTCCCAATGTAAGCAATTTATCGTAACATATATAGATTTAATATCCATATTGTACCATAGCCTTTTGACAAAAGTCTACACAAAATTCCAACAGAATAAAGCTTGTTCAACTGCAAGAACAGATTTTCTTGGAACATGCTCCCAGCTATTGCATATAAGCTTCAGAAAATGGGTTCTTGCTGTAGAATCAATACTTCTTTACGCTTAAGCACTAATCAGGGAGCTGCCTTTTATATTCTTCGTTCGAAATTGCGTCCATCCTGTCAACCAATCCCTGTTTGTCTATTTCATTTGTATAATACTCCTCAAAATCCTCATAGCCGCCCATGTCCTGAGGGCTGTCAGCCGAGCCGTATTTCATAAGGTCATTAAGCTGGTCCATACCCTCATGCTCGTCATCCTCACGCCGGTTAAGGTACTTGCGTCCAAAGGGCGCATCCCATATAAGCTCCTCATTGGGCCTGCTTTTTTCAGCTATTTCCGGCTCAAGCTTCTTAGCATTTGCACATTCAATGCATACTTCAGTATACGGAAGCGCCTCAAGTCTCTCTAAGCCTATATCTTTTCCGCACAAGGCACACTTTCCGAATGTCCCTTCATCAATCCGGTGAAGCGCTTCATCTATTTCATTGAGAATATATTCCTCATGCACTCTTAAAGCATTGTTCATCTCAGTCTGAAATACTTCTGTGCCTAATTCCGCAGGATGATTGTCATAATTCGACAGTTCAGTTGTCGAATACTTGTCTTGCTCCGCCGCTTTATTTTCCTTCATTTGACCGATTGTGTTCTCCACATTGGTCTTTTGTTTAATCAAGGTATCCTTTAACTGCTGAATTTTCTGATTCTCCATATTTCACGCCTCCAATTTTTACAGTTTGTTTCCCGGACTATTCATATTATCCTGTACTATCTCAACTATATCGCTGATGAACTCCCCTATTAAAGGCAGCTTCCAGCGTACCACCATCTGAAGCAAGTATAGCCCGACCGCACCAAGCACAGTAAAGCCAATAGCCATACCAAAGCCGCGGGCAAGTCCTCCCAGGAAATTTGACAAAAGCATTGCCCTTGGGTGTTCCAGGTAATAAACATAGTCAACGAGCTTGAATTTCTCCATGTTTAACGAAATTGTGTCCAGTTTTTTATTAATTATTTCAAGAATTCCTTTTTTCCCAATCAAAATTTGCCTCCTCCCTATTTATAATTTACTTGTTATACCTAGCTTAAAGCAATTAATGTATTGTTTATATTAAGTGCAATAACCCTAAAGACATTTCCCTCGAATTCATCTTTTCGATGTTATTGAAATGCCTTTGAAAAATCACTTTTATCCCAATGTAAGATATTTATTGCAACATATACGCAGCAATTTAGGGTTAAATCTTTGTAAAATAATTGAATATAAAATTGCTTTCATTTATACTTGTACATATAAAGTAAAAAATATTTATAATTAACGGAGTTATATTATGGAAATCAAAGTTGATATTGGTGTTTTTGGCGGTTCAGGCTTTTATTCGCTTTTAAGCGATATCCAGGAAATACATATGGACACTCCATATGGTCAGCCAAGTGATAAGATTGCTATCGGTACATTTGAGGGCAAAAAAGTGGCTTTCCTTCCACGTCATGGGAAAAAACACGAAATTCCTCCCCATAAGATTAACTACAGGGCAAACGTCTATGCAATGAAGCAGCTTGGAGCAAGGTATATTATTGGACCTACCGCTTCGGGAAGCCTTCAGGCTCGTATCAAGCCAGGTGATTTTGTTGTGACGGATCAGTTTGTTGACAGGACCTGGGGCAGGAATGACACATTTTATGACGGCCCCGAGGTGGTGCATACATCCGTGGCAAAGCCATACTGCCCCGAGCTTAGGAAAATATGCATCGAAGCAGGTAAGTCCCTTGGAATTACAGTTCATGAAAAAGGAACTGTTGTTGTAATACAGGGTCCAAGGTTCTCAACCGTCGCTGAAAGCCGCTGGTTTTCCGGCATGGGCTGGGAGGTAATAAATATGACCCAGTACCCTGAGTGCTACCTGGCTAAGGAAATGGGAATGTGCTACGCAAATATTGCTCTCATTACCGATTATGATGTGGGCCTTGAAGGGCAGGACGATATAGAGCCTGTAACTCACGAGGCTGTGCTGAAGGTTTTCCAGGAAAACAACGAAAAGCTAAAGGGAATGCTTTTTGAGATTATCAGAAGGATAGACGTATCCAAGGATTGCGGTTGCTGCAAATAATATGTACAAAAAAGGGAACAGCCTGCTGTTCCCTTTGTATTTTTAGTCTGCTTTATACAGGCCTTCTGCGCAGAGATCTGATTGAAACCTCATGCTCTCCAAGAATTTCATGAATAGATTTATTGTCCTCAATTAAATAGTCAATTTTCGCCTCAAGCTGCTGATGCCTTTGAGCATTCTTAACTTCCAAATCATCAAATTTGTTTTCCAGCCTTTCAAGCCTTTCCTCAAACTTGTCAAACCTGCACTCCAGCTTACTCATCCTGGCATCAAGGCTAGCCACATCTGTCTTTAGGTTTGCCACTTCCTCATGGATTTGAGCCAACTTTTTTAGAACCAAACTCTGAAATTCTTCATTGCTCACTGTTCATACCTCCTCGTTCAATGTGTAGTATTCTCTTTCGACTATAACAGTATACCACATATTGCCATGCAGAACATTTGTTTGGGAAATAATTGTATGAAATTATTTGAAATCTATTTGCCTAATTCGGCAAGAACTTTTTTTATCAGCTCTTCGTCCTCTATGGTGCACTGTATTACTTCCCCTATAGCTTTCGGCAGCACAAAAACCAATTTGCTGTCCTTTATTTTCTTGTCATGGAACATCTGGCTGTAAACCTTGTCTGCATCAATGCCCTCCAGCCTTGTCGGAAGACCGACATTATCCAGGATCCTGATTACTCTTTTAACGGTATCTTCATTAACCATTTGAAGGTGTTGAGCCAGCTTAAAGGCTCCAATCATTCCCAGCGAAACACATTCTCCATGAAGCAGCTCAAAGCCTGAAACAGTTTCTACGGCATGCCCAATCGTATGACCAAAATTAAGTATCGCCCTAAGGTCGCTTTCCTTTTCATCCTGCTCTACAATATTGCCTTTTATGAGGCAGTTTGTCTTTGCCATAAGCTGCAGAATGTCAGGTTCGAAGCTGAATATTCTGTTTGTATTGTACTCAATATACTCCAGGAAGTCAGGATCTCTTATAATGCCATGCTTGATCACCTCAGCCATTCCTGACACCATTTCTCTCCTTGGAAGTGTCTTTAAGGTGTTTACATTTATATAAACAAGCTTTGGCTGATAGAAGGCTCCGACTATATTCTTGCTGCCTTCCAGGTCAACCCCGACCTTTCCGCCTACGCTGCTGTCCGCCTGTGCAAGAAGGGACGTGGGCACCTGGACGAAGTTTATTCCTCTTAAAAAGGTTGCAGCTGCAAAGCCTGTTATGTCTCCCACAACCCCTCCTCCAAGAGCTATTAGCGTGGATTGACGGTCAAGCTTCTCCCTTATAAGAAATGTGTATATTTCTTTTACCGTATCAAGATTTTTATTCCTTTCACCTGCTTCAATAACAAACTTGGTTACTTCCAAGCCCGACATTTTAAGTGCTTCAATACATTCGTCCCCCTGATGCCTGTCGACATTTTTATCTGTAATCAGCACTGCCTTGCCTTTTAACCTGGCGCTCGAAATGCATTTCCCAAGCTCCGTGTAATCAGTTGTTATATAAATCGGATAGCTGCGTTCCCCCAGGCTGACCATTATTTTGATCATATTGCATTTCCTCTCTCCAAAGAATAAGTAATAGCATCTGAACAGTTTTGTACAGTAATTTTACTACAATTTGAGCTTCAAATAAAGAGTGTTTTTTATAATCATTAAGCGACAGGATGTCACATTGATGCGTTCGAGTAATTGCAAGATAATGTGCTGGTTATTTCATTGAAGCTTCCGAATATGTTTTTTTGGAACCAAAATGAAATATAAATAGTACTTGTTAAAATTTACAGTATTTGATATATTATAATTACATTTCTGTTATATTTTGTATGTATATTTGAAAAGAGATAAAATAATAGATTATTTAAAGGAGCGTTTTTATGAAGAATTGGATTTGTGCGGTTATTTTAGTTATTTCGCTATCTTTCTCAGGCACCTGCCTCAGCTCTCAGAGTTCCGGCCTAAACGCAATATTCAACGGGCAAAAACCTGACATAAAGCTTGTCAAGGAAAAGCTAAGCCTTCTTACGGAATATACAACAGGTAAGTTCAAGGATATAAGGTCAACCGACTGGTTTTGCCCAGGCACCTCAAAGCTTGTTGGCATGGGAGGTGTAGAAGGTTATACGGATGGAACCTTCAAGCCTCAGAACCCCATAAAAGTCAGCGAATTTGTGAAGCTGCTCCTTTCTTCCATGGGATATAAGGAGGAAAATCACCCCCAGGTCTGGTACAAAAACTACGTTGACAAAGCAACAGCACTAGGAGTCATAGAGCCTTCCGACGCTTACGCCTACGAAAGCGGAATGAAGCGCATGGATATGGCCAAGATGATTTGCAGGATTCTGAACATTCAGCCGAAAAAATCCCCTGCTCCAGTTTTTTCCGACACCTCCGGAATTGACACTTCCTGGATTGACACCGCCTTCAGCGAGTATCTCATAAGGGGCTACTACAGCAAGCACAGCAGAACCTTCAAGCCTACGCAGACAGCTTCAAGGGCGGAGGTTTGCGAAATGATTGTCAGGGCTTTGGAGTACAGGGACAATCCTGCGGAGTATAAAAGGTATATGGCAGCTCATTTTGCAGAGGCTGAAAAGCGTCAGGATGATCTGGATGACGGCGCACTGCAGAATATTAACGGGTTTGTCACCAAGGTGCCCGGCAGGAATTCGGCTCTG
>JAOACY010000122.1 GCA_026417615.1 Clostridia bacterium
AGAAACAAGGATTTCCGACAATAACCGAAAGGTACTTATCAGTACATTAATTCCAATCTGAACCGCCGTATACCGAACGGTACGTACGGTGGTGTGAGAGGTCGGTGAGTGAAATAATCATTCACCTCCTACTCGATTCCTTTGAAACCCCTTATACAAATAAGATTCAAAAATACAAAAAAAATCTTGCATAAATCAAAAAATAATATTATAATATTGAATGTTGTGACGTGGCATACGATGACATGGGAGATTGCTACCGGAAGAGGTAGGTAACTTTCATTGAGAATGTCCGATTCGAGAAACCGGGCGACAAGTCACTGTACATTTTGCAAGACATGCTTTTAGTGCATTCTTATGTAAAAATGCCCAGGTTTGAATCAGCCACGAAGGTGGTTGCTCCAATCTGGGTTTTAATATAGGCCAGCAGGAAACACCCGGCATAGTGTACAGATTACCACTTGTTGTACGTAACAAAATGAACCATTCAAAAGGGGACATTCCTCAATGCAAAAGGAATGCCTCTCAATCAGAGAGGAGTGTCGCCTAACATTATTAAGGAGGTTTATGTATGGCAAGCAAGCAGAAAATTAGAATCAGGTTAAAGGCATTCGACCACCAGATTCTCGACCAGTCAGCTGAAAAAATAGTTGAAACTGCAAAGAGAACAGGTGCCAAGGTATCCGGCCCAGTGCCGCTGCCAACAGAGAAGGAAATTATAACAATATTGAGAGCTCCTCACAAGTACAAGGACTCACGTGAGCAATTTGAAATGAGAACCCATAAGAGATTGATTGACATTCTCATGCCTACTCCGAAGACGGTAGACTCTCTGATGAGACTCGATCTTCCGGCAGGCGTGGATATCGAAATCAAGCTGTAATGGTCAAGTTCATAATCAGGAGGGGACGTTGCCAATTCTTGAGATTAGAGGTACGAAGCTCAAAGCTAGGGTATGGTTATCCCCTTGCCGAATTGAACCAATAACCACAGGAGGGAAGAAGGATGAAGAAATTTATAATCGGAAAAAAAGTTGGTATGACTCAGATCTTCAGCGAAGGAGGCTCAGTTATACCGGTAACAGTTATTCAGGCTGGTCCTGTAACAGTTGTTCAGAAGAAGAATTCTGATACTGATGGATACAGCGCGGTAAAAGTAGGCTATGAGGATATTGAGGAAAAGAATCTTAACAAACCTGAAAAGGGTTTATTTTCAAAGATAAAGGTTTCCCCAAAGAAATACCTCAGAGAATTCAGGGCTGAAGATGCTGAAAAATATGAAGTAGGTCAGGAAATAAAAGTTGATGAGATGTTTCAGGCTGGCGACAGGGTTGATGTAAGCGGAGTATCAAAGGGTAAGGGCTTCCAGGGAACCATCAAGCGATATGGCCAGTCAGGCGGTAAGGAAACGCACGGTTCAATGTACCATAGAAGAGTTGGTTCAATGAGTGCAAATACAAATCCTGCGAGGGTATTCAAAGGCAAAAGGCTTCCGGGACATATGGGTATGGACAATGTAACAGTTCAGAACCTTGATGTTGTAAGGGTTGATGCTGAAAGAAACCTGCTCCTTGTAAAAGGCGCGGTTCCAGGACCAAAAGGCGGTCTTCTGGTAATCAAGGATACCGTAAAGTCGGGTAAATAATTTCGCGAAGGGAGGAAGAATAATGCCGAAGGTTGATTTATATAACGTTAAAGGTGAAGTGGTTGGAGATATAAGCCTGAGTGATGACGTTTTCGGAGTAGAAATAAACAAAGAAGCAATGCACCTGGCTGTTGTCAACCAGTTAGCAAACAGCAGACAGGGAACCCAGTCCACCAAGACCAAGAGTGAAGTAAGAGGCGGCGGAAAGAAGCCTTGGAGACAAAAGGGTACAGGAAGGGCAAGACAGGGAAGCATACGTTCCGCACAGTGGATAAAGGGTGGTATTGTTTTGGGGCCCAAGCCCAGAAGCTACAGGTATTCATTACCTAAGAAGGTAAAGCGAATTGCTTTGAAGTCTGCTTTAACATCAAAGGTTGCGTCAAATGATATCTTTGTACTTGATGCTCTTAGCTTTGAAAACATAAAGACAAAGCATATGGTGAATGTGCTTGGAAACCTCAAGGTGGATTCAAGCGCGCTGGTGGTGCTTGGCGCCAAGGATGAAAACGTGGAAAAGTCCGCCAGGAATATACCCGGAGTCAAGACAGCTCTGGTTAATACCATTAATGTATTCGACATATTGAAATACAACAAGTTTATTATAACAAAGGATGCCGTATCAAAGGTTGAGGAGGTGTACGCGTAATGAGAAGTCCTGAAGATATCATAAAAAGACCGTTTATTACTGAGAAGAGCAATGCTGAGATTGCCAGCGGAAAGTACACCTTTGTAGTTGACCCTAAGGCAACAAAGACCGAGATTAAAATGGCGGTAGAAAAGCTGTTCCAAGTTAAAGTACTTCAAGTGAATACCATGAACTTTGAAGGCAAAGCCAAAAGGATGGGTGTTCACCTTGGAAACAGGCCTGATTGGAAAAAGGCCATAGTTAAGATAGACCTGGATCCCAAGCCCGATGTTTACATTGAAAAAGGCGGCAAACAGGTAGCAAGCAACAGGAAGTACAAGACCAGCATTGAGGAATTCGGAGTAGCACAGTAGCAAATTTAAAACTGACAATTTCAACTGAGAATTGTATAAGGAGTGAGAAGATTATGGCAGTAAAAAAGTTTAGTCCTACTTCTCCCGCCAGAAGGTTCATGACGGTTTCAACATTTGAGGAAATAACAAAAACGGAACCAGAAAAGTCATTGCTTGAACCTTTGAAGAAGAAGGGCGGCAGAAATTCATACGGTAGGATTACTGTTCGTCACCAAGGCGGCGGTGCAAAACAGAAATACAGAGTAATTGATTTTAAAAGAGACAAGGATGGCATAAAAGCTAAAGTAGCAGCTATAGAGTATGATCCTAACAGAACGGCAAATATTGCGCTTCTTAATTACGTAGACGGAGAGAAGAGATATATAATAGCTCCCGTAGGAATCAATGTGGGAGATGTTGTTGAATCGGGAGAGGGAGCGGATATCAAGCCAGGCAACGCTTTGCCGCTTGAGAATATTCCTGTCGGCACCATGATCCACAACATTGAAATGAAGCCGGGAAAAGGCGGCCAGCTGGTTAGAGCAGCAGGGAACGCTGCACAGCTCATGGCAAAAGAAGGCGAATATGCACAAGTAAGGCTGCCCTCAGGCGAAGTCAGAATGATAAGGCTCAGCTGCAAAGCTACAGTCGGACAGGTAAGCAACCTTGAGCATGAGAATATTTCAATAGGAAAAGCAGGAAGAAAGAGATGGATGGGTATTAGGCCTACAGTACGCGGTGTCGTTATGAACCCGGTTGACCATCCTCACGGCGGTGGTGAAGGCAAGTCGCCTATAGGAAGACCAAGTCCTGTAACTCCATGGGGTAAGCCGACATTAGGTTTGAAAACCAGAAAGAAGAAAAATAAGTCAGATAAATTTATAGTTAAGCGCAGGAATCAGAAATAAACCTTAAGCCGGTATTGAAGGTTTCGGAAGGAGGATATAAATGAGCAGATCGTTGAAAAAGGGACCATTTGTGGATTCTAAGCTTTTAAAAAGGGTTGAGGACATGAACAAGGCCAATGAGAAAAGAGTCCTTAAAACATGGTCAAGAGCTTCAACAATATACCCACAGATGGTTGGACATACAATTGCAGTGCATGACGGAAGAAAGCATGTTCCGGTATATGTAACCGAAGAAATGGTAGGCCACAAGCTTGGAGAGTTTGCTCCAACAAGAACTTACAAGGGACACAGCGGACACACTGAAAGGTCAACAGCATTGAAATAGCGCATAAAACGATGAAAGGAGGAATTCCAGTTGGAGAAGAAGGTAAGATCAAAAGAAGAACTTCTCAAAGATAAGGAAAGTATTTTAGAAGCTTACAATTCGGTTTACAGAAAGTTCCAAAAGCCTGCCCTGCTGACCAAAAAGGAGCGTAAAGCTCTAGGTATAGGCAAGGATGAAGGAAGAGCCGAATTGACATATGCACGCATAGCTCCAAGAAAGGTTAAGATAGTTCTTGACCTTATAAGGAATAAAAATATTGATGAGGCTTATGCCATACTCAAGTATACTCCAAAGGCTGCATCAGATATTTTGTACAAACTTTTAAAGTCTGCAGAGGCAAATGCATCTAACAACAACGGCATGAACAGAGATGCTCTGTACGTTGCCGAAGGTTATGCAAACCAGGGGCCTGCACTTAAGAGAGTGATGCCTAGGGCACAGGGCCGCGCATTCAGAATCAAGAAAAGAACAAGCCATATTACGGTAGTACTTAAGGAAAGAAAATAGGCGAAAAGGAGGTTAGGGAATGGGCCAGAAGGTAAATCCTCACGGTTTAAGAATTGGAATAATCAAGGATTGGGATACCAAGTGGTACGCCAATGACAAAATATTCGGGGATCAGCTTGTTGAAGATGTTAAGCTGAGAAGATACATCAAAAACAAGTTATATGCCTCGGGAATTTCAAGGATAGAAATTGAAAGAGCAGCAAACAAGATTAAAATAAATGTAAATACAGCCAAGCCCGGACTTGTTATCGGAAAGGGCGGAACAGGAATCGAAGAGCTCCGCAAGGAACTGGAAAAAATGACCGGCAAGAGTGTTCTGATTAATATTACTGAAATCAAGGTTCCTGAAATTGACGCACAGCTGGTTTCAGAAAACATTGCTTCACAGCTTGAAAAGAGAATATCCTTCAGAAGGGCAATGAAGCAGTCCATGTCAAGAGCAATGAAGCTTGGCGTAAAGGGTATAAAAACAGCAGTTGCTGGAAGGCTCGGAGGAGCGGAAATTGCCAGAACCGAACACTATCATGAAGGCACCATACCTTTGCAGACATTGAGAGCAGACATAGATTACGGTTTTGCAGAAGCAAGCACCACATACGGGAAAATAGGCGTAAAGGTATGGATATATAAAGGGGAAGTTCTTCCTGCTGTTAAGAAAGCGAAAAAGGCGGAAGGAGGAGAACAGTAATGTTATTGCCTAAGAGAGTCAAGCACAGAAAAGTTCAAAGAGGTAGGATGAAGGGTAAAGCAACCAGAGGAAATGTTGTATCAAACGGTGAATTTGGTTTGCAGGCAGCTGAGCCCGCATGGATTACAAGCAACCAGATAGAAGCTGCCAGAATAGCCATGACTCGTTTCATTAAAAGAGGCGGGCAGGTTTGGATTAAAATATTCCCGGATAAGCCGGTTACGCAGAAGCCTGCAGAAACCCGTATGGGTAGCGGTAAAGGTTCACCTGAGTACTGGGTGGCGGTTGTTAAGCCAGGAAGAGTATTATTTGAAATCGCCGGGGTTCCAGAGGAGACTGCAAGGGAGGCATTGAGGCTCGCTATGCACAAGCTTCCAATCAAGTGCAAGATTATAACCCGCGAAAAAGAAATGGGTGGTGAAGCAAATGAAAGCTAGTGAAATCAGAGAAAAGAGCCAGGTTGAACTGGACAAGGAATTGAAGGATTTGAAATCGGAACTTTTTAAGCTTAGATTTCAGCTTGCTACAAATCAGCTTGATAACCCCATGAAGTTGAAGGATGTCAAAAGGTCAATCGCCAAAGTAAAGACTATCATGAGGGAACGTGAAATAAAGGGAATAAAGATGTAAATCTAAAAAGCAAGTTTGGAAGGAGGTAATGAAAAGTGGTTGAAAGAGCATTAAGGAAAACAAGGGTCGGCAAGGTAGTTAGTGATAAAATGGATAAGACCATTGTGGTTGCTATAGAAAACAGCGTTAAGCACCCTCTTTACGGGAAAATAGTAAAGAGAACATATAAGCTGAAGGCTCATGATGAGAATAATGAGTGCAATATAGGGGATAAGGTTAAGGTTATGGAAACCCGTCCTTTAAGCAAAGAAAAAAGGTGGAGACTTGTTGAAATAATCGAGAAGGCTCAGTAGTCATCAGAAAGGAGGTACTGAAATGATACAGGTACAGAGCAGGTTGAAGGTTGCTGACAATACCGGAGCGAAGGAATTGATGTGCATTAAGGTACTAGGCGGCTCTTGGAGAAAATATGCAAATATAGGTGATATAATAGTTGCTTCTGTTAAAAATGCAACACCCGGCGGTGTTGTTAAGAAGGGTGACGTAGTGAAATGTGTGATTGTACGTTCATCTAGAGGAGTTAGACGTCAGGATGGATCGTATATAAAGTTTGACGAAAACGCAGCGGTAATAATTAAGGAAGATAAGAACCCAAGAGGAACTCGTATTTTTGGCCCTGTTGCAAGAGAACTAAGGGATAAGGATTTCATGAAAATTTTGTCTCTTGCACCGGAAGTTCTGTAGGGAGGAGGCGGCTAAATTGGCAAACAAGGTTCATGTTAAAAAGGGAGATACAGTTCTTGTTCTCTCAGGCAAAGACAAAGGCAAGAAGGGCAAGGTTCTTGAAGTGAATCCAGCCGACCAGATGGTTCTCGTTGAGGGCGTAAACATGACAACAAAGCATGTGAAACCCAGAGGAAGATACCAGCAGGGCGGATTGGTGCATCAGGAATCAGCTATAAACAGTTCAAAGGTAATGCTTGTGTGTTCAAAGTGCGGAAAGCCTACAAAGATAGCCAAGAAGGTTTTTGAAAACGGAGACAAGGCAAGAATATGCAAGAAATGCGAAAGCGAGATAGACGATTAGACTTTTTCGGAAAGGAGGTTAAGCACGGATGGCAAGATTAAAAGAAAAGTATATAAATGAAGTTATTCCGGCATTACAGGCTAAGTTTAAATATAAAAGCTCAATGCAGACTCCCAAATTGGAGAAGGTAGTAATCAATATGGGTGTTGGAGATGTGAAGGAAAACCCGAAGGCAATGGATGCGGCAGTAAACGACCTGGCATTGATAGCAGGTCAGAAGCCGCTGGTAACAAAAGCCAAAAAGTCGGTTGCAGCCTTTAAGTTAAGGCAGGGCATGAACATAGGCTGCAAGGTTACTCTAAGGGGAGACAGAATGTACGAGTTCGTTGACAAGCTGTTCAATGTTGCCCTTCCAAGAGTCAGGGACTTCAGAGGTGTGTCAGCCAACTCATTCGACGGGAGAGGGAATTACTCCCTGGGTGTCAAGGATCAGCTTATATTCCCTGAAATTGATTATGACAAGGTAGACAAAGTGAGGGGTATGGATATTACCTTTGTAACAACGTCAAACACTGATGAAGAGGCAAAAGAGCTCCTTAAGCTGCTCGGTATGCCTTTCAGCCAGAGCTAAAGGGGGGAGTTTTTGCGTGGCAAAAAAAGCTATGATATTAAAGCAGCAGGCAGCGCCTAAATATTCGACAAGGGCATACAACAGATGTAAATTGTGCGGCAGGCCTCACTCTTACATGAGGAAGTTCGCAATATGCCGTTTGTGCTTCAGAATGCTTGCATATAAGGGACAGATTCCTGGTGTTAAGAAGGCCAGTTGGTAGTAAAAATCTTGGAAGGAGGTTAGACTTATGCAAATTACAGATGCTATAGCTGATATGTTGACCAGAATACGTAACGCTAGTTCAGCAAAGCATGAGTCTGTTGATATACCCGCTTCAAATCTGAAGAGGGCAATAGCTCAGATACTGTTAGAAGAAGGTTATGTTAAAGGAATACAGGAAATAGATGACGGTAAGCAGGGGATTATCAGAGTAGCTTTAAAATACACAGGCAACAAGCAGAACGTTATCACAGGCATAAAGAGAATCAGCAAACCCGGATTAAGGGTTTATGCCAGTAAGGATGAGCTTCCAAAGGTTCTTGGAGGATTAGGGATTGCCATTATTTCAACATCCAATGGTATTATGACTGATAAGAAGGCAAGAGCTCAGGGCATTGGCGGGGAAGTACTGGCATACCTTTGGTAAGCCTGCCGTATGTTCTGAAAAGGGTGGAAGCACCCATAATATTAAGAGCAGGAGGTGTAGTAAATGTCAAGAATAGGTAGATTGCCTATAGCTATACCCAAGGGTGTAGACGTTAAAATTGATAATAGTAATGTAGTTACTGTCAAGGGCGCAAAAGGTTCTTTGACAAAGCAAATGCACAAAGATATGATAATAAAGGTGGAAGGCGATAAGCTGTATGTTCAGAGGCCTTCCGATGAAAAGCTGCACAAGTCACTTCACGGACTTACAAGAACACTGATTAACAATATGGTTGACGGTGTCACAAAGGGCTTTGAGAAGGCGCTTGATATCAACGGCGTAGGTTACAGGGCCGCAAAGCAGGGAAAGAAGCTGGTGCTTACCTTGGGGTATTCCCATCCTGTCGAAATGGAAGAGCCGGCAGGGATTACGGTTGATGTTCCAAACCCCAACAAGGTAATAGTAAAAGGCATGGATAAGCAGATGGTTGGAGAATTTGCCGCGAAGATCAGAAGCAAGCGTGAACCTGAGCCTTACAAGGGCAAGGGAATCAAGTACGAGACAGAAGTAATCAAGCGTAAAGAAGGAAAAACAGGCGGTAAAGGCAAGAAGTAGGAAAAGGAAGGAGTGAAGAAAAGTGATTAGAAAGCCCATAGCGAATGTAGCGAGGCTAAGAAAGCATTTGAGGGTGCGCAAAAAGATTAAAGGTACTCCTGAGCGTCCTAGGCTAAATGTCTTCAGAAGCCTGAAGCAAATATATGCTCAAATAATTGATGATACAACAGGAACTACTCTTGTAGCCGCATCATCTATTGATGAAGCTTTAAAAGGTAAAATAGCCTATGGAGGAAATAAAGAAGCTGCGAAGGAAGTTGGCAGGCTTATTGCTCAAAAAGCACTTGACAAAGGAATTAAAAAGGTTGTATTTGACAGAGGCGGATACATTTATCACGGAAGAGTAAAAGAACTTGCAGACGCAGCAAGAGAAGAAGGCTTGGATTTTTAACGCAAAGGAGGGAAAGAAATTGCAACGAATTGATGCTAGTACTTTGGACCTGAAAGAAAAGGTTGTAAATATAGGCCGCGTAACAAAGGTTGTAAAAGGTGGTAGAAACTTCAGATTCAGCGCGCTTGTTGTTGTTGGAGATGAAAACGGACATGTGGGAACAGGTATGGGAAAAGCTGCTGAAATTCCGGACGCTATAAGAAAGGGTATAGAGGATGCAAAGAAGAACCTGATTAAGGTACCTTTGGTGGAAACTACAATACCTCATGAGGCTCTTGGGGTGTATGGCGCAGGAAAAGTGCTTCTTAAGCCTGCCGGAGCTGGTACCGGAGTTATAGCAGGAGGCCCTGTCAGAGCCGTACTCGAGCTTGCAGGCATTCATGATATAAGGACAAAATCACTGGGATCCAACAATCCCATAAATATGGTTAATGCGACAATAAAAGGTCTTGCTCAGTTGAAAACTGCTGAAGAGGTAGCAAAGCTTCGTGGTAAAACTGTTGAAGAGATACTTGGTTAGGAGGGACTTCTTGTGGCAAAGTTGAAAATAACTCTTGTAAAGAGTATAAACAAGGCAAAAGAAGGCCAGGTTGCTACGGTAAAAGCTCTTGGGCTGAAAAAGATAGGCAGCAGCGTTGAGCACAACGACAATCCCCAGATCAGAGGGATGATTAATAAGGTATCTCATCTTATCGCTGTAGAAGAAATATAAGGGAGGTGTTTAGGGTGAAACTATTTGAATTACAGCCTGCACCAGGTTCAAAGAAGCTGCCTAAAAGAAAAGGCAGAGGAGTAGGCACCGGAAACGGAAAAACGGCCGGCAAAGGACACAAGGGTCAGAATGCGCGTGCCGGCGGAGGTGTAAGACCTGGGTTTGAAGGCGGACAGATGCCTCTCTACAGAAGAGTTCCTAAGAGAGGTTTTAACAACAAGCTGTTTGCAACTGTTTATGCAGAGGTTAACGTATCTGACCTTAACAGGTTTGAGAACGGTACGACAGTTACTGCAGAGCTTTTGAAGGATGCAGGAATTGTTAAAAAGCTATATGACGGAGTAGCTATCTTAGGTAATGGCGAACTTACAAAAAAACTCACTGTACAGGCAACAAAATTTACCAAGACGGCTTCGGAAAAGATAGAGGCTGCAGGAGGAAAGGTCGAGGTGGTATAGTATGGGTGGAATGCTCGATACGCTAAGGAATGCCTGGAAAATTCCTGATTTAAGGCGAAAGATTCTATTTACAGTTGTAATGTTAATAGTTTACAGGATAGGTTCATTCATACCTGTTCCCGGACTTAACCCTCAGGTGCTTAGAGAACTTGCTGAACGCGGCGGTACTCTTTTCGGGTTCATGGACATAGTATCAGGCGGAGCTTTCAAAAACGCTACTATATTTGCAATGAGTATTACACCGTACATTAACTCCTCAATTATTATGCAGCTTTTAACTGTTGCTATTCCCAAGCTTGAGCAGCTTGGCAAGGAAGGCGAAGAAGGCAGAAAGATTATCGCACAGTATACCAGATACGGTACAGTAGTGCTGGGCTTTCTCCAGGCTGTAGGACTTTACTTTGGATTAGGAAACTCAGTGATAAACAGAGATTGGGTTGCTTTCCTTACCATAACTCTTACGTTTACAGCCGGAACAGCATTCCTGATGTGGCTTGGTGAGCAGATTACCGAATATGGTATAGGCAACGGAATATCAATGATAATTTTTACAGGTATAGTATCCCGTGCACCTGCCGGACTAAACGCTCTTGTGGTTTATTACCGCGGTGAAACCTTGGGTGGCGGAATAATCGGCATAATTGCAATAGCAGCCATACTCCTTGTTTTCCTTGGAGTTATAGCGGCAGTTATATGGGTACAACAGGCAGAAAGAAGAATACCTGTACAATATGCCAAGAGAGTTGTGGGAAGAAAGGTTTATGGAGGTCAGAACACTCATATTCCCATAAAGGTTAATCTTGCGGGTGTTATTCCCATAATATTTGCTATGTCAATCATGGCATTTCCTTCAACTATTATAAGCTTTGTGGCACCTAATTCGGATCATCCTGTTGTCACATTCTTCAAAAATGCCCAGGGTGGCATAGGATATGCGATTATATATGCTTTGCTGGTTATGTTCTTTACATTCTTCTATACTGTAATTGTATTCAATCCTGTTGAGCTGGCTAACAACATGAAGAAAAACGGCGGCTTCATACCTGGGATAAGACCGGGTAAGCCAACCTCAGACTACATTGCCAAGGTCCTTAACAGAGTGACATGGTTCGGAGCGCTTTTCCTTGCTCTGATAACTATACTCCCCAGTGTTCTTCAAAAGTTTACAGGCCTTGGGAATGTATGGTTCGGAGGAACTGCAGTACTGATACTTGTTGGTGTTGCTTTGGATACAGTAAAACAGATAGAATCACAAATGCTGATGAGACATTACAAAGGATTCCTTGAATAAGCAAATAAGCTCGAAGTTGGAAGGAGGATGTTGGAAGGTTTGACTAACATCCAACCTCTCACCTCCAACCTCTGATTTTGGAGGAACTTATGAGATTGATATTGTTAGGTGCCCCGGGTTCCGGAAAGGGTACGCAGGCGGCATTGCTCCAGGAAAAGCTTAATATACCTCATATATCTACAGGAGATATATTCAGAAGCAATATAAAGAGCGGCACCGAGCTTGGGAAACTGGCAAAATGCTATATTGACAAGGGAATGCTTGTGCCTGATTCAGTTACAATTGATTTAGTCAAAGATAGGCTTAGGCAGCCTGATTGCAATAATGGCTTCATAATGGACGGATTCCCGCGTACCATACCCCAGGCGGAATACTTGGAGAATGCCTTGAAGGAAATGGGAATGCATGTGGATGCAGCTTTAAATATAGATGTTCCGGATGAAGTTATAATAAGCAGGATATCAGGCAGAAGGATTTGCCCCGCATGCGGAATGAGCTATAATGTGGTGTCCAATCCACCAAGGACAGAGGGTATATGCGATAGCTGCGGAGGACGTGTGGTACATCGGGATGACGACAAGGAAGAAACTGTGGTTAACAGGCTTAAGGTATACCATGAGCAAACCGAGCCCTTGATTAAATTCTATGAAGCAAGAGGCAAGCTTAAAACTGTGGACGGACAGGGCAGTGTAGAAGAATCGTCCAAGAGAGTGTTTAAGGTTTTAGGTATTGAATAGATGATAACGATAAAATCAAAAAGTGAAATAGAGTTAATGAGAAAGACAGGAGAAGTTGTGGCACTGGCCCTTGAGAAGATAAAGGAATCAGTGGTGCCGGGTGTTACAACTCTCGAGCTGGACCAGATAGCTGAGGAGTTTATAAGGAAAAATGGCGGGATACCATCATTCAAAGGCTACAAGGGTTTTCAGGGGGCGATTGATTATCCGGGCAGCATATGTGCTTCTGTCAACAACGAAGTAGTACATGGCATCCCGGGTTTAAAAGTGTTAAAAGATGGAGATATTATAAGTATTGATATCGGCGTCTACCTTAACGGATTTCATGGTGACGCAGCACGAACCTTCCCGGTTGGAAATATAACCGAAAATGCCCGTCGCCTAATAGAAGTAACTACCACGAGCTTTTTTGAAGGAATAAAAAATGCATTGAAGGGAAAAAGGATCGTGGATATTTCGTTGGCGATCCAAAAACATGTTGAAGCGAACGGATTTTCAGTAGTCAGAGATTACGTTGGGCATGGCATTGGAAGAGAAATGCATGAACTGCCCCAAATACCAAATTATGCAGCAAGGGAAAGGGGACCCAGACTGGAGCCTGGAATGACTCTTGCCATAGAACCGATGGTTAACGAAGGGGACTACCAGGTCAAGCTTCTGGACAACAAATGGACAGTTGTTACAGCTGATGGCAGTTTGTCTGCACATTATGAGAATACAATAGCCATAACAGAAGAAGAGCCGATTATTTTAACGAAAACTGGTTAAAAATGGCCTCTTAACAAGGGGTGAGTTGATGGACATAAAATTGGGCCAGATTGTTTGCTCAAAGGCTGGGCGTGACAAAGGAAAGAAATTTGTTGTCATTGAAATAATTGATAATAATTTCGTTATGGTTGCAGACGGTAATCTCAGGCGGCTGGAAAGGCCAAAGAAAAAAAGGATAAAGCATCTGGACCTGACGGAACAAGTGATAGAGCAATTGGAATTCAAGCTTCAAAACAAGTTAAAGGTCTCAAACTCAGAACTGAGGAAAGCCCTTGCGGCTGCAGAAGGGACCATGCAGGCTTAAGAAGCAGGGCAAAAAGGTTTTTATAAGGAGGTTTTAAGTCTTGGCAAAGGAAGATGTTATTGAGGTAGAGGGTACAGTTGTTGAGGCGCTACCTAATGCTGTATTCCAGGTAGAACTTGAGAATGGCCATAAAGTATTAGCTCATATATCAGGCAAGCTTAGGATGAATTTCATAAGAATATTGCCAGGAGATAAGGTTACGCTAGAACTTTCTCCTTATGATTTAACCCGTGGTAGAATAACTTGGAGAGCGAAGTAGCCAAAGGAGGATTTTAAAATGAAAGTAAAACCATCTGTAAAAGTAATATGCGAAAAATGCAAGATTATCAAGAGAAAAGGAAGAGTAATGATTATTTGCGAAAATCCCAAGCACAAACAAAAACAGGGATAGAAGCCAATTGACAATGGGCAATTGACAATAGACATTTAAAAAAATCTTGTCAATTGAGGTATTATTAGTGTAAAATTAAATATTGTGAAAAAACAATGCAACGAATTCCATTAAAAATTACATCTATGGAGCGGCTGCATGATATTTAACATATCATGTCCTGAGATGATAATAGATATATGATTGGTTGCGCAAGCAAAAATGTTTAATTGGCAGAGGACGGCTGACGTTAAAATTCATGTTTTTAATTGTCAATTGTCAATTGTCAATTGTCAATTATTCAATGGAGGTGTTAAAAAAATGGCACGTATTGCCGGTGTTGACTTACCGAGAGAGAAAAGGGTAGAGATTGGTTTAACTTATATTTTTGGTATCGGAAGACCCAAGTCAAATGAAATTCTTAAGAAAACAGGCATAAATCCTGATACAAGGGTTAGAGACCTGACTGATGATGAAATAAGCAGACTAAGGGAAATATTAGACAAAGAGTACAAGGTTGAGGGTGATCTTAGAAGAGAGATTTCCTTAAACATAAAGAGACTTATCGAAATAGGCTGCTACAGAGGAAGAAGACATAGGTCCGGACTTCCTGTCAGAGGACAGAGAACCAAGACAAATGCCAGGACAAGAAAAGGTCCCAAGAAAACAGTCGGTGTTCAGAGGAAGAAGTAGAAAAGGAGGTTGGAAGGTAAATGGCAACTAAGACTGCCGGTGCGAAAAGAGTCACCAGAAAAAGAAAAGAACGCAAAAATATTGAGCGTGGTGCGGCTCATATCCGTTCTACGTTTAATAATACTATAGTTACAATAACCGACACAGCAGGAAATGCTTTGTCATGGGCCAGCGCAGGTGGATTGGGGTTCAGAGGCTCAAGGAAAAGCACACCTTTTGCAGCTCAGATGGCTGCAGAAACCGCTGCGAAGGCTGCTATGGAGCATGGCTTAAAAACTGTTGAAGTTTATGTAAAGGGCCCAGGCTCAGGCAGAGAGGCTGCAATAAGAGCGTTGCAGGCTGCAGGCTTGGAAGTTAGCTTAATCAAAGACGTAACTCCAATTCCTCACAACGGCTGCAGACCACCGAAAAGAAGAAGAGTATAATGGAGGTGTCATAAGAAGATGGCAAGATATACGGACGCATCTTGCAGGCTTTGCCGCAGGGAAGGCGAGAAGCTTTTCCTCAAGGGTGAAAGATGCTATACAAATAAATGTTCAATTGCAAAAAGAGTATATGCCCCAGGTCAGCATGGGCAGCAGAAAAAGAAATTATCAGAGTATGGTATTCAGCTTCGTGAGAAGCAGAAGGCCAGAAGGTTCTATGGTATATTGGAAGGACAGTTCAGAAGATACTTTGAACTGGCATCCAAGAGAAAAGGCATAACCGGTGAAAACCTCCTGCAGATACTTGAAACAAGGCTTGACAATACTGTCTACAGGCTTGGCCTTGCAACCTCAAGACCTGAAGCAAGACAGCTGGTTAGACACGGACATTTCACAGTAAACGGACAGAAGATTGATATTCCATCCTACCTTTTGAATGTCGGAGATGTCATTGCTGTTAAGGAAAAGAGCAAGGCTTCACCGAAGCTGAAAGCTATAGCTGAAATTACAGGAAGCAAAGTAATTCCACAGTGGCTTGAATTTGACAGAGAAAACCTTACCGGTAAGGTTGTGGCACTTCCAGCAAGGGAAGACATAGATCTTCCGCTTAAGGAACACCTCATAGTCGAGTTGTATTCCAAGTAGTGTATAGCAAGCAACTGAAGTCTAGAGAAAAGATTGAATGCTTAAATAAGCTTTTAGAGATAAAGATATAAGGATCAGTTGCCCTCAAAATCTTAAAAAGCTATAAAAGGGAGGGTTCTTGGTGATTGAAATAGAAAAGCCCAAAATAGAATGTGTTGCTGCAAGCGAAGACAATACGTACGGGAAGTTTGTTGTGGAGCCTCTGGAAAGGGGTTACGGAACAACCCTGGGTAATTCTTTAAGAAGGATTTTATTATCCTCATTACCTGGTGTAGCAGTAAATCAAATTAAAATCGACGGAGTATTGCATGAATTCTCAACAATACCCGGTGTTGTTGAAGATGTAACAGAAATCATTCTCAATATTAAAACCCTGTCGTTGAAGCTTCATGGCGACGGGCCCAAGGTCGTCTATATCGAAGCTGATGGTGAAGGACCTGTGACAGCCGGCGATATTAAGACTGATGCTGATGTTGAGATATTAAACCCCGATCTTCATATTGCCACATTAAATGGTGATCACAGGTTCTACATGGAACTGACGATCAATAAAGGCAGAGGCTATGTCCCGGCTGAGAAAAACAAGCAGTATGGTCAGCCTATAGGCATTATTCCTGTAGACTCCATTTACACACCTGTAAAAAAGGTGAACTACACTGTAGAAAATACTCGTGTAGGCCAGGTGACAGACTATGACAGGCTTACAATGGAGATTTGGACAAACGGAAGCATAAAGCCTGATGAAGCTATTAGCCTTGGAGCAAAAATATTAAGCGAGCACCTGAATCTGTTCATAGATCTTTCAGATAATGCTAAGCATA
Source organism: Clostridia bacterium (assembly GCA_026417615.1). GTDB lineage: Bacteria > Bacillota > Clostridia > Acetivibrionales > JAFADI01 > SKW22. The sequence goes on from JAOACY010000122.1 coordinate 16,137, forward strand.
CCGAGATAATGGTTGAAAAGGAAGAATCAAAGAAGGAAAAGGTTCTGGAAATGACTATTGAAGAGCTTGATCTTTCTGTCAGATCCTACAACTGTCTCAAGAGAGCTGGCATTAATACCGTGGAGGATCTTATAAACAGGACAGAGGAAGACATGATGAAGGTCAGAAACCTGGGCAGGAAGTCTCTTGAAGAGGTTCTGCAAAAGCTTCAAGCCCTTGGGTTGTCACTGACTCCAAGTGAAGACTAAAAAAATACATTTACTATCGAAATTTGAGGCAAGGGAGTGAATTAAATGCCGTTACAGAGAAAATTGGGTCGCGCAACCGATCAGAGAAGAGCGATATTAAAGAACCTGGTTACATCACTGATAGAATACGGTAAGATTGAAACTACCGAAGCGAGAGCCAAGGAAGTTAAGAATATTGCTGAAAAGCTTATTACAATGGCAGTAAAAGAGGCTGACAACTTTACTTCAAAGCAGGTAAAGATCAGCAAGGCGAAGCTTGACAGTGATGGAAGGAAGATAACCAAAACTGTTACTTCAAAGTCAGGTAAGAAGTATGAGGTTGTTGAAAGAGAAGTAAAAACTGATATGGTTTCAGTTGACAATCCTTCAAGGCTTCATGCTAGAAGACAGATTATGAACTGGGTTAACAAGGCTAAGGATGCTGACGGGAAGCAGCTTGATCTCGTCAACAAGCTTTTCAATGACATAGCTCCAAAGTATAAAGCAAAAAATGGCGGTTACACAAGGATATACAAGCTCGGACCAAGAAGAGGGGACGCAGCTGAAATGGTTATACTTGAGCTGATATAATTATTAAATATGATGGTTTGACAGCAATTACAGGGGATTGGTTGGAGCATATCCAGCCCAATCCCTATTTGTTTAATGACAGGGGACAGACCTCTTTGAATATTTGGCATCTTTTTCGCGCAGCAATGTTCCCTAAGCATTTAGAAGAAGGGCTTGGCAGAGGCAAAATATGAGAAATGAGAATATAATTAATTCAATAGATGTTGAATATGTTTATCCATCGCATTTTGAGAAAGTTGATGGGACTAAGGCGCTTAAAGGAGTCAGCCTTGATATTAAGAAGGGTCAGTTTGTTGTTGTTATTGGACGCAATGGTTCGGGAAAATCAACCTATGCGAGGCTGCTCAATGCTCTTTTGCTGCCTTCAAAGGGTGTTATATATATAAATGGGATTGATACAAAGGAAGAGAATAATTTATGGGAAATCAGAAAGACCTGTGGAATGGTTTTTCAAAACCCTGACAATCAGATTATTGGAACGACCGTAGAGGAGGATACTGCTTTTGGTCCTGAAAATCTGGGAGTTGAGCCGTCTGAGATAAGAAGAAGGGTTGATGCCTCCCTGGACGCTGTGGGTATGTCGGAGTACAAGCTGCATGCGCCTCACTTGCTTTCCGGGGGGCAGAAGCAGAGAGTATCAATTGCAGGTATTCTGGCTATGAAGCCTGAATGCCTGATTTTGGACGAAGCAACAGCGATGCTTGACCCTGGAGGAAGAAAGGAAGTGCTTGAGGTTGTTCATAGGCTGAACAGGGAAGAAAAGCTTACGGTAATCCATATAACTCACCATATGGAGGAAGCACGGCTGGCTGACAGGGTAGTGGTTATTGATGCAGGCCGAATAGTGCTGGATGGCAAGCCCAAAGAGGTATTCTCAAATGTGGAAGGCATAAAAGCTATGGGACTAGATGTACCGCAGGTAACAGAGCTGTTTTATGAATTGAGAAAAGCCGGTTTGAAGCTGCCGGAAGATGTTGTTGATATAGATGAAGCTGTGGCCGTGTTCAGGCGATTGTATTACGGAGGGGCAAATGTCAATAAGGATTGAAAACCTTTCATATGTTTATATGAAGGGAACTCCATATGAAAAAATAGCGTTGAATAATATTAACATTAACATAAATAAAGGGGAATTTGTGGGTATTATCGGACACACAGGCTCAGGAAAAACCACGCTGGTTCAGCATCTGAACGGACTTTTAAAGCCGTCAGCAGGAAAAATCAGCATAGATGGCAGGGATGTTACCGGCGAGAATATTAAAGAACTGAGAAAACAGGTAGGAATTGTATTTCAGTATCCCGAGCACCAATTGTTCGAGGAAACGGTATATAAGGATGTGGCGTACGGTCTGCTCAAGCAGGGGCTTCCTGAGGAAGAGGCAAGCAGGCGTGTCATCGCTTCTGTAAGAGCTGTGGGACTTAATGAGGAGATACTTGCAAAGTCACCCTTTGAACTGTCCGGAGGGCAAAAACGAAGGGTAGCCATAGCCGGCGTGCTGGCAATGGAGCCTGAAATTATTGTTCTGGATGAACCCGCTGCGGGACTTGACCCAAAAGGCAGAAGCGATATTCTCGGCTTTATTTCCAAGCTTCATAAGGAAAGCGGACTGACAATTATTTTAGTATCCCATAATATGGAGGACATAGTAAAGCTGGCAGAAAGAGTTGTCGTAATGAATAAGGGCTCCGTTGCTATTGAAGGCAAACCAAAGGATGTGTTCTGCAATACGCAACTGCTTGAAGAAATAGGACTTTCAGCCCCACAGGTGACTTATTTCATGCATAAGCTAAAGGACGTTTTACCTTCGGTAAATACCAATATTCTTACGGTTGATGAAGCAAAAACAGAAATCCTCAAAGCATTGGGGGTGTGCAAATGACAAAGGATATAACAATCGGCCAGTATATTCCCGGGAATTCTTTCGTACATAGAGCTGACCCCCGGACCAAGATATTGCTGGTTATACTATATATGGCAGTAACATTTATGGCTTTCAGCTATACGGCATTTTTAATGCTTGCACTTTTTACAATTGTAGCTGTAATTGCCTCTGATATACCTTTAGGGTATACAATTAAAGGCCTGAAGCCAGTACTGTTCATTGTTTTGTTTACGGCAGCGGTTAATTTGTTTACTGTTAGCGGAACACCGGTTTTTGAGCTCTGGTTTTTAAAGATAACCAGGGAAGGCATAGAACTATCCATAAAGATGGCATTAAGGCTTACTCTTTTGATAATGGGTGCATCGCTGCTTACCTACACTACTACTCCTATTGCTCTGACCGATGGAATAGAAAAGCTTCTTAAACCTACGGAACGGCTTGGTGTACCGGTACATGAGATAGCTATGATGATGGCAATTGCTTTAAGATTTATTCCTACAATTCTGGAGGAAACTGAAAAAATAATTAAGGCTCAATCCTCAAGGGGGGCTGATTTTGATACGGGAAACATTATGCAGAAAGCCAAAAGCTTTATACCTGTTCTGGTACCGCTTTTTATAAGTGCTTTCAGGAGAGCAGATGACCTGGCTACGGCTATGGAGGCAAGATGCTATAGAGGAAGCAAGGGCAGGACAAGGATGAAGCAGCTTAAGTTTACAGCGGCTGATATTGTTGTATCGTCAGTTATGCTGATTTTCTCAGCAATACTGCTGATTGTGGAGTTTATGTAGATTATGGGGGCAATCCAGAAATTTGTTTCCATTGACTTATGAACCGGGGAGTAAGTATAAATGAGGAATATCAAGCTGACCATTGAATACGACGGGACGAACTATCATGGGTGGCAGATTCAATCCAATGCCGTTTCGGTGCAGGAAGTGCTGGAGCAGGCAATATCAAAGCTCACTGCCGAAGAAATCAGTCTGACAGGCTGCAGCAGAACTGATGTGGGGGTCCATGCCCTGGGTCAGGTAGCAAACTTCTTCACTGATTCAAGAATACCCCCGGATAGGTTTTCATATGCTTTAAACAGGATTCTTCCCGAAGATATTGTCATAAAGCATTCAGAGGAGGTCTGCATGGATTTCCACTCCAGGTACTGGTGCAAGGGGAAGACATACAAGTATTTAATTTATAACGCAGCGTTTCCGTCTGCATTGCAAAGAAATAGAGCTTACCATGTGTCTCATGCATTGGATGTGGAAGCAATGCAGCAAGCTTGTGCCCATATAGTCGGCAAGCATGATTTTTCAGCCTTCAGGGCCAGCGGCAGCGATGCAAAGACCTCCGAGAGGACTGTTTACCGGCTTGAGCTATGTAAGAGGGATGAGCTGATTGAGATGCAGATTTCCGGGGACGGATTCCTTTATAACATGGTAAGGATCATAGCTGGAACTTTGATTGAAGTTGGAACGGGTAAATTGAGACCTGATGACATTGCAGTAATTATTGGAGAGGGTGACCGCCGTAAGGCGGGAAGGACTGCTCCCGCCCACGGGCTGTATTTGGTTGAGGTTTTTTACTGAATTTTAAATATGAATAACTAAAGCATGATTCAAATACTCAAGATTTATTTTTTTATTGCATAATGGAATAAAAATTCTTTTGATATAGTATAAAAAACCAGACCTCCTTTAAAATATTTCGTATGTAATTCATAATTAATATTTTTTGGTGGAGGTAATTATGAAGTTTTCAAAGCAATTCTGGATTCTGATACTGATGATTGCAATGACAGCACTTAGCGGGTGCAATGAATTAAAAGAAGGAAAACGTAAAATTTATTATGACAATTCACGGATTGCACAGCAAGGAGACAGTTATTTTTTCTTTAAGCACAGCGAGAATACCATCGGCGAAAAAACAAGCAGAAAATTTGACGAGTTTATTGGGGTAAAAACCTTGTGGCACATTGAAACAAAAGAAGAAGCAGAGCTTGAATTTGAATTGGACTGCAAAGCTGATAAAGGCAAACTAAAAATGGTTGTTGTTGCAGAGGACGGCGAAGTAATTGATATTTTTGAGCAGGAATTCAAAGGAAACAAAAAAGTGAAAATCCCCCGTGGCAAAAACACTGTCAAAATGGTGGGCTTAGATGCTGCAGGACACATTAATGCTGTGGTTAAACAGCAGGAAGGAATAAAAATAAGGTCAGGGGGCGATTGAAATCAAAATACTCGTATTGATTGGAAGCTTCAGAAAAGATGGGAATACAAGCAGAATTGCTGATCTTATTAAAGAGCAGATAGTATCTTCAGCGCATAAAGAAAAAATCACTGTAGATATAGAAAAAATACAGCTTGGACATACGGACATAAGAATATGCCGTGGATGCAGGATTTGCTTTGATAGAGGAGAAGAAAAGTGCTCATTGAAGGATGAGCTACTTTCAATCAGGGACAAAATGCTTGAAGCAGATGGAATCATTGCCGCAAGTCCGGTTTATGTGGAAAATGTAAGCGGGATAATGAAAAACTGGATTGATCGCATGGCTTTTAACTGTCACAGACCTGCTTTTGCCGGCAAAATTGCATATATATTTGCAACATCAGGAATTGGCTCATCAAATAATGCAATCAATGCAATTAAAACTGCATTCAGTACCTGGGGGATAAAGGTGGCAGGGGAGAATAAATTTCGTACAGGCGAATTAATGAGCTATGATGAGATGAAAACAAGATATCAAAAAGCAATCAGAAAAGCAGCCGAGAGATTTCTAAGAGCCATTAAAGAAGACTCCGGCAAAAAGCCTTCATTTTATTCACTATTGGTGTTTAAAATACAGCAAAGCTACTGGCAGAATGCTGATAAACACCAAGATACAATCGACTACAAATACTGGCAGGAAAACGGCTGGCTTCAAAGAAGCTGCAAATACTATATCCCACACAGGGCAAGCAGAATGAAAACAATCACAGCTAGGTTCATCGGCATTATCATAGCTTCTTTTATAATTTAATTACCTTGACAAATGGTCATTAACTGCACTTTGAAAAATAATTTGAAGCGCTTATATTGAATCTTGCTTAAGCTTGCGCAGATCCAATACCATATCGAAAACGCCAAGCAGCATGGTTGCATTGCCGAATGCAAAAATCAGAAAAAACAAAATTATTGCTTTTAATGCTTTTGGAACTGAATGCTTGTCAAAAAAAAATTTTGCCACCGACACCCCCAGTACCAAACCCGTCATGCTTAAAATTGTAAAGATGTTCAAAGTTAATGCGTTAAGCGGGGCGGCTCTTACAAGGGACATCTGGATAATGGCCAAAAGCAGAATGAAAGCAGAAAAAAGCCCCCATTTTTTAGATAATCTCCACATTGAAAATGGTTTTACATCATCAATCAGATGATTTATTCTTTTTAAAACCAGCCTTGTTAGCTTAAAATTTAAATAAGCTAGCATAAGCCCGGATAACAAAAGAATTGCAGGCAAGGTCAGCTTTAACAAATCAATGCTTTTTTCGAAAACAGCTATACTTTTGAGAAGTTCTTCACGGCTGACTCCAATGGAACTGTACATGTCAAGCATAGAACTGCTTGCTTCATTATAAGCTTTTGTAATCATGCCAAACAAATAATCATAGGCATTGGCAATATTTACCCCAATGGCAAGCATGCCAAGGTAGAGGGTAACAATACTGGCTGCAGCAAGGACCACCCCTGTTATAAAGATTGTTTTAACAGGTCCTTGCTTTTTCTTGAGCAAATACCCCATAATTATTCCAGGCAAACCAAAACCGATAAAAAACCTAAGCCCTTCCATGGGCTGTGTCAGAACCGAAACCAGTATTGAAGATGCAACTGAGGAAATCACGCTGGTTCTGAAGCCATGCCTGAATGCAACCAAAATGGTTGGCACTGACCAGACAACTGATATTAACGAAATTATGGGGATATAAAACCCTATGATACCTATAACTACAGTAACTGCCGCAAATACTGCTCCTTCAACGAGCGCTCTGGTTTGAATCCTGTTCATTCCACACCTCGGTGCTTAAGTAATTCTAGCGTTTGTTATAATATATCATAAGGTATTATTCTTCCATAATCAATACGGTTATTTCTTTTCTGCCATCTGAATCTTTACATCTACGTTGAAATTTGGCATTAGGAAATCATTTTTGTCATCAATTGATATTTCAACAATTACGTTTGTTTCACCGTTTTTCTGAACTGCCTTGTCTGCGATCCTTGCAACTTTTCCCTTGAAACTTTTGGACTTGTCTGCTAAAGGAATGATAGTTACATCAGCGCCTATCTTTACATCCTTAATGAACTCTTCTGACACATCGGCTTCAATTATCAGGGTGTCAAGATCCATAAGGCTGAGAACCTTCCTATCTGGCCCAATCTTATCTCCCTCATTGTAGAAAAGATCAAAAACTACGCCGTTGTTTACATCTGCCACTATACTATTATCCTTCATATAACTCTTGCCAAGCTTTTCCTTCATTAATGCAATATCAGATTCAAGCTGGCTTGCACGGCTCATCTTAAGGTCTAAAGATACTTGGTTGCTGTTATTATGGCTTGCTATTGAAAATTTTAAATCATCTACAGCCTTCTTTTTAGCATCTACAGACTTTTTGAACTGGTCATAGTCATATTGTGATATGGAGCCTGATTCAAGAAGCGCCTTCTTGTCTGAGAGCTCCTTAAGAGCATTGCTGTACAATTCTTGTGCAGTTTTCAAATCATTGTGCAGCTTTGCTGTTTCAGGTGCGCTCCCTTTTTTTGATGAGACAAGTACAGAAATTTCGCTGTTTAGCGCTTTAAGCTCAAGCTCCTTGGCAGAAAGCTGTGCATTATACTCTGCCATATCAAGAGTAACAAGCACATCTCCTCTCTTAACTTTCTGTCCTTCTCTTACATGAACCTTCTCAATTGAGGCAGTAAAGCCAGGATTAATGTTTTTTATGACTTTTGACCGGACAACACCGAAGGCTTCTACCGCCTGCCTGACCTTCTGGGTTGGAGCTGCTGATGCATTTACATCAGCCTCTTTTTTGCCACTGCATCCTGTAAACGCTACTGCCAGAGAAACTGTCACAATTGCTGCTAAAATTGTTTTTTTCATTATTAACACACCTTTCCGTCTCTTACATTTATTATTCTTTGGCCGTATTCCGCCGATTCCTTTGAGTGGGTTACCTGAACCACTGTTTTGCCCTTTTGGAGATTTATTTTCTGCAGCAGCTTCATAACTTCTGTTCCTGTTTTACTGTCTAGGTTTCCTATTGGCTCATCAGCCAATATAATGTCGGGGTCGTTAATAAGCGCTCTTGCAATGGCAACCCTTTGCTGCTGCCCTCCGGAAAGCTCTCTGGGAGTATGATGCCTGCGTTCTGCCAGACCGACGATATCGAGGATCTCTTCCAACCTGTTCCTGTAATCCTTCATTTTTTTTCCATCAAGTAGTATTGGGAGCATAATGTTTTCCTCCACATCGAGGTTAGGTATCAGATTATAGAATTGAAATACGAAGCCGATATCCCTCCGCCTCATGAGGCTTTCCTCCCGGTCTTTCATGCCAGACAGCTCCTTGCCCTTTATCCGTATGCTTCCTGAGGTGGGCTTATCCAGACCGCCAATCAGATACAGCAGAGTGCTCTTCCCAGAGCCTGAAGGTCCCATAATTGATACAAACTCACCTTTGTTTATTGTTACATCAATATCCTTGAGTACTTCCACATCAACGGTTCCAAGCGTGAAGGTCTTACACAAATTTTTTGCTTCTATTACTGCTTCCATCTATTTCACCATCCTATTCATATTTTTTTATTGATTCAATTATATTGAGTTTTGAGGATCTCAAAGCCGGGCTTGTTAAACATATAAAATTTCTTTTACCATATACTTTACAACAAAAACTTTGCGATGACTTGCACTTTTTCACCTCAATTGTGTAATTTTACGAATTATTCTACGTTGCTCAGGAGACAAAGTCTGAAAATTCTACTCGAATTTTATTGACTGCATAGCTTTAGAAAGATAAATTCGTGTGATTTGTCTTTAGGGTTATATATTGATTCTGCTGCAAAAACCCATTTTCGCAAACTTCGATGAAATCACTAACACCTTGTCTTGCAATTCCTCGCCCGCATCAATGTGACATCCTGCCACGTGATGCTCAAAATGCCATCCGCGGCATTTTGACATCGGAATTACTGCAACTTCGGTGAGTGATTTATGCATCTTGCTTCAAGAAAAGCTGTTTTTGCAGTAGAATCAAATTTGAAGGATAGCAAGCGCAAGAGCAATTATACACATTAATGGATGGAATCGTCTTTAAAAAATGAGATGACGGACGACTATACTCAAGATATAACTATTATATGGATAAAATAATGAGGAAACAGGAGATAAATTAAAATTATTGCATTTAATGCTTGACACATAATATATACCTGTATTACAATATAAAAGCGTCGAAAAACGAGATTGTTTAAAGAGGCTTTCCTCTTTTGAATTAAATGAGCCGAAGATTTTTAGGAGGTAGGAAATCAAATGAAAACTTTTATGGCAAAACCCCATGAAGTTAAGAGAAAATGGTATATTGTCGATGCGGAAGGCAAGCCGTTGGGAAGACTGGCAAGTGAAGTTGCCAAGATATTAAGGGGAAAAAACAAGCCTGAATACACGCCTCACGTTGATACAGGCGACCACGTAATCGTGCTAAATGCAGACAAGGTAATACTAACAGGCAAGAAGCTTGATCAGAAGCTGTACAGACATCACTCCCTGTATCCAGGTGGACTTAAGGAAATCAAGTACAGACAATTTATGTCTGAAAAGCCTGAACGCGCAGTGGAACTTGCTATCAAAGGCATGCTCCCTCACAACAGCCTCGGAAGGGCAATGTTCAGGAAGCTTAAGGTTTACAAGGGAACACAGCACGAGCACCAGGCTCAGAAGCCTGAAAAATTGGATTTGGATATTTAATGATTGAGGGGAGGAATTGAAACAAATGGCAAAGGTACAGTACTACGGCACCGGCAGAAGAAAAAAGTCAGTAGCAAGAGTCAGGCTTCTTCCCGGAGAAGGAAAAATTATTATTAATGACAGAGAAATAGACAATTACTTTGGGCTTGAAACCCTGAAGGTTATATGCAAGCAGCCTTTGGTGCTTACAGACACAATCGGCAAATTTGATGTTCTCTGCAAGGTTGTTGGAGGCGGATTTACAGGACAGGCAGGCGCAATAAGGCACGGAATTGCAAGAGCGCTGCTCAAGGCTGATGAAGAATTGAGGCCTGTACTCAAGAAGGCAGGCTTCCTCACCAGAGACCCGAGAATGAAGGAAAGAAAAAAATACGGACTCAAAAAGGCACGTCGCGCGCCACAGTTCTCAAAGAGATAATGACCGGATTAAAAAGAGCATCTTAAAGGGTGCTCTTTTCTGTTGTATTTGTCAGATTGTTGTATTAAAATATAAAAAACAAAACAGGAGGCTTAAATGCTTGTTATAAAGAACGGCAGGATATTGACCATGTCAGGCACTGATTTTGACATGGGATATATTATTGCCAATGAGGGTAAAATTACCGGTGTGGGAAGTATGTCTTCATACCCGGATGATGTTGAGTCGGAAGCATATAATATAATTGATGCAGAAGGCAAGTATGTTTTGCCGGGACTTATAGATGCCCACTGCCATGTCGGACTGTGGGAGGACTCTACCGGTTTTGAGGGAGAAGACGGCAATGAAATGACAGATCCGCTGACGCCGCACCTTAGGGCGATTGATGGGGTGTACCACTTGGACAGGGCTTTTTTTGAAGCAAGGAAGAACGGGATAACCACTGTTGTTACAGGCCCTGGAAGCGCAAATGTTATAGGCGGACAGTTTGCCGCATTAAAAACCTATGGCAGAAGAATTGAGGAAATGATACTGAAAGAGCCGGTTGCTATGAAGATAGCCTTTGGAGAAAACCCAAAAACCGTATACAACGAGAAGCGCCAGATGCCTATGACCCGTATGGCAACAGCAGCCATGCTCAGAGAAGGCCTTATGAAGGCTAAGGAGTACAAAAGGCAGATTGATGAGTATAATGCAGACAGTGAGGAAAATGAAAAACCCGAGTATGATATGAAGATGGAGGCTCTGGTAAAGGTCTTGAACGGAGAAATACCGCTTAAAGCCCATGCTCACAGGGCGGACGATATTTTAACCGCTATAAGGGTGGCAAAAGAGTTCAATTTGAAGGTAACTATTGAGCATTGCACCGACGGCCACCTAATAAGCGATATTTTGCTGGAAGAAGGAGTTGCGGCTATTGTAGGGCCTTCGCTTACAGACCGTTCAAAGGTAGAGCTTAAAAACCAAAGCCTCAAAACACCTGGGATTTTATCAAAAGCCGGAGTAAAGGTAGCTATTATGACAGATCACCCCTGCATACCTGTACAATACCTGACGCTTTGCGCCGCTATGGCAGTAAGGGAAGGCATGGATGAAATCGAAGCGCTTAAAGCCATAACAATAAATGCGGCGGAGATTACGGGAATTGCTGACAGAGTGGGAAGTATTTCTTTAGGCAAAGATGCGGATATAGCCATATTTGACGGCAATCCTCTGGAGCTTAAATCACGGGCGGACATGACGATAATAAATGGTAAAATAGTTTTCGAGAGGAATACAGATGATTAAAATCAAGACAACATCGGCTGAGGAAACAGTTGAAGCCGGCATGAAGCTGGGAAGTCTATTGAAGAGGGGCGATATTGTATGCCTTAGCGGAAGCCTGGGCACCGGAAAGACATCTTTTACCAATGGAATTGCCAAAGCTCTAGGAATACAAGGCTATATAACCAGTCCCACTTTTACCATTGTAAATGAATACAAAGGCAATATTCCTTTATACCATTTTGATGTATACAGAATTGCTGATCCCGGAGAGATGTTTGAAATAGGATTTGAAGAATATATTGATGCTAAGGGTGTTGTAGTCATAGAATGGGCGGAATTAATCGCGGAAATACTTCCTAAGGACGTAATCAGGGTAAAAATAAGCAAAGCCCTTCAGGAAGGCACAGATGTAAGGATAATAGAAATTGAAGGTACAGAACTATCAACAAGTCAATTTCGCTAAATAAAAAGGAATTGATGTTTAACAGGATTTACTCTTTGGATTAACCGAAAGGAAATTTGATTATGAAGATACTGGCAGTTGATACTTCGTCGCAGGTTGCTGCTGTGGCTGTTTCGGAGGGCACCAAAATACTTGGCGAGTATTCAATAAATCATAAGAACACTCATTCCCAAAAATTGATGCCCATGGTTAATGAGCTGCTTGGGAGCTTGGAGATGACAGCGTCTGACATCGATGTGTTTGCCGCATCAATTGGTCCCGGGTCTTTTACAGGGCTGAGGATTGGTGTCACAGCCATAAAGGCTATGGCTTTTGCGGCAGGGAAACCGGTTGTCAGTGTCCCGACCTTGGAGGCTCTTGCATATAACGCACCGGTCTCAGATTGCCTGATCTGCTCTATTATGGATGCAAGGAACAACCAGGTCTATACAGCACTTTACAAGTATGAAAAGGGGATTCAGACGCAGGTAAGCGGTTATATGGGGGTTTCGGTTCTGGAGCTCATTGATATTATAAAGGGAAAAAACAGCAAGGTTGTTTTTGTCGGAGATGCTGTTGAAATTCACAGGGAACTGCTTCTGATTGAGCTTAGGGATAGATGTGAGTTTGTTCCCGAAAGCCTGATGCTTCAAAAGGGAGCCTCGGTAGCTTATGCTGCATATATAAAGGCCTCCCGCGGCATGCTGGAAAGCTGCTTTGATATGGTTCCCTTTTATTTGAGGAAATCACAAGCGGAAAGAGAGTATGAAAAAGCAAACAAGGGGCAGATTTGATGAGCAATATTGAAGTGGTGGACATGACATATGAGCATATTGACGGTGTCATGGCAGTTGAAAAACTTAGCTTTAAAATACCTTGGTCAAGGAATGCTTTTATTGAAGAAATAACAAAAAATAAATTTGCGATTTACTTCACAGCAAGGATTAATGGCATGATTGCCGGATATGCAGGCATGTGGAAGGTGTTTGACGAGGGACATATAACCAATATAGCGGTACACCCTGAGTTCAGAAGGAACGGCGTTGGAAGCGCCTTGCTTGAGAAGCTTATAGAGAGGGCTAAAGCCGAAGGGATAACTAAAATGACTCTTGAGGTCAGGAAAAGCAATTATGCTGCTCAAAAGCTCTACAGCAAGTATGGGTTTTTAGATGGAGGAGTCAGGAAAGCATACTATTCGGATAATAATGAAGATGCCATTATAATGTGGAAAGAGAACCAGCAATAAACTTAAACCTATTATTTTTCAAAAAGAGGATTTTTGTCATTTCCAGTAGAATAATTATGTTTTATAGAGTTCTACCGATCGACTTCCAAAAATATATTATTACAATCAAAAAAATCTATTATAGTTAATAGCATTTTGGCATTATTATGAAGCAGAGGGGGTTGCGAGATGTCAGGAGTCAGGGAATTGAAGCATAATATGCTGCGCAATGAGTGCAGGCCAGAAACTCTAAGGTTCAGGGATACATCGGAGCTTGAACCTTTGAGCGGTATCATCGGACAGGAGAGAGCTGTTAAAGCTATAGAGTTCGGCCTCAGGATAAAAACCCGGGGATATAATATTTATCTGTCAGGAATGACCGGTACCGGCAAAACAAGCTATGCAGAAAAATTTATTAAAAATATCGCACAAAAAGAGAAGATCCCTGATGATTGGTGTTATGTATATAACTTTGACAAGCCCAATCAACCTATGGCAATTAACCTTCCTGCCGGCATGGGAAGGGTTTTCCAGAAGGACATGGAGGAGTTCGTAAAAATCCTGAAGCAAGAGATTTCGAAAGCCTTTGACAGTGACGAATATGAAAAGGAAAAAACCAACATAATTAAAACCTTTCAAAACAAAAGGGACGATCTATTGCAAAAGCTTGATGAAGATGCTGGAAAACAGGGCTTTAAGGTTAAGACCACAAGTGCCGGCATATACTTCCTGCCCGTAATAGAAGGAAAAACAATAAGCGAGCAGGAATACGGAGATCTGGATGAAAAAATAAAGCATGAAATAAATGAAAAATCAGGAATAATACAAATAGAAACCATAGAAATAATCAGGAAAATAAAAAATATTGAAAAGGAAGCCGAAAAGAAGGTTTCCGAATGGGAGAATAAAATAGCGCTTTTTGCGGTGGGAATGCATATTAACGACCTGAAGGAAAAGTACAGGGAGTATGACAAGGTAACAGCCTACCTGGACAAGGTACAAAATGATATTCTTGAAAACCTTGATGATTTTAGAGAAGAGGAAATATCTGAGGAGCAACAGCAGCATTTGATTATCCCATGGATAAGAGGTTCTGAGGAGACATCTGTTGAAAAATACAAGGTCAATCTGTTTGTTGACAATAGTGAGTTAAAGGGCGCGCCGGTTATTATTGACTTCAACCCAACTTACTATAACCTGCTTGGGAAGCTGGAGTATGAAAATGAATTCGGAACAATGACCACAGATTACACAATGATAAAAGCCGGGCTGTTCCATCAGGCTAACGGAGGATATTTGATACTCCAGGCGAAAGATGTCCTTAGCAATGTCCAATCCTGGGAGACCTTGAAAAGGGTCCTTAAAACCAGGCAGATTTGCATTGAGAACATGAAGGAGCAGATGGGGCTTGTGGCTGTATCGGCTTTAAAGCCTGAACCTATACCTGCTAATATAAAGGTCATTCTGGTGGGGAATTCCTATATATATCAGTTATTGTACGAATATGACGAGGATTTCAGCAAGCTGTTCAAAATTAAAGCAGACTTTGATGAAGAAATGGACAGAAACGAAGAAAATATCATGAAGCTTGCCCAGTTTGTGAGCTCCTTCTGCCGCAGGGAGAATGCACTGCATTTTGACAGCACAGCTGTTGCAAAGGTGGTTGAGTACAGCTCCAGGCTTACTGAAGACCAGAACAAGCTCACGACAAGGTTCAATGACATTGTGGAGATTCTTTGTGAATCCTGCGCATGGGCGGCAATTGATGAAGATATGCTTGTAAGGGATAGGCATGTCATGAGGGCTGTTAAGGAGAAGATATACAGGAGCAACAAGTATGACAAAAAATTGCTCGAGCTGCTTGAAAATGGCACTATTATGGTTGATACCTCGGGAGAGGTCGTAGGACAGATTAACGGGCTCACTATTTTGGACATGGGGGATTATTCCTTCGGCAAACCTTCCAGAATTACCGCTACAACGTATATCGGGGAAAGCGGTATTGTAAATATTGAAAGAGAGGTAGAAATGAGCGGAACCTCCCATACAAAGGGAGTGCTTATACTAAGCGGGTATATTGGTCAAAAGTTTGCACAGGATATGCCGCTTTCCTTGTCTGCCAATCTGTGCTTTGAGCAGCTTTATAGCGGGGTTGACGGTGACAGCGCTTCAAGCGCGGAACTGTACGCCATACTTTCAAGCCTGGCAGATGCGCCAATCAAGCAGGGGATTGCCGTGACGGGCTCCGTAAACCAAAAGGGCGAAATACAGCCAATTGGCGGAGCGACAATCAAGATTGAAGGCTTCTTCGAGCTCTGCAAGCTTAGGGGCTTTACCGGAGAGCAGGGTGTGATAATCCCATACCAGAATGTGAAAAACCTGGTACTGAATGATGAAGTTATTGAAGCGGTCAAAGAAGGCAAATTCCATATATATCCCGTAAAAACCATTGATGAGGGTATAGAAATACTCACAGGAATTAAGGCGGGAGAAAAGAACAAAAACGGATCCTACCCAAGGGGAACCATTAACTACAGAGTATATCAAAAGCTTAAAAAATTTGCAGAGACGGTTGCCGGTTTCGGCAAAGAAGAGAAGCTTGCAAATTGCAAGTAGCTATTTCAAAACACCGGTTAATAGCCGGGATTTTGTAAAGGCAATTGTATATTTCGGGATAATGTTCCATTATTAATTAGCTGCCAATACAGATACTAATTTTGATTAGATTTTAATGACGAGGCAGATAATTAGTATGCGGGTACAGAAATTGATTCTGGTTGCTTGTGTTTTCCTAGGTGCTGTATTGTTTTCATCGGGCGTAAGCATTCTGTCAAGCCGTGATGGAGCCATAAACACTAAAAAGGGGGATATCATAAAGCTTCCGCAGGCGGAAAAGTTAAGCAATAAGCTTTCGGCTGAAGAAGACAAATTGATTAATATTATGCTGCTAGGCTTAGATGGAGAAGAAATCAGATCAGATGTAATGATACTTTTAAGCCTGAGCCCTATGGAAAACAAATTGAACGTACTGTCAATCGCAAGAGACACTAGGGTAAGGGTTAAAAACAAATGGGCAAAAATCAATTCTCTTGTAAAAATGGGCGGAGAGGCGCTTGTTATTGAAAAGGTAGAAGAATTGACCGGCCTAGATATTCAATACTATATAACATTGAATTTTGAGGGCTTCAGAAAAATAGTAGACACAGTAGACGGCGTTCAGATGTATATACCTTTTGACATGAACTATGATGATCCTGAGCAAAACCTTCATATTCATCTTGAAAAGGGGCTTCAGGTTCTGGATGGAAGAAAGGCTGAGCAGCTGGTAAGATACAGAAAGGGGAACAGAAGGGGACAGGGATATACGGACGGTGATCTTGGAAGAATCAAAATGCAGCAGGCTTTCCTCAAAGCTTTTATCAGTCAGAAGGCAAAGCTGAAGTATATATCTAAGGCAGATGATATTTTCCTAATTTTGCGCAAATATCTTAAAAGCAATATAGAAATCGGTGATATAAACCGTAACCTGCCCCTTATAAAAAACCTTGATTATGATGATATTAATTCTTATACACTTCCTGGAGAACCTGCATATATAAATGATGTATGGTACTTCATATGCGACAGGGAGGAGACACAAAAGCTTATAAACGAAAGGTTTCGGCATTAATTTCCAATGTAATAATTTTTACGATATATATGTTGCTGCGATAAATAGCTTACATTTTTAATATAGATAATATAGATAAGAAATATATGCTGGAGGCAGCCATGCTGAATTGGGAAGAACTCATTAAAGAGTGTGAAGAATGTAAAAAGTGCGATTTAGGCTATACAAGAAAGAATGTTGTTGTGGGCAGAGGAAACGTGAATGCCCCCATGATGCTTGTAGGCGAAGGGCCTGGGCAACAGGAGGACGAGCAGGGGCTGCCGTTTGTTGGAGCGGCAGGAAAGCTGCTTGATTTGTTATTGGATGCTATGCCGTTCAAGAAAGATGACTATTATATTGCCAATATTGTAAAGTGCCGTCCGCCTGGAAACCGGGTACCAATGGATGAAGAAGCTGAAAGGTGTCTTCCCTTCCTGCGGAATCAGGTTGCTTTGATAAAGCCAAAAATTATCGTATGCATGGGCGCCACGGCAATGAAATATATAATTGACAAAAACGCAAAGATTACACAAATAAGGGGTCAGTGGCTAGAGCGCAAGGGGTATTGGATCATGCCGACTTTTCATCCGGCAGCACTGCTGCGAGACGAGTCAAAGAAAATACTAATGTGGGAAGATTTCAAAAAGGTGAAGGCAAAGCTTGAGGAAGTCGTAAAGGAATAAGAACATGACCAAAAGAGACCGGTTAAATATTCTCTATGAAAAATATAAGGAAGAGTTTGAAGGCAATGAGATAGTATTAGGCGACGGCAACCCTGACGCCGAGCTGCTGCTGATAGGAGAGGCTCCGGGGAAAGATGAGGTTAAGCTGGGGAAGCCATTCGTTGGAACAGCAGGAAGGAATCTTAATGAATTTTTGGGCATACTCGGAGTGGACAGGACATACATATACATAAGTAATGCAATTAAGTACAGGCTATCAAAAACAAACCCCAAGTCGGACAGAACTGTAAACCGACCGGCAACGACGGAGGAAATTAAGATGAACAGGCAGTACCTATTAAATGAGATAGGAATCATAAAGCCTGGATTCATTGTTACGCTGGGCAATGTTCCTTTAAGGGCAGTTACAGGTAATCTCAAGACAACGATAGGTTCTGTGCATGGTGAAGTTGGCTTTGTGCATATAGGACAAGCGGAGTATAAATTATTTCCCCTTTACCATCCGGCAAGCGTTATATATAACCGCAGTCTTAGGGATATATATATTTGTGACATTAAAAAACTAAAGAGTTATATAAACACTTTAGAGTTAAAAGTTAATTCCACAATAAACCAACCATAAATGACCGTGTCAACCCTGGAGAGTGCCTAAGCACTAGGTCTGTAGGGTACACGGTTTTCTGTTTTCAGATACTTGTGAATATTCGATAAAGTCGCATAA
>JAOACY010000004.1 GCA_026417615.1 Clostridia bacterium
GGCGGCGCGCTGGGATATAATGGGATTTCGCTACGCTCAATCCCATTATATCCCAGCGCCAAAGCCACATATTGTTCGAGAAAAATGTGTCAAGTAATATTGACAAGATCACCGATGCGGCGAATGTGGTGAAAACTACAAGAAGTACATCGAGCATGCTGGAAAGCCTTCTGAAAAGGTCAAATGGAAGTGCAAACTTTATATCTACCAAAACCGGGTTTTATGCAAAAACCATTTCTTCACCGAAGAGGACTTGAAAGAGATTTTTATAGAAGCTACCAATCAACTATTAAGGCAAAGGTGGCTGATCGAAAAAATCAAACCACAAGAACCTCCGAAGATGAGCATGGAATTAAGAGAGACTGAGAACCGGATTAAGGAACTGGAGATGGAAGGTGACTACTCGAATCCGGAGCTGCCAGAACTGATTATCAGGAGAGCGCAGCTCTACTATGCAGGGGCCAAAGTATATGATCAACCAAGAAATGCTGAGAAGTTGAAAGAATCTCTTGCGGAAATCAGCACCCTGAAGGAATTTGATGAGGAACTGTTCAAAACGATTATGATGATGAAACCATTGTTCGATTTTCTCAAGAGATTCAGTTTTATATCACATCAAGTTCCGTGCGCCATTGTGTTCGAAGTGCGGCGGGAACAATGAGCAGGATACGGCGTTTACGCTCCGACCAGTATTGTGCAAGGACAAGCCCTGCCTCAATTGTTTTACCCAGACCAACTTCATCGGCAAGAAGCGCACCGCTGGAAAGCGGTGATTTCAAGGCAAACAAGGCGGCATCTACCTGATGGGGATTCAGATCAACCTTTACGCCGGACATAGCGGAAGCAAGCCCTTCAATACTGGACTGCGGGCGTTTAAGAAGTATTTGTTCGGCAAAATATCTTGTCTGATACGGCGTATATGATTCCATAATGACCCCACCCAATTCTTTATCGTTTCACGTCATCGCTCATTTCCATAATATCGGCTATATCACAATTTAAGGCTTTACATATCTTCGCAAGTATTTCAGTATTCACATTTTCATTCTTGCCGAGTTTAGTTATGGAAGCAGAACTGATTCATGCAAGCTTTTGCAGGGCTTTCTTTTTTAAGTCCTTATCAATTAAGAGTTTCCACTGCTTTTTATAACTGATCGCCACTTTGTCCACCTCGCCTGGTTTTTTCAACCAAAATAAACACTTCAATTATAGCAATAAAACCATGAAAAAACAAGAAAACTACGAGCGAACGCAGGAATTACTTATGTAAGTTTCGTACGAACATGAAGCTTAAAATGTAAAAATTTAGAAACCACAATATAACAAAAGGTGAAGGCCAAGCCTTTGCGAATTTGTTAATTGTCTGAAAAAACAATAACAAAGGGGGCATTTAACCTATGAAAAGTATAAACTTTACCGCGGGTGAGTTTTAAAGGGGTAGGATTCAACAAGTTTGCCTATTGAAACGTGCCTTTGCCGTGTCTCCGCTTTTTATCTGAATGAATATTGCTTCTTGCATATATATACCCTGTAGCATAACCGCCTTCTGTAATGGTTTAGTATTCTAAGATGAGGAGCAAAGTCCCGAAGCATATTAACGGAAGTTATATTTCTTGTGGGAACGGCGGGCACCATGAAGCTTTTGATATCCTCAAAACCACTCGTACTGAAGGATTCCACCCATTCATCCCTGGTAAGTATTCTGTCGATGCCATAGACAAGCTTCAAATTGCCTAAGTCATTTGCGGTCAGTGGGGTTTTGGCTGTTATTTCGACAGCCGCAAGTGTTCCGCTGGGTTTAAGAACCCTATAATACTCGCAAATAGCTTTATTGATTGATGTAAAGGTTGTTACAGATTCTGACAGCAGTATGTCGAAGGTTCCGGATTCAAAGGGCAGGGCTTCTGCATTTGCTTTTCTTAGCTCAATACATAGGTTTTCTCTGGTGAATCTGTCAGCTGATTTTATCAGCATTTGATCGTTGACATCTGCTGCTGTTACACTGCATTGATAGCTTCGGGCTATGAAGGCGCTTGTCTTGCCGGTTCCGCAGCCGACATCCAGAATTTTCGTGTTTTTGTCTATATTAAGGGTTCGCAGCAGCCTGATGGTGAGAGGCATGCCTCCGGGGTGGGCTGCGTCTATGCCATACCTTGCCAGCAGATCGATATAAGTGGGCTTAATCAAAAATGAACACTCCCTTCTGCTTATGTACCTATCATATTATTGAGTAAGATAAAAAATGCTCTGGAATTGTAACAATTTATTTATAGCTGAATAGTATATAGTACATAAAGTTACTATGTAATTTAATTAAGAAAGGAGTGCTCAGAATGGATGATTCAAGATTTGCAGCTGCGGGAGCAGGTGTAGGTTTCGGAGGATTCGGGCTTGTTTTCTTCATAATTATCCTGTTGTTATTGTTTATGTTCCCATTATTCGGAGCTGGCGCATTCTTTATTTAAGTAGCAGGTACAAAAGCTGCAAAAATGCAGGAAAGCAAAATGGCCTTCCTGCATTTTTGTGTTCATCTTTGGTGACAAAAAAATAAGGATATATAAATATGATTCTGCCGCAAGAACCCATTTTCTGAAACTTCGATGAAATCACTAACGACTTGTCTTGCAATTCCTCGCACGCATCAATGTGACGTCGTGTCACATGATACTCAAAATGCCCTCCTAGGCATTTTGGCTTCAGAATTG
>JAOACY010000026.1 GCA_026417615.1 Clostridia bacterium
TGGCAGGGTCATGCAGCCCGCCCAATGTTACAACCGGCTGGCGATAGGTGGACTTTACGGCATTGTAGAAATCATTCAGCGTTACATGGGGGAAATAGCTGGTATTCTCCGCTTCAAAGGTTAAATCCTCAATTGCGGCAATGGGACTTCCACCCAGATAAGGCTCTGTCTTTTCCACAAAATCCTGGGCAGAGCCTTGTGAAACCACCACATCCAGCGTTCGCCTGATTTCACGGAAACGAATTAAAGGAGCAATATACTCGCCCACCAGGCCGCTTTGTGCGAGGTCCTCAGAAATAACCAGCAGCTTGGCATGCGCAAATTCAAGCTTTTGCGGCACATTTGTGTTTAACAGGTTTACTCCTCCGTAAAAGGAAGGAGCATCGATAGTGACGGATTTGCTTTCAGCAGGCTGAGCCCCTCCACTGCCGCTGCTATCCTTGCTGCAGCTATGAGTAGCGATTTTTAAGGTTAAGCGCCATTTGTCCTTTACGCCCCTATCTATGCCGATAAATTGAACATATGCAGTATCGGTTACCTCCCGTGCATCATAACAGGAGGTTAAAAGAGCAGCGAAAAGAATAAAAATGAGCAGCAATCCTGTTTTTTTCATTGGCATATATTCCTCCCTTTTTTTCGTATGCTTGCTGCCAGCAAAGTGATGGCAGGAGGGATATAGAAGAAAAGCCATCCGTATTCCCTTAAAAACTGAACCATAATGTCGGTGACCTGTGTTATACTCATGGGAAGCATGCATAATACAAGCAATATGATGGCAAAGGGAATTATAAGAGGCCTTTTATCATCAAGCCGAAACACATGAGAGTATACAACCAGGGATAAGTAAAAAAGGACTGCCACCGAGATAATTGTACTTATATTCCAGATGAAAAAGAAAACAGGCTCAATCCTTTGAATGAACTTCCCATATTCAATGAGTGAGGCCATAAGGTATATGGGTGCAGTAATTTCCTGGCCGGTATAATAGGGGAACACCAGTGAAAATGCAAGCAGGGCGGAGGATACAATCAGTCCTGATAAAGCAAGACCGATATATGCCGCTCGTTTGGCATGCCTTGCACCTTGGAGGGAGTTGACCATTATTCCGATAATGATGATTTCACCATAGGCAGAGCTTCTTCGCAATCCATGGGTAATTGTATCCCGTAGCCCATGCCCCAGTATGGGGAAAAGGCGGTGCGGCTCATACAGGGGTATGGCGAGGATTAAAACAATAACAAATCCGGCCAGCAATATATAAGCTATAAGCTTCGAAAAACGTGCGAGGGTTTCCAGACCCAGAAAAGCCAGCACCGAAGCAACGGATATAAACAAAATAAGCAAATAGCTTGGAGGGCTTGCCGGAAGCACATATACCTTCAACACATCAATAAACTCCCGCAGGTTTGCTATTGCGGTAACAAACAGAATGGCAAACAGCAGTAATGAAAAAAGCACACCTATTGGTTTGCCAAGGATGGCTTCATATATATCCAACAGGTTTTTTCCCGGAAAGCGCTTCAACAAAGTACAAAGCAGAGCAAGGGCTATA
>JAOACY010000065.1 GCA_026417615.1 Clostridia bacterium
GTTAATTTTATCTGATGCAAATTTATCTCCGAGCACCAGCTTGCCGTATCTTCTTATTACCTCTATCAGAGTCTGTCCTTTTAACGGACCGTTGGCTATTTTACTTTCACTTCCCGATATGCCCGACAGCTCCCAGCTTTCTGCCACCTGTCCCTCCGGTGTGGATTTACCCAGTTTTCTTAGATTGTGTCCTCCCCATATGTAGTCCTTGTATACGGGCATCATTTTATAAGGATAAAGCATATAAACACCTCTCTTGCTGCTAATTCGATGATTTTTCATATGTTTAAATGGCGATATCTTTCAAATCATGTCCAGTAAATATAACGTTCTTAAATTTAAATCTTTTGTCGACTCTGGCATGTGAGGTAACAATGGTATTGATAACTCTGGAGTCCCGCTCTATCATAACATTGTCCCATATAATGCTTCCAATGACCCGGCTGCCCATATTAATACGCACCTTGTTTCCAATAACGGTATCCGGTCCGATAAAGGCATCCGGCCCAATCTCAACGTTATTGCCAATATAGACAGGTCCTGTAATTCTTGCATCGGGATGTATCTTGCTGTTAACCCCTTTTATAATAAGATCTTGTGAAATCGTAAGCCCCGGTATTTTATACAAGCCGCTCAGCATATCCCTGTGAACCTTTATGTAATTTTCTATTGAGTTTATATCAATAAAGTAGTGCCCGCTTTTATAAAGAGCCACGTTGAAATTATTTTCAACAAGCCTTGGAATTACATCCTCTTCAAAGGACAAAATCTTTTTATCAGGCATTTTGGATATGACAGACGGATTGACCACATAAATACCGGCATTTATATATGGCGAAGCTCCAGCTACTGTAGGCTGTCTGCAAATGGACTTGACCATGCCTGTGGGAGTATACTCTATAACATCACAGCCGGTGGTATCCTCGGACCATAAGCCTACAACAGTAACATCCGCATCCATATCCCTGTGGTATTGGATAAGTCTTTTAAAGTCAATCTCGGTAAGAAAATAGGAGTTTAGAACGAGGTAGGTATCAGGAGACATTTCTCCCGCTTTTTTAATATAACCTCCGCTCCCTAATGGCAAATCCTGTGCAAGGTAGCTGACATTAAGCCCGAATCTGCCGCCATTGTCAAAATGGCTTTTTATTTCATTGGCTTTTGGTCCTGTGGCTATTACCACTTCCTTAATACCTGCGTGTTTTATGCCGGAAAGCAGCCTCTCAAGAAGCGGCTTTCCCATGATAGGAAGCATGGATTTTGGAAGATTGTCTGTAAGTAGTGACAGTTTTGAATCTCTTGCACCGGAAAGAAAAAGTGCCTTCATTATGCATCCCTCCTTATTTTCATTCATTTACATATTATCAAGAAAGCACAATTCCCTAATATATAAGCAAAATCAGAAAGAATACACTTTTTTGTCTATCGTATAAATGGGCTTACGGTATTTAATGAGGCAGAAGCTTGCCTTTTCCATATTTCCATATAATAAACGCAGCTGCTGCCACCCCTGCAAGCAATAATATAGCTCCTGCTATAGGAACAGTATGTTTATGCTCATTTATCAAATCCAGCATTTTCTGCTTTGCAGCAACCGGCTTTCCAACAGCCTTCATCCAAGTCTCAAAGGCATTCTGATCCTCCAGGACCAGCGGCTTTGTTGAGTACCCGGGAAGATCAAACACAACATTTTTTCCATCACTAGACATGGACATCTTGATTTCGGTATCCCCCTCCTTGTAAGTAAACTTCCCGAAGGGGCCGCCGCTGAACTTGAGCTTGTATTCCTTCACCTTAAAGTCAGGCCGTGTTTCTGCATCCTTTTGTATAAGAGGGGGCTGGAGCTTTGGGCTGAGCTCCTTTGTGCTGATTTTGCCGTTGCCTGTTGCAATGGTCTCAATCTTCAAGGTAGCCTCAGCGTACTGTTCACCCTTTAATGCTCCTACGTTATAAAATTCAAGCGTGTATTTCCTTTTATAGGGTATATTGGTTCGAGCTCCTTCAAAAAGCGGACCGGAAAGCTTTCCTCCAGTACCGTCAGGCAAAAGATCCAAAAA
>JAOACY010000117.1 GCA_026417615.1 Clostridia bacterium
CGTCAGGCCGGGACTTTGCCTTAAGGCTTCCTTCAGATTCCACCTCACGATGGACACCCTTGCCCTTGGCTAACGGTTGGTGCTATCAACCCCCGTAACGGACTTTCACCGTCAAGGTCGCGCGCATGCCGCGCGCACATGGAAAACAGGCTGCTCTAATTGAGCAGCCCGGCTATTGCAGTTCCTATCAGTGTGGTGTTTTCAGCCTTGACGAATTCACAATACAAACTCTTCTTATCATTCGTGAAGGTTCTGATATAATGGTCCAGCTTGATTTTGAAAAGCCTGGACTTATAAAAAGTCGTTCCTTCGGCAGTTATACATACAGGAGAGCAAGGATTTGTTCCTTTGCCGGTCTTCATCATTACAGCAGTCAGGTTCACTGCTACCAGCTTGGCAGCTCTTTCAAATATTGCATCAATCAGATAGTACAAAACAAGTCTGTCGCTATCATCTGCGCAAAGCTTTGCGAGTACGTTATCCCCATATGGATAGAGGAGAAAATCATCAATTTCCTTCGATGCCAGCTCCTTAAATCCCTTTGCCCTTAAGGCAAAGTCCCCGCTGAACAAACCTTCTTCAATTGCCCCTTTGATAACCGTCAGCGTCAAACCGCCCTGGTATGCCCCTGACATCATTTTTTCAAAGGCATATTTGCCTGGGTTTTTGGTGCTGTTATCAAACTCTATGTCAAATTTGCCTCTGGGGATTTTTGAGTATGTGCCTGACTCCATGTTTATGAGCATTGAGCCTGCAGAATTCTTCAACTCAGGAATCTTGCGTATATTTCTGTTTTCTTCAATGTAGCACGTATTAGTTCCGGTTCCAAGGATGAACCCCATATAACCGTCAAATGACCTGTCAGGGTGAAAAGCTCTTCCTCCTAAGAGCGTTGCAACAGTATCGTTGAGAAGAACGATGCTTTTATCTCCAGAGTAACCCATTTGCTTAATTGTTTTAATAAGATTTTCTCCTATAAACAAGCCTTCAACATCCCTAACCTTTACTTCCTTTGAAAAACTGATGAGCTTGCCGTCCCTATTGGCGTGAACCTCTGTAGGGTATGAGAAGCAGAATCCTATTTTATTGCTCTTACCCAATACCGGCTTCATATACTCAGCAATGGTACTGAATAACTCCTCCCTGCCGATCTCGCCTTTTGTTCCTGGCATGGAAAAAAGCTTGAAATCCTCAATGACTGCCTTCCTATCCTTATCAAAGCAGACAACGGCCACCCTGAAATTCGTTCCTCCTGCGTCCATTACAATTATCGGCTCGTCTGCAGGTATTTCCTTTTCCATGCTGATATATGTGGGCAGCATCATAAGAGAGCTTTCTTTCCCTTCAAGCCCTGCCTCCATATCCTTAATAAACTCAGAACAGCTTTCATCAAAGTCTATGCAGTCATAATGCATATTATACCTTATTAAAAAATCATTTACCTTTTCTCTGGCTTTATTCACTGGCATCCCCCTCTAAAAAAATGTGCATTAACACTACTATGTAGGTTACGATAAATAGCTTTCATTGAGGAGAAAAGTGATTGTTCAAAGGCATTTCAATAGCATAGAAAAGATGAATTCGAGGGAAATGTCTTTTGGGTTCGAGCATGAATTCACTTTTCTCGGAGGTTTTCCTTACGGGTCGGTGAAATGGCCTTTGCCCAATAACTTTTTCCATGTAAGCTATTTATCGTATTTAATATAGAGTATTATAACCCAAAAACACTTTATCCGCCATATTATTGTTATAAAATTCCGTTCCTCTTTTTTCATTTAATCTCCTCAAGATTGTATGGTGTCTCCTGATAGACATAGTAATTCAGCCAATTTGAGAAAAGCAGGTTTGCATGGCCTCGCCAAAGCACTATGGGCGCCTTTGAAGGATCATCTCCAGGGAAATAATTCTTGGGAACCTTTATATCCAGGCCCTTTGCCACATCCCTGTCATACTCTGTCTTTAATGTCAAAGGATCATACTCGGAATGACCCGTTACGAATATCTGCCGGCCACTTTTTGAAGCTACCAGATACACTCCTGACTCTTCGGACTCTGAAAGCAGCTCCAGCTCCTCAACCTTAAGAATATCCTCCCGCCTAACCTCCGTATGCCGAGACTGCGGAACATAAAACCTGTCGTCAAACCCCCTCAGAAGCTTAACATTGTTTTTGTTTATTGAATGGAGAAAGACGCCGAACATTTTTTCAGGAAGCAGGTACTTGGGTATGCCGTAGTGATAATAAAGCCCCGCCTGTGCCCCCCAGCAAATATGCAATGTCGAGTAAACATTATGAAGGCTCCATTCCATAATATCCTTCAGTTCCTCCCAGTAGTTCACCTCCTCAAAGGGCATCTGCTCAACCGGTGCCCCTGTTATTATCAGGCCGTCGAACTTCTGTTCCCGGACTTCATCAAAGCATCTGTAGAAATTTACCAGATGCTCCTCCGGAGTGTTTTTGGATGTATGTGTCTTGGGGTGAAGAAGAACAATTTCAACCTGAAGCGGTGAATTCCCAAGCAGCCGCAATATCTGTGTCTCCGTTACGATTTTTGTAGGCATAAGATTAAGTACAGCAATCCTCAAGGGCCTTATATCCTGGTGAAAGGCCCTGTCTTCAGGCATAACGAAAATATTCTCACTGTTCAATATCTCTACTGCAGGCAGATTGTCAGGAACTTTAATGGGCATAATCATTTACCTCCGGAAACAACTATTTTCCTACTATTCCTATAAGTTTTATTTAATATTACAACGCAATGCGCTCTGTGTCAACAAATATATAGAACACCAATCAACTTATTTCCTTGCAAATCTATAATACTAGTATTATTATAATTATACAAATATCTTTGAGGTAATTTAATGTTTATTTTAAAAAATATCAGATATAAAAACATACTTAGCATTGACAGCCTTGAAATACCCTCGGGCAAAGTCACATGCATTACTGGAGAAAGCGGCAGCGGAAAATCTACTTTGCTGAAGCTTTTAAACAACCTTATCAGCCCGGATGAGGGTGAAATTCTCTTTAAAGGCAATTCCGTAGACAAAATAAACCCTGTTGAGCTTCGCAGAAAAGTGGTCATGCTTTCTCAAAATCCCGTAATATTTGACGGTACCGTAAAAGACAATTTGCTTGCAGGCCTTGTTTTTGCGAATAAACAGCTCCCTTCTCAGCAGCGGTTGTCAGAGGTTTTGGAACAGGTTCGTCTTAACAAGGAGTTTGAACAAAACGCCGACAGCCTGTCGGGAGGTGAAAAGCAGAGACTGTCCCTTGCAAGAGTGCTTCTTATGGATCCGGAGGTTTTTCTGCTTGATGAGCCATCCTCCTCACTGGACGAAGCAACTGAACACTTTATTATTGACGGGCTTGTAAATCATACAAGGCAATCAGGCAAAACACTTATTATGGTAACGCATTCCAAAAAAGTTGCAGAAGTATTCTCAGATTATGAAATAACCATAGCGGATGGCAAAGTTTCGGGCAGGAGGTATAAATAGGTTATGGAAAGTATTATAGACCTTCACTTCTGGCAGCTGGCAGCAGCCTATATATTTATTTTGATACTTATGTTTCTCGTAAGATTCAAGGGTATTCCGAGGGAAAAGGATATTTTGATATCTTCCTTACGCATGACCTTCCAATTGATTCTGGTAGGCTATGTGCTGTCTTATGTGTTTGACAACAGCAACCCGCTTTTTACCATTTTAATAATCTGCCTTATGGAGACCTTTGCCATCTTTAACATTTACAAGCGTGCAAAAATTATTATTCCCAAAAGGCTGAAGAAAATTATTGCTCTGTCCATGGTGACGGGCTCAATTTCCTGTCTTTTGTATTTCCTTTTAATAGTTGTGAGGATAAGCCCCTGGTATGATCCAAGATATTTTATTCCAATAGCGGGTATGATTGTGGGGAATTCAATGACCGGTGTAACCCTTGGTGTAAACAGGCTTGTTGAGGGGATAAACAGCCAGAAGCATAAGGTGGAAGCTGCCTTGATGCTTGGCGCAACCCCAAAAGCCGCCTCCAGGCAAATCGTGAACAATGCATTTGATTCGGCAATTCTGCCTACAGTCAATTCAATGGTGGGTATGGGAATAATATCGCTTCCGGGCATGATGACAGGACAGATTTTATCCGGCACCTCGCCCCTTGTGGCAGTTAAGTACCAGATAGCAATTATGCTGGGGATTTTGGGAAGCGTCTCTCTTACTGTTTTCATTTTTCTACAGCTTGGATATATGACCTTCTTCAACAGCAGGAGCCAGCTGGAGGTATAATTAGAGGCTCATTGTGTTTTTCTCGTAATCCTCTTTTAAGAGCTCAATGTTTTTTCTCAGCTGTTTCATAGTATCGTAGTCAATTTGTACAAGATTCAATCCATAACGGAAGCCGCCATGTACATTTGACTTCCATACTGTCTTTGCCTTGAGACTGAATATCTTTTGAAAGATGAACAAATCAAAGCTTATTATTTCGTCTTCCTGATATTCCTTTTTTGAACTGATTTCGATGCCGTTTGCACTGAAATTCCTTACAAATGCGGTATGCCTTTTATAGCCTGAAGCTTCCTTTACGTCTATGTACAACGAAACCGGCACTATTTCGGCCTTTTTATTGCTTATAATTCTTTCAGAGGAGTCGATTACAGCTGTAATCGTATTACCATTAAGTTCCGCAGCCTTAACTGTGCAGCCGTACATATAGTAATCCTCGCCATATTTGTGGCCAATGACAAGCGGATCTTCTTCAAAAATGCTTTGCGCAGTAAAATCTTTTGTAATCCTCAATGAAATATGGTTTTCGCCCGAACTCAATACAGTGCTTTTAAAAAACCGGAAATTTGAATAATGATGGATTACAACAGCATCTTCAGGCTTGAGCATAAGATTTTCATCAGACTCATTTACGTTTATCACTTGGGGTTCTTTTTCCTCTTTATTTGGCCTAAGCTCATCACTTATGATTTTATTAATCACTTCAAGAAGTGCCGGCTCCTTCACAGGCTTTACAATAAAATGCTTAATACCAATTTCAGCCGCCTCGGAATTAATGTCATACTGTGCATGGGCAGATACAAGAACAATCTTTACTCCGGGATTTTGGGAAAGTATTGTCCTTGCTGCTTCCAAGCCGCCCATAACAGGCATGTCTATATCCAATGTTATAATATCAGGATTGCATTTTTGAGCTTCAACTACTGCCTGCTGTCCATTTTCTGCTTCTGCGGCTATTTCATGCCGCGCATCTAATAATATTTTTTTAATAAATTTTCTTGCAATAGCTGAATCGTCCGCCACAAGGAATCTTGCCATTAGAATGCCTCCATTGTTAATATGCATATGCATATTTTTGCACTTAAATCACATTTATATTTTAACAGATTCCTTCTGAAAATCAATTTACAATTATGTTAACAGTTTCCTACCTGACATCATAACCCTGATCTTCAATTGTAGCTTTAATTATGTCCAGTGTCACTCTTTCGGGGTCATATTCCACCGACACCTTTTTTGACGTAAGATCCACATTTACTTCATGAACACCGTTAAGGGCCCCAACATAATTTTTTATGCTGTTTTCACAGTGGCCGCAGGACATACCCTCTACAGTCAGAACCTTTATTTCCATTGACATGAAATCTTCTCCCCTGTAAATTTATAATATACTTATTATATATACTACGTTAACACCAGATTAATCTTGTAATGTTTAATAAATAAAAAAACACCGGGTTCAGTGCATAAGGCATACCGGTGCTTATATATCTGCATGCTTATTTGAAGTATCTCTCCAAAAGGCCCTTAAAGGCAGCTCCATGTCGGGCTTCGTCCTTGCACATTTCATGTACTGTATCATGAATTGCATCATAATTAAGCTGTTTTGCCTTTGTTGCAATATCCTTCTTACCCTGGCAAGCCCCGAATTCTGCATCTACTCTCGCCTGCAGATTCTTTTTGGTATCTGCGTAAACAACCTCTCCAAGCAGCTCTGCAAACCTTGCGGCATGGTCAGCCTCCTCAAAAGCAATCCTCCTGTAAGCTTCAGCCACTTCAGGATACCCTTCTCTGTCGGCCTGACGGCTCATTGCAAGATACATCCCCACCTCTGTGCATTCTCCCATGAAATTCGCCCTAAGGCCCTCCAGAAT
The DNA here is from genome assembly GCA_026417615.1 of Clostridia bacterium. Taxonomy (GTDB): domain Bacteria; phylum Bacillota; class Clostridia; order Acetivibrionales; family JAFADI01; genus SKW22. Next base: position 6,157 of record JAOACY010000117.1, read on the forward strand.
TTCTGTATCTATACCCTGCGCAACACCTATTTTGTGTTCATCAGCCCACTGCATGCTACCTTCAATCTTTACCGAGAATTTCTCTTTTGGAGCGCCGCATTGCGGGCACTTTTCCGGCGGCTCATTACCCTCATGCACATAACCGCAAACTGCACATACAAATTTCTTCATGAATTCATCCCCCTGAATTTTTAATATTTATACCAGCTTTAATATACCACTAATCAATAGCTTTAAACAAAAAGCGGGAGATTGTTATGAATAAAGATAGACTTTTATACAAACAATAGATTTAAAAATATTTCTTAATGAGGTAATTGAAATGTCTAAGGATATTTACAGAAATAAGGTGGATTTTGCACGAGAAGAATTCGCCACAGAGCTTCCCAGGGACAAGAAAGCCCCTCACCCAAGGGAAGTGAAATCGCAGAAGGCTCAGCTTGAAAGCTTTGGAACACCCGGTATGGTTGAACGCAAGGATAAGAAAACAAAAATGAGCGACAAATTAAATTGAGGAGCTAAAGGCTCCTCAATTTAATGCTTTTACATTCCAACTGATTTATTAATCTGCTGCTCGGCAAGGTCACCAACTACAGGCAGCTTAAACATTTCGCCCTTGTAAGCCTTTATCATGAGCACTATCCACAGCACAAGCTGCAAAGGCCACAATATCATGGCGATAAGCCAGCCGATGAAAGGTATGATTCCTGCTATCCATCCGAGTATGAACAGGGCAAGAAATGTTATGACAGATTGAAGCGCATGGAACTTAACGAATTTGCTATCCTTCTCCAGAAGGAAAAATACAAGTCCGCTGATCCATCCCAGAACGTAGCAAAGCAAAGCTTCAAGATTTTCATCAAGACCCAGGGAAGTCTTTTTTGAGTTTGGGGATTGATTGTACTGATCCATAATCAAAACCTCCTAAAGTTTATTGGTATAATTGTAATTATATGGTTAATATATTAATTCTATATTTTCTAAAAATATCCTTCTGTTTTCAGCAATTTTTTATTATGCCAAAGCAGCTCAGCGTTTAAGCACAGGCTTGTATAAAATATCATTTGCGCCGAATTTTAAGCTCCTGCTATACTCTTTCAGCCTGTTGAGCACCCTCTCTCCCGCTTCTCCAGTCAGGACGGTGGGCTGATAGTCATTTACATGTCCTGCCGAGGAAATACTGCAGGGAATTATATTGCTTTCACTATCAACCACTTCCCCATTTTTAATTGTAAATTTATTCTGAAAAATGAAGGTATCTTTGTCAGCCGGATTGTGGTTGCCGCCAAAACTAAAGTTCCCGAGGCTGTATACAATATATCTGCCCTTATATTTTTCAATTCCCTGTATAACATGGGGATGATGTCCTATTACAATGTCCGCACCCTGTTCTATGCAGAACCTGCCAAGTTCTGTTTGAACGGAATTGGGATAATTGCTGCCTTCATCTCCCCAATGGAAGGATACAATAAGGATATTGCAGCTTTTTCTGACCTTCTGCATGTCTGCCGCAGCTTTTTTTCTTACGGAGGTGTCCCAGCCCTGGTATCCAAGGCTGGCTATCTTTATTCCCTTTGCTTCAAAATATCCCGTATAGCCTTCTCCCGAATATTTTATGCCGGCACCGTCCAGTACCTTCAATGTGTCCTTGAAGCCCTGCTCCAAAAAGTCATGGATATGATTGTTTGCGATGTTGACCATTTCTATGCTGCCTTCCTTAAGTATATTTACATAGGACGGATCTCCCTTGAAGCGGAATGTCTTTATTGCCATCTTCACTGCTGTTGTAAGTGTTGTTTCAAGATTCACCAGAGTGAGGTCATCCTTTTGGAAGATATCCTTTACTCCCTTAAAAAAGTATGAAAAATCCCTGTTTTCTTTCTCAAACCTGCAAGGGAAGGAATTTGTATATGAGAAAGCCGGATCAGTTCCCAGAGTGCAATCTCCTGCGAAGGATATTGTTATAGTTGTTTCAGCTTCTTCTTTAAGCTTTTCATAAAGCTGCTCAAGACTTTCTTCTAAAAGGTTGCATACTTCCAGCCTGGTTATTTCCTCCATCACATTGGCGGTGACTGTTTTCGCACCAGCTTCATTGCTTGCTTCTTCCTTTGAAAGCACAATGGCTGTTGATGAGCTGAATATACATAGGTAAACAGCAAACACCAGGAATAATGCTATTTTTTTAATCAAGCTTAACACATCCTGACATATTTTTTATCAGCTCGGATATTTTTCTGCTGTATATTCGGTACAATATCCTATGCTGAATAAATGCATGTAAGATATTAATTGATTTCACTGCAAAAACCCATTTTCGGAAACTTCGATGAAATCTCCAGCACCTTGTCTTGCAATTCCTCTCACGCATCGATGTGACTTCCTGTCACGTGATGCTCAAAATGCCTTCCTTGGCATTTGGGTATCGGAATTACTGCAACTTCAGCAAGTGATTTATGCATCTTGTTTCAAGAAAAGCTGTTTTGCAGTGAAATTATTTATTGGATTCAATATAGATTATTCATGGCATTATGGATTTAGAAGATAATATACTTCACCCATGAATAATTTATGCCGATAAAAATATTGCATGTACAAAGGAGGAAGGGACATATGAAAAGAATCTTTTCAATTGTGCTGATAACAGCTCTCTGCTTTATCTCGGTTGCCAATGCCTCTTCAGCAAAAAAAATGCTTGAAGCCTGGTATGGTGCAAAAATCATATACAATAACCAGGAAATTGCAAGTGATGTCAAGCCCTTTATTGTGAACGGCACAACCTATGTGCCGCTCAGGCTGCTTATGAGCTGTTTCAACAAGGATATCAGCTGGGATTCAGCCACACAGAAAATAACAATTACCGACAGGGCAAATACAGCAGAAATTGCCCTAAGAAATGAAATAGCCCAGAAGAATGTTATGATTGCTGAGCTTCAGGCAAAGGTAAACCAGCTGCAGGGTTTGTCATACAGGTCCTCAGGTTCTGCAGCTTTTTACGACCTTGAAGATGACTTGAACGCCGATTATGGAAGGTATAACAGCAAGAACTTTAAGATAACGCTAAGCGGCGACAAGGATGCTGTAAGCGTTAGAGTTGAGGCTTCCCTAACCGACTGGAGCAATCTTTCAGCCTCAGGCCGGACAACTCTTCTTAAAAGCATATGCGATGACATAAAGGACTCTTTCAGGAATGCGAAGATTTCTGGATATGTGAAAAACTCGTCTGGCTCCGGCAAATTTCTCTATTTTTACTATAGGAGCGACCGTGTTTTAAGAACAAATTCAGCCTCCGAAAGTTTGCTGTCTTTTGAGCAGGAGCTTACAGATAAGTATGCAGACTACCTTGAGGGAGATGATATTGAATCGCTGCAAATAACGCTTGATGGCAATGCCTATGATATAGAATATAAAATCAATATTCCATATAATAACTACAGAAATGAATGGTATTATTTAAGTGACACTAAAATAAAACGTCTGATGACAAGAGTATACAACGATATCGAGGATGAATTCATTGATGCGCATATCTTCGGAAGATTCTATGACACAGACAACAGCAGGAGCCTTGCAACATATGCAATATCATCAAGCGGCTCGGAAAGCTTTTATAGAAGCGTAAGGTAGCAAATAATTATGGGGATGGTTACTTTAACCATCCCCATAATTATTATCCTATTCTATCCACTATAATATCGGCAATGCGGTCATCGTCTCCCAAGTGCTTGGTCATGCTGATCTTTAAACCTGGATGCTTTTCTTTGATAGCATCCAATTCCTTTGGAATATCTTCCGTTACATGCACTCCGTCAAAAAGGAACATGGGCACAACCTTTATGTCCCTTGCGCCTTCCCTTGCAAGTCCTTCTATCCCGGCTTCAAGGTTCTGCTCCGAGAACTGCAGGTATGCAGCCTGCACAAGGTGCTTGCCTGTCTTTGCTTTCACCTTGCTTACCAGTGAGTTCATTATCCTCTCTGTCTCCTGCCTCTTGCTTCCATGAGCCAATATCAATATACCTTCCATTATTCATCTCTCCTCCTAATTATCTTTCACTTAACCTCAGCGGGCGTGTACCCATTCACCCAGAGGGAGTTGCGCCACGCATCGCACCGTTTTTTCAATGTCTTCATCCGTATGGGCTGCAGATATGAATAAGGCTTCATATTGTGAAGGAGCTATGTATATCCCCTTCTCCAGCATTGCCGCGAAGTATTTTGCAAACATGGCTGTATCTGAGGTAACGGCTGTCTTATAGTCAATAACCTTCTCCTTCGTAAAGAAGGCGCTAAGGAGTGAGCCAGCCCTGTTCACGCAGATTGGCACCCCGTTCTTTCTTCCTGCCTCCAAAAAAGCCTTTTCAAGCTTTTCTGCCTTTTTATCCAGTTCTGCGTAGATTGAAGGATTGTCCCTCAGGATTTCCAATGTGGCAATTCCTGCAGCCATGGCCACAGGATTGCCTGAAAGGGTTCCGGCCTGATAAACCGGCCCCGACGGTGATATCCTCTCCATTATATCCTTCCTGCCCCCATAAGCTCCCACAGGCATCCCGCCTCCAATGATTTTCCCGAACACGGTGATGTCGGGACTGATGCCGTAGTACCCCTGCGCTCCCGCGTAAGACATCCTGAAGCCCGATATTACCTCATCAAATATCAGAAGTGCCCCATGCTTTATGGTCAAGCTCCTTAACAGCTTGAGAAAGCTCATTTCAGGAAGAACTACTCCCATATTTCCAGCAACAGGCTCAATAATTACCCCAGCCAGCTCATTGCCGTACTCCCTGAAAATATTTTCAAGCTCGTTGCAATCATTGTATGACGCTGTCAGAGTATTTCTGGCATAATCAGCCGGAACGCCTGCACTGTCGGGAATTCCGGTGGTAAGCGCTCCCGAGCCTGCTTTCACCAGCAGGCCGTCTGAATGTCCATGGTAGCAGCCTTCAAATTTCAGGATTTTATCCCTTCCAGTGAAGCCTCTTGCAAGCCTTATGGCGCTCATTACGGCTTCCGTTCCCGAGCTTACCATCCTGACCATTTCAACTGAAGGCACAGCCTGGCAAATCAGCTCAGCCAGTTCCACTTCCCTTTCCGTCGGGGCACCAAAGCTTGTCCCGTCAGCTGCGGCTTTAACGATGGCCTCAACGACTTCCTCCCTGGCATGTCCAAGAATCATCGGCCCCCATGAGCACACATAGTCAATGTATTCATTTCCGTCAACATCAAAAATCCTTGAGCCCTTTGCTTTAGAAATAAAAGGCGGATTCAGGCCAACGGATCTGAAAGCCCGCACAGGGCTGTTTACCCCCCCGGGGATCAGACTTTTTGCTTTTTCAAACAACACCCTTGATTTGCAGTTATTCATTTAATTAATCCTCCAGCACCCATTTTGCTATATCCTTTGCAAAATATGTAATAATAATCTTTGCCCCAGCCCTCTTTATGGAGGTTACTGCTTCAAGGACAGCCGCTTTTTCATCTATCCAGCCGTTCTTTGCGGCAGCCTTTATCATAGAGTATTCACCGCTGACATTATAGGCAGCTACCGGAACATCAAAGGCTGCGCTGACATCCCTGATAATATCGAGATACGCCAGGGCTGGCTTAACCATCACGATGTCCGCCCCCTCCTCTATATCAAGCTCTGCCTCCCTTAAAGCCTCGGATGCATTTGCGCTGTCCATCTGATACGCTCTTCTGTCACCAAAGGCGGGCTTTGAATGCGCAGCATCTCTGAAGGGACCGTAAAAAGCCGATGCGTATTTGGCACTATATGACATTATTGCGGTATCCTCAAAGCCATTCCTGTCCAAGGCCTTTCTGATTGCGCCAACCCTGCCGTCCATCATGTCCGAGGGAGCAACAATATCCGCTCCTGCCTGAGCATAGCTGACAGCCGCCCTTGCCAAAAGCTCAACAGATTCATCGTTCTGCACTTTTCCATCCTTGACAACGCCGCAGTGCCCATGACTTGTATATTCACACAGGCATACGTCGGCTATGAAGAGCAGCTCGGGGAAGCGCTTTTTCCCCTCACGGAGGGCTCTCTGCACTATTCCGTCACAAGCATATGCACCGGATCCGACCTCATCCTTTGAAGCGGGTACGCCAAAGAGCAATACTCCCGGAATACCAAGCTTGCATACCTCTTCCAGCTCCTTAAGGTAATTGTCTATTGACAGCTGGTAAACTCCAGGCATGGATGAAACCTCGTTTTTTATATTGCTGCCTTCTGCTGCAAACAATGGATATATCAAGTCGTCCCTGCTTAAGGAAACCTCCCTCACAAGCCTCCTCATATTATTACTGTTCCTTAATCTTCTCGGTCTTTTCGCCAAATCCATGTTTACACCTCCGACAACTCAACAAGCTTATTGACCAGACCTTCAACAGTGTATACATCCGCAACGGCATCTGCCTCAAGGCCCGATTCTTCCGCTGTTTTTGCGGTAACAGGCCCGATGCATACTTTTTTAACCTTATCAAGAAGCCTGATATTATCCTTGCCTAGTATTGACAGCAGGTTCCTTACTGTCGAGGAGCTTGTAAATGTTACAAAATCTATATTCCCCTTCTCCAAAAGCTCAATTATGGCTTCTCTGCCGCTTTCCTCAAGCACGGTCCTGTAAACAGCAATATCGTCAAACTCTACAGCCTTCTCCTTCAAGCCTTCCGAAAGCTCCTTTCCGGCAATATCAGCCCTGGCAAGAAGCAGCTTTTCCCCCTTCTTAATCTTTGGCAGCAGCTGCTTCAGGAGGTCAAGGGTTGTATAGCTTTGAGGCATGAGTTCTGCATAGAGCCCCATCTTCTCCAATTCCTCCGCCGTTGCCTCGCCAATGGCGCAGAGCTTGGTTCCTGATAATTTTCTTATATCGATCCTCTTAAATCTTAACCTCTTAAAGAAATATTCCACTCCATTGGTGCTTGTAAACACGACCCAGCTGTACACGCCGATGTTTTCAAGGGCCTTGTCCAGCTCTGAATAGTCCTGAGGCTCTTCTATCCTGATTACCGGAAATTCCAGTGCCTCTCCTCCCAATTCCTCAATTTTCTCGGAAAGCTTGCTGGCTTGCTGCCTTGAACGTGTAACCAGCACCCTTTTCCCGGCAAGCTTGCCTTTGCCGAACCACTCAAGCCTCCTGTCAAGGCCTGCAACCTCTCCTATGACGGTTACAGCAGGAGATTGAATCCCTGCTTCCTTCACTTTTTCAGCTATATCCTCCAGAGTACCTGTTACTTTCCTCTGCATTATGGTTGTACCCTTCTCAACAACCGCGGCTGGAGTAGATTTGCTTTTGCCGTATTCGATCAGGTTTGAGGTTATACTGGATAAATTTTTAACGCCCATCAAAAATACAAGCGTGCCCTCCAGCTTTGAAAGGGTCTCAAAGTCCAGGGAGCTTTCCTCCTTCCCAGGCTTTTCATGTCCGGTTATTATATGGAGAGATGAGCAAAAATCCCTGTGAGTAACAGGAATTCCGGCATAGGCGGGCACTGCAACCGCAGAGGTTACTCCGGGCACCACCTCAAACTCTATTCCAGCCTCAGCCAAAGCCTCCGCCTCTTCGCCTCCCCTCCCGAAAACAAAGGGGTCTCCGCCTTTTACCCTGGCTACAGTCTTTCCTTCAAGTGCTTTTTCAACCAGAATCCGGTTAATTCCTTCCTGAGGCACGGCATGATGTTCCGGAAGCTTGCCCACATACACCATTTCAGCATCTTTTTTGGCCAAACCAAGAATTTTGCTGCCAACAAGCCTGTCATACACTATCACATCCGCCCTGCTTATACACTCAGCTGCTTTCAGCGTAAGAAGCTTGTGGTCCCCGGGCCCCGCCCCGATAATATATACCTTGCCTTTTCTATTCTTATCCATATAATACCTCAATTAAAATTTATATTTCTAAATGGGTTTTTACAGTAGAATCAACAATACGATTTTAAGCTTTGCCCATCTGCTTCAATATCATATCCGCCAGCCGGATGCCCAGTTCACTGGCTTCACACCTGCTGCCTTCTGTATAAGCCCTGAAGACCTTGGAGCTTTCATCAGCCATCATCCCGTACATCTTGATTTTATCCCCGTCAATTACCGCATGAGCACCGAGCGGAGTAGAACATCCTCCGTTGAGCCTTATCATAAATGCACGCTCCGCCTTGACAGCCGCCTGGGAGTCCTCACAGTTCACACTGTCTGTCAGGAACTGCAAATCTTCATCTTTTCTTGCCTCAATACAGAGCACCCCCTGTCCGACAGCGGGAACCATCTCCTCTGCGCTGAAATACTGGGATGCCTTGTCCATTAAACCAAGCCTCTTAAGTCCGGCAGCAGCAAGAATAACGGCATCATACTCCTTTTCAAGCAGCTTTCTCAGTCTGGTCAGTACATTGCCCCTTAAGGCTTTCACCTTTAAGTCCGGCCTCAAAGCCAAAGCCTGCAATTCCCTTCTTATACTGCTGGTGCCAAGCACGGCGCCTTCAGGAAGGTCTTCAAGCCTGCGTCCCTCTGCTGTCACCAGCGCATCCCTGGGATCCTCGCGCTCCGAAAGTGCGGCTATGACAAGCTCTTCCGGAAGCTCTGCAGGCATATCCTTCATGCTGTGAACGGCAATATCCACTTCCCCGCTTATGAGAGCATTCTCCAGTTCCTTTACAAACAGGCCCTTGCCCCCTATTTTATCCAGCCTTGTATCAAGAATTATGTCACCTCGGGTTTTTATAGGCACAAGCTCAAATTCCAGCTCGGGGTGTTTTTTTGCAATCTCATTGACCATCCATCTGCTCTGGTGCAACGCCAGGTCACTTTCCCGTGTTCCAACCCTAATTACCTTTTTCATTTTCAAAATCCTCAAGCATTTTCTCTATTTTAAATATTACTGCTTCTATTTCTTCAGGCTCACCGCCGCTTAAAATCTCTTCCATAATCCCGGTTATAAAGCGCTTCCTTGAGACTGTGTCCGGCAGTAATTTTTCAGCCCATAATCTGTATTTTTTCAATACCTCCAGTATTTCACCGAAGCTTTCCGGAAAAACTTTCTCAAGCCTCCTGCGGATGCTTTTCGATAATGCCGGAAACCCTCCGGAGGTGGAAATCCCCAGCACCAGATCCCCTCTTTTCACAATTGAAGGGAAAACAAAGCTGCATTTTTCAGGGCAATCGGCAACATTAACCAGAATTCCTTTTTCAACGGCATCCAGGTATATCTGGGCATTGACTGCGGAATCATCCGTGGCAGCTATAACCATAAATGCCCCTTCCAGCGCTTCCTTTGAGTACCTTTCATTTACAAAGGATATTCTCCCTTTGTCAAGCAGCTCACATAACCCGTCACTCAGCCCGGGACTTATAACCGTCACAGCTGCGTCGAACATCAGAAGAGTCTGTGTCTTTCTTGCAGCAACGCTTCCACCGCCGACAACCACACATTTTTTTCCCCCAATGTCTATAAAAACAGGAAAAAGAGACATTCTATCCATCTCCTTTGCTTGATGCCGCAATATCCCTTACAAATTGGACCACCTCGGGTATCTTCCCCGTAATATTGGTGTAAGCCGCTTCAGGCCTGTCCACAAGAATAAGGGGAATACCCGCCTTAGCTGCAGCAGAGATTTTTTCCGCCGTGCCTCCCGTATCTCCGCTGTCCTTCGAAACCACAACCGCCGCATTACAGTGTTTTATTATTTCAATATTCATATTTTCAGAAAATGGGCCTTTTATTGCAATAATATTCTTGGGCGAAAGGCCCATCTTCTCACATTCAGCGAGTATCCTGCTCTCCGGAAGCACCCTTGCAAACAATCTGCTCTTGTAGTCGCATATACGTTTTACGAAGGTGTAAAGCTGCTTGCTCCCAACTGTCAGAAGTATATTACCCTCATACTCTGCAGCCAGCTCTGCTGCCGCTTCGAAATCCTTAACCCTTATTACTCCGTCGCAAACTGTCTCTGTAGCTTGCCTCTCATACCTTAAATACGGCAATCCACATCTTTTGCATGCCTCCTGAGCGTTCACGGATACCTCTACGGCAAAAGGATGAGACGCATCAACAAGACATATGGCCTTATTGCTTCTTACAAGCTCTGCCATTTGTTCGCTGTCAAGCCTGCCTTCAACAGCTTCAACCCCTGGAATCCATTCCAGAAGCTCCCTTCCAAAGCCTGTGGCCACAGTAGCAACAATTCTGATTCCTTCCGTGACAAGCTCTTTTATTATGTTTCTGGCATCAGCCGTACCCGCTACAACCACCACGCTCTTCATATCAATATATCCTGTACCCTCTGGGTGTTATCATCCTGCCGTTTTTTACATAGGTCTGAGTATTCCCAATGATTACAACCGTAAACATGTCAATCTCATGCTCAAGCATCTCAAGAAGCGTCGCAATCACCAAGCTCTCCCCCTCTCTCCCCGCATTTCTTACAATGCCCACAGGAGTGGTCACAGGCCTGTATTTCATGATTATCTCCCTGGCAGCGCCTATATATTCGCTTCTGCTTTTACTCTTGGGATTATATAAGCATATGACAAAATCAGCAAGAGCTGCATATTCTACCCTTTTGTATATTAATTCAAGGGGTGTGAGAAGGTCACTCAAACTGATGGCAGCAAAATCATGCACCAGAGGCGCACCTAGTATTGATGCCGCACTGCTGGCTGCAGTTATCCCCGGAATTATCTCTACGGGTATGTCTTTTCCTTCCGCATGCATTACCTCCAGCATTACGCCGGCCATGCCGTATATACCGCTGTCGCCGCTGCTTATAAGTGCCACGGTCTTTCCTTCAAGGGCTTTTTCAAGCACCTGTCTGCAGCGTTCCACCTCACGGGTCATTCCGGAGCTTAACATTTCTTTGCCGGGGAAATAATCCCTTATAAGATCAATATAAGCACTGTAGCCGATAACCACATCAGAGGCTTCTATTGCTTTCTTTGCCCTCAGCGTCATATCTTCCAGGTTTCCAGGGCCTATGCCCACTACAAATATCTTAGACATCCCATCCTCCATAATTCTTCTTTTTACCTGCCTTCTGAGTTGACAACATTCCTCAGGCATTTGAAATAGGTTTCCATATCCTCGCTGCTGCTGCATTCCCTGACGCTGTACACCAGCTTGTTGAATATTTCCTTGACCGTACCGGTCATTGAGGATTTAACTACGTCCAAATCCTCTTCGCTTGCACACTTCAGCCTTGAAAGCGTCTGCTTTATCCTGTCTTCAAGTATTGCATCCACAAGTCCCTGCACCTCTTTGACTATTGGAAGAACCTTTCTGAATTCATACCATTTTTCATATTCACCTGCAAATTCGCTTATTATTTCTTCAGCCTTTGCCGCTTCGGCAGCACGCTTTCCTACATTCCTTCCGGCTTCCAGTTCAAGATCGTCCATGTTTAGATAAACAACTCCGCAAAGAGCCTTTATGCCCTCGTCTATATCCCTTGGAACAGCCAGATCCACAAATGCCCTGGTTTTATTTGTCTTAAGGCAGGACTTAAGCATGTCCTCCGTTATGGTGTAGTGAGGACTGGTTGTTGAGCTTATTACAACATCACAGCCGTCAACCACAGAATACCTGTCCTTATAGTCAATGTATATAAGGTTGTCATAATTTTTTTGCTGCCCAACCTTTTTCCCGTGGCTTCTGCTGGTGACAAAAATCATTCCTGCGTTCTTGTCGCCAAGGTTCTTCAGCACAAGAGAGCCAATCTTTCCTGCGCCAATGACCAGAATTTTTTTATTTTCCAGCTGTCCTTCAAAAATATCCGATACCACCTTAACCGCAAGGGACGCGATTGAAATAGAGTTCTTTGACAGCTCTGTGCAGGTCTTCACTTTTTTCGCAGCTGTCACCGCATCCCTGAAAAGCGTATTTAAAACTACAGAAGTGGCTCCGCATTCCTTAGCCAGTTCGTGAGAGGCTTTGACCTGACCTAAAATCTGGTCTTCGCCCAGAACCATTGAATCCAGGCCGCTGGCTACTTTGAAAAGGTGCCTTGCCGCTTTCCTCCCGCTGTAGTTATAAAAGAATTTCTTGCAATTAAAAATATTTAATTCCTTGAGCTCACACAGTGTCTTCTCAAGCAGTTCATTTTGAAAGTCCTCGTCCTCGGAAAAAGCGTACACCTCTGTCCTGTTGCAGGTGGATATGAGTGTGCATTCCTTGACGGAAGGTATTGAAAGGAAAGCCTTCAGCGCCTCCCTCTGCTGCTGCTCGCTGAAGCTGAAGCGTTCCCTCATGGATAAGGGTGTGGTTTTATGATTTAATCCTGTTACAAAAATATTCATATGTAGAGTTCCTTCTCCTCCTCCGCAAGAGCGAGAGTTATGCCGTTATAAGCCGTTTTTTTGCAAATCAGCCTTGCGTTTGCACCAGCCAGTACCGCACTTGGCTCTGCAATGCTTGAAACCCCGGTACTGCTCCGGACAAAATCGGAGGCTGAATAAATATGTTCTACCTTTTTTATCTCTTCCCTGTTTATAATTCTCAATTCAAGCCCTTGCTCGCTGCAGTAGTCCGAAATCCCTTGTTCATCCTTCTTTATGTCCGCAGTCGCAATGCACTTTATTGACCTTCTGCTGATTTTATTAAGCTGCATGAAGCTTTCCACAGCCCGGCGGATGCTTTCCTTCGAAGTCCCTCTTTTGCAGCCAAGTCCCAAAATAAGGTTCCTTGGCCTCAAGCAAAGAATTTTCGAGTCTTGCGGAAATTCCAACGTCCTGTTGGATACAGCCACAACAGTCTTAATAGCTTCTTCACTCAAGTTCTCCAAAAGCTTTACATTTTCAGGCAATTCGCCCGTTATCCCAAGCTCGCTGTAAAGTCCTACAATGCCCCCATTAACCAAAGCGGAGCTTATGTGCTTCAAATCATCTATATTTTCAATCGCCAGATCATTTTGCTGCGCAAACAAATCAAAGGCAAGCACTCCATTGACATCCGTAGCTGTTGTAATAACCGGCTTGCCGCCCGTAATACCTGCCAGAGTTTCGGCCAGGGCATTGGCTCCGCCCAGATGTCCAGAAAGAAGGCTTATTGCATATTGGCCCTTTTCGTCCATCACAACCACTGCAGGATCAACAGCTTTGCTCCTTATAAACGGTGCTATGGCTCTCACTACGATGCCGCATGCCATTATGAATATCACGGCATCGTAGTTTTCAAGAAGGCTGCCGGCAAAGTCGGTGAAATTCCCATCTATTGCCGCAATATCAGGATTATTGTCTAAAACCTGTGCTTTGGCTATGAATTCAGGCTTTATAAATACCTTTGCGCTTGTTTCCTTTCCAATTCTTACAGCAAGTTCCGAACCTTTTTTTGTAAGAGCCGTTACAGCGGTTTTCATTCCCTTGCACTCCTGAATTCGTGTGTAAAGGTCTTGTCATAAAGCTTTGAAAGCTGGTAATCATCCCCAAGGAAGTCTCCGACAACCACAAGGGCGGTCTTCCTTACAGCTTCTTCCTTCACCATGCCTTCAATAGTTTCCAGCGTCCCGCGGATAATCTTCTGTTCAGGCCACGACGCCTTATACACCACTGCAACGGGTGTATCCTTGCCGTATCCTTTTTTAAGCCTTTCAGCCAGCTCACCTATCATATGCACGCTAAGGAAAATTATCATTGTGGCTTTGTGTGAGGCCAATGCCTCTATTGACTCATATCCAGGCACAGCCGTCCTGCCTTCCATCCTGGTCAATATGACGGTTTGGGTGACGCCCGGCAATGTGTATTCCTTTTTTAATGCCGCTGCCGCAGCACAGAAGGAGCTGACCCCGGGAATAACCTCATAGCTCATTCCCTTCTTATCTAGCTCATCCATCTGCTCACGTATTGCGCCATATATTGAAGGGTCTCCGGTGTGCAGCCTGACAATGCACTTGTCCTGTCCGTGCTCTGAGGACATAACCTCCAGCACCTGTTCCAGATCCATTTCCGCGCTGTTATAAATCTTACAGCTTTGCTTGGCATATTTTAAAAGCTCTTTGTTTACCAAAGACCCTGCGTAAATTATCACGTCAGCCTCTTCAAGCTTTTTCTTTCCCTTTACGGTAATCAAATCCGGGTCCCCCGGTCCTGCGCCTATAAAATAAATCATAAGATGCCGCTCCACGCTTTCCTTACAATAATAGTAGAAAAATAGCTTAATTTTTCGTCTTCAACTTTATTCAAATTAAATTCAATCAATTCGTCCTCAAAACCGCACTTGCTGACAATAACAGCCTTATCCACAAGGCCTTTTTCCATAAGCTTCTTTCTCAGCATATCAATATTTTTCGCCACCTTCATAAGCACGATGGTATCGAAGCCGTCAAGTACTTCATCGAGGTTTTCACATTCATAAGCAGAGGGTATGACTGCAATAGACTCCCTGTTTTCACCAAGGCTTACCCCGGCTTTTGCTGCAGCAGCGCAGAAGGAGGTTACGCCTGGAACTATTTCCGTTTCGTACCCCATGCTTTTCAGCTCCTTGTGTATATAGAAATATGTACTGTATACAGTTGGATCCCCCAGGGTAATAAATGCTATATCCTTGCCCTGCTCCAGCCTTTGCCGCACTTCCCCGACGGCATCCTTCCAGCCTTTTCCCAGTATTTCCCCATCAAAGCTCATGGGGAAAACAAGCTCAATGATATCTTTTTTAACGTCCATGACCCTGCTTACTATTGAAAGAGCATGGCTCTTCCTATCTCCTGACGTCTTTGGAATGGCTATGCAATCAACCTGCTCAAGTATTCTTTTTGCTTTAAGGGTAAGAAGCTCCGGATCCCCCGGTCCAATTCCCACGCCGTACATTTTTCCGCTCACTATATCAATCCTTTCAAGGTATGGGGACACACCTTACTGAACTGGCCGCAATTCTTTTACGTTAATGTTTGTCCCCAATCACAGCTGATTATATAAACCGGGTTCAGGGCTTGCATTAGGTGCTTGCCGCCGACGCTCCTGCCCCGGGCAGCGGCAATGTTTACAACCTCCAGGTTTGAGAAACCCTTGTCCTCAAAGCCTTTAATAAGTTCAAATACATTCTCCAGGGTGACAGCGTTTGCTACAACCCTTACTGGTTTTGCGTGTCCCTTCACCCAGTCAAGTATGCCTTGTATGCTGCCGCAGCTGCCTCCGATAAACACCCTGTCTGGAGAATCTATACCTGTTAATGCTTCCGGGGCCATGCCATGAAGCACCTCTACATTGCTCACACCAAACTTAGTGATATTTTCACTTATCAGGGCAATTGCCTCAGGATTCTTTTCTACAGCGTAAACCTTCCCATGCCTGCACCTCAAGCCGCATTCGACTGATACTGAGCCGGTTCCTGCTCCAATGTCCACTACCACGCTGTCCTTATGAAGCCTAAGCTTTGAAACGGAAACCGTACGGACTTCTTCCTTTGTCATGGGAACATCCCCCCTGATAAACAATTCATCAGGAATACCGGAGTATAAATACGGCCAGACTCCTGTCCGGGTGTCTGATGACTTTTCATTTTCTATAATCATAAGGCAAAGGCTTGAAAAGCTCATTTCCAATATTTCTGCTGGACTTGCGGAAACTATCCTTTCATTAGGATAGCTTAAATTTTCACCCACTGTCACCCTTACGTCGGTAATATGGTTGTTCAGCAGTCTTCTGCAGATATCCCCCGGGCTGTTTCCGCCGCCGGCGAATACGGCCAATTTCCTGTTTTCCCTCACAAGGCTTATGAAATTTTTCTGCTCCCTCCCATGAAGGCTGGTAACAGCAATATCTTCAGAACTCATATTCAATTTGCAGCACAAATACTGCAAAGAGCTTATTCCCGGAATAATTTCAAGCCTGATTCCATGCAGATTCTTGTTCAAATAAGCCGTCAAGCTGTATAATCCCGGGTCACCTGTAACCAGGACCGCTATTTTCCTGCTATTTATATTATCCTTGATGTAAGCTAATATATCATCAAGATTATTTCCAACCTCAAGGCTTTCCTTTCCTGCAAGCTCAAAAAGCTCCAGGTTTCTTTTTCCGCCGATAAGCACATCACAGCTGTTTACAAGCTCTTTCGCCGCTGGCAGTATATAATCCTTGGAGCCCGGCCCCAGGCCTACTACATATAAACTGTTCATGCTTTACTCCTCATACAAGCAGCAAGCTGCTCTGCATTTCCGTCTTGGGTCAGCAAGGTGTCTATTCCGTTAAAAAGCACCGTTCCGAATTCTATCTTGCCAAAAGTGTATTGCTTGCACCTGTTTGAAACATTATCAACAATCCTCTTGTAAACCCCTCCAAGCTTAAGGCTGTCAATAACAGCGGCTGCCGCATCAGTGGTTCTGCAGCTGTATATCCTTTCAACCGATTCACGGGATGCTCCCTCAAGCGCCGCATATGCCGCCAAAATTTCCAGCCTTGCATCTGCTGTCCGGCTGTGGGTGTTGAATATTCCCGCCGAAAGCTTGACCAGCTTGCCTAAATGCCCGATTATAAGAATCTTTTCAAACCCGCATCCTGCTGCCTTATCAAGCATAAAGCCGACAAAATTGCTTATTTTTATAATCCTGGCCCTGTCTATTTTCAAGGAGCTGACTGCAAAGTCCTCTCCGTAGTTTCCGAATACAAATGCCGCCTCCTTGAAGCCCCTTGAAGCCGCTATGTTCAGCTCAACTGCCAGAGAATCCTTCCAGGCCTCCTCAGACATCGGTTCGACAATACCGGAGGTGCCGAGTATGGATATGCCTCCGATTATCCCAAGCCTTGGGTTGTAAGTCTTTTTAGCCGCTTCCTCCCCTCCAGGCACGCTCAGGATTATTGCCGCACCCATCCCTGATGGAAGAACCTCGCCGACTTCCTTTCTTATCATTGCCATGGGTACAGGGTTAATGGCAGGCTGTCCCACTTCAGCCTTCAGCCCGGGAAACGTAACCTTCCCTATTCCCTCTCCTGCTTTTATTTGAATGACCGGCTCATCCAGCAGCCTGACCTGTGCAAATATTTTCAAGCCTGTAGTTATGTCCGGATCATCTCCGCCATCTTTAACAACGCAACAGCCTGCTATGCCTCCGGACAGTGTAATGTCTGATACAGCCAGCTTCAATCTGATTCCTGCAGGCGTGTCTATCTCAACTGCATCTACCGGCCTGCCGGTCAGAAGCATAAGCACAGCCGCCTTGGAGGCAGCCGCCGCACAGGATCCCGTGGTATAGCCCTTTCTGAATTTCTTCCCGTTTATTTCCGAAAACAATTCCATAGCTTTCATATCATATACAAAATTGCATTTGCAATGGCAGCAGCTACGTTACTACCGCCTTTTCTGCCTTCAGAGATGATATATGGCACGCCTGCGTTCTTGAAAAGCTCCTTTGATTCGACTACATTAACAAAGCCCACCGGCACACCTATTACAAGCGCAGGCCGTATTTTCCCCTCAATAATAAGTTCGTACAGCCTGATCAAGGCAGTAGGCGCGTTGCCAATAGCAAAGATCCTGTTATTTGAATCCTTGCATGCGGTCTCCATACATACAGCCGCTCTTGTTACACATCTTTCCCCTGCCTCTCTCGCCACTTCCTCACCATCCATGAAGCAAGCAACCTTGCCCCCGAAGCGTCCAAGCGACTTCTTGTTTATACCAGCCTCAGCCATTTTCGTATCGGTAACAATATTGCTTCCATGCTTAATTGCTTCCATAGCAGCCTCGACAGCTCCTTGGCTGATTTTTAGCGTATCAGCGTATTCAAAGTCTGCCGTCGTATGTATCACCCTCTTGATTACAGGCTCGTGCAAAGGCGGGAATTCTCTGCCGCCAAGCATTCCGGACAGAATTTCAAAGCTTCTCTTTTCAATGTCATCAGGCTTTATTAATTCAATTTTATCAAGCATATTTTTATTCCTTATTATTTATTTGCGCTAAAAAACCTCTTATCCTGAAAGAATAAGAGGTTGCCAACCCAAAAGTTACAAACGTCCTATCTCTCGTAGGCTTTGTATCAAGTACTCTGCAAGCAGGTCTTCTGGCTCAGGCTCACAGTCATCTTGCACCTTCCCGGAAACCCAGTGGCATTTTGCAAGACTTCTCCCCTTTACAGCGGCGGGACCGCATGGGACTTGCACCCATTTCCCTAACACTTGCAGCGGATATTGATTTACAGTTAAAATTCTATCATCACGCAATATCCTTGTCTATAAAAATTATGCTACTTGTTGTAATAATTTATTATAGGCCCAGCCTTGCTTCCAGAGCCTTCCTTTCCTCTTCGTAACCCGGCTTTCCGAGAAGCGCAAACATATTCTTCTTGTAAGCCTCGACTCCGGGCTGGTCAAATGGGTTGACAGCCAGAAGGTAACCGCTGATGCCGCAGGCTTTTTCAAAGAAGTATGCCAGCTGGCCGAAATAGTACTCATTGAGCTCCGGAATATTCAGCACAAGGTTCGGAACACCTCCGTCCGTATGTGCAAGCAGGGTTCCCTCCATTGCTTTTTTGTTAATATAATCAATATCTTTCCCTGCCAGGAAATTCAAGCCGTCGACATTATCCTTATCTTCCTTTACCGTCAATGCTTTTCTAGGCTTTTCAACATTCAGTACTGTCTCAAAAAGTATTCTCAAGCCGTCCTGGATGTACTGCCCCATTGAGTGCAGGTCTGCCGAGAAATCAACTCCCGCAGGGAATATTCCCTTCTGATCCTTTCCTTCGCTTTCTCCATAAAGCTGCTTCCACCACTCTGTAAAGTAATGGAGCGCAGGCTCGTAGTTAACCATTATCTCAATATTTTTATTCTTCCTGTAAAGTGCGTTTCTTACTGCAGCATACTTGTAGCAGTCATTTCCCTTAAGATTGGGATTGCTGTAAAGCTTGCAAGCATCTGCAGCGCCCTGCATAATCCTGTCAATGTCAGCGCCGCTTACCGCTATGGGAAGAAGTCCGACCGCCGTCAGCACCGAAAACCTTCCTCCCACATCATCAGGAATAACAAAGGTTTCATATTTCTCCTCAGTTGCAAGCTTCTTCAGAGCGCCTCTTGCTTTGTCCGTGGTGGCGTAAATCCTCTTGCTTGCCTCAGCCTTTCCATACTTGTTTTCTATATACTCCTTGAATATTCTGAAGGCAATTGCAGGCTCGGTAGTGGTTCCTGACTTTGAAATCACATTTATGGAAATTTCCTTGCCTTTTATCAGCTCAAGCAAGTCTGATATGTACGTTGAGCTGATGTTGTTGCCTACAAAATAAATTTCGGGAGTTTTCCTCTCAGACTTGGGGAGCATGTTGTAGAAAGAGTGCGACAGCATTTCAATTGCCGCCCTGGCTCCCAGGTATGAACCGCCTATGCCTATTACCAAAAGCACATCCGAATCTGCTTTGATTTTTTCAGCCGCAGCCTTAATTCTTGCAAATTCTTCCCTGTCATAATTTACAGGAAGGTCAACCCAGCCTAAATAGTCGCTTCCTGCGCCTGTTTTATTGTGGAGCATGTCATGGGCCACCTTCACAAATCCTTCAAAACAGGTTACTTCCTCTTCCTTTAAAAAGCCAATGGCTTTGGAATAATCAAATTTTAGTGTTTGCATGCTTATAGCCTCCTTGTTAAACATTGTTACCATTTTATGATTGGTTCCCAGAAAGTCATTTCATGACTTTTTTCTGCAAGTAAAGAATATTTACTTGCAGAAAGTAGCTGCTTTTTGCAGCTACCTGGTCCAATCCAATGATTATTGCAAACATCCTTTCAGGATGTTGTGAAAGTTATGTGCGTATAACTTTCACCGAGAAGTCACGGGGTGACTTCTTGAGATATCATCATTTTATCAAAACACCTTGTTTAAATCAATAGTGCCAAAAATACGCAAAAATTCTTTTTGTGATTAATGCTTCTATTGTTTCCAAGTATTAAGTGTAATATTTTCTGAATTCAGCTAAAAATATAAACAGGCAGTTAGATATACAAAGCTAAAACTTAAGGAGGGATTTTAAATGCCCGGTCGTAACAAGCTGCTTGTACCGGAAGCAAAGGAAGCGATGAATAAGTTCAAAATGGAGTGTGCCCGGGAAATAGGCCACCTTCAATATGTAAAGGAAAACAACGATCACTACAAGGGAGATGTCCCATCTAAGGTAAACGGCCTTCAGGGCGGCCCCATAGGCGGACAGATGGTAAAGAAAATGATACAGATGGCAGAAAACCAGCTGTAAGTAATGAAAGCATAAGGGGGTACCGCACCCCCTTATGAATGTCACTCTCTTAACTTTGCATCCAGTTCATTTTTCAAGCCTTCAAGTATTTTCTCCATCGCCTTGTTTACATCCTCATCCGTAAGAGTCCTGTCGGCAGCCCTGAAGGTTATTGCATACGCAACGCTCTTCATGCCTTCGGCCACCTGCTTGCCTTTGTATACGTCAAAGAGGCTGACCTCCTCCAGTATCTTTCCTGAATTCTTCCTTATCACATCCTCTATCTGCTTGACCATGACTTCATCCTTGACAAGCATTGCTATGTCCCTGGATACTGCGGGAAACTTTGGCAGGGGCTTGTACTGCGCTTTATGTCCGGCGCTTGCAACTAATTTGTCTACTTCGATGCTTCCCGCGTATACTCTTGTGGATATGTCAAATTTCTCAAGGACATCGGGATGCACCTCGCCGATACATCCTGCATACTCTCCTTTTATCATTAAAACCGCTGTTCTTCCCGGATGGAAGGTAGGATTACCTGTCTCTCTGGCAAACTCATACTCTGTTATGCCAAGCTCAGCTAGCAGCCCTTCCGCCACTCCCTTTATATCATAGAAATCAACCTTGCCGTACATGCCAAGAGTAAGGGTTTCAATCTCCTCGGGGAGACCGCTCTCGTCTATCCCTTCAACCTGCGTAGTCCTGGGGTTGTCTTTGGAGTATGTGTAGGAAAGCTCATACAGCTTTGCCTCTTCAATTCTTCTATTGTAGTTCCTTGCCAATACGGTCAGCATATCCGGAATGGTAGTTGTCCTCATTATGCTGTAATCCACGCCAAGAGGGTTGGAAATAACCACCGCATTCCTCAATTTGCTGTCCTTGGGCAGATTTATCTTGTCAAATATGTCGGGGCTTGTGAAGGAATAAGTATATATTTCGTACAGGCCTAAAGCAGACATTGTCTCACGTATCCTGTCCTCCATTTTCTGCTTGAAGGTCTTGATTCCCCTGGTCATTTCCTTTCCGGGCAGAAGAGTAGGCTTAATATTGTTATATCCATAGAATCTGGCAACCTCCTCCGCCAAATCAGCCATTTCCTCAATATCCTGTCTGAAGGTTGGAACTGTAACCCTTCCAGTCTTATCGTCCACACCCAGCTCAACACTTCTTAAAATCCTTATCATTTCATCCCTTGAAATATCGGTGCCAAGCAGAGCATTTATCCTGTCCTGCTGAAGGTCTATAACCCTGGGCTCAAGCTTGCCCGGATAGCAATCAATTATGCCCCCCGCAACCTCTCCCGCACCAAGCTCAACTATCAGCTGCGCAGCCCTGTCGAGCGCATTGACCACATTGTTCACGTCCAGTCCTTTTTCAAATCTGGAGGATGCTTCCGTCCTCATACCCAGCTTCTTTGCGGTTATTCTTACGGATGTTCCGTTAAAGCTGGCCGATTCAAAGAGGATGCTGGAAGTAGAATCACAAATCTCCGAATTGCCTCCGCCCATTACGCCGGCAACCGCAACAGGCTTCTTCCCATCTGCAATCACAAGCATGCCTGCCTCCAGCTTTCTTTGGTTTCCATCCAGGGTCTCTATGATTTCCCCCTCCCGCGCTCTTCTCACCACAATTCTTGACTCCTCGAGCTTATCCAGATCAAAGGCATGCATTGGCTGTCCCAATTCCAGCATTACATAGTTTGTTATATCAACAATATTATTAATAGGTCTGACTCCGGCAGCCCTTAAAAACTCTTTCATCCACTGGGGTGACGGTCCGATTTTCACGTTTTTTATAACCCTTGCCGCATATCTTGGGCAAAGGTCCGCATCCATGATTTCAACCTTTGCATATTCATTTATATCGCCGCCGGACTCGTTCACCTTAATATCAGGCTTTCTGAATGCCGTCCCAAGGGTTGCGGCGGATTCTCTGGCCAGTCCCACAATGCTTAGGCAGTCAGGCCTGTTGGGTGTAATTTCAAACTCAACAACCGTATCGTCAATGCCAATTGCCTCACGGATATCTTTGCCCAAGGCCTTTGCGGCATCAGCATACTTTTCTTTTAATATTTCCTCAGAAACAATGTAAATACCATCCTCTGCAGCATCGGGAAAGTCATATCTGGTATACCCAAGCTCCTGTATCGAGCACATCATGCCGTTTGATTCTATGCCTCTTAATTTTCCTTTGTTGATTTTCTTTCCTCCCGGAAGCGAAGAACCATCCAGGGCTATGGGTACATAATCACCCACGCTTATATTTGAAGCTCCGGTGACAATCTGAATTGTCTCAGTTCCCACATCCACTTTGGAAACCTGGAGCTTATCCGCATCAGGATGCTTTTCAAGCGAGACAATGCGTCCCACAACAACCTTCACCAATTCTTCCCCCTGCTTCTCTATCCCCTCAACCTTTGAGCCTGACATTGTCATAGCATCAGCGAATTCTTTCGGGCTTACATTTATATCGACATATTTGCTCAACCATTTCAATGGTGCCTTCATAAATCAAATCTCCTTTCAAATCAAGATTTCTGAATTCAAACCTTTTAAAACTGCTTTAAGAACCTTACATCATTTTCGGTCAGAAGCCTCATATCATCAATATTGAACCTGGAAAGCGCTATTCTTTCAACTCCCATGCCGAAAGCAAAGCCGCTGAACTCATAAGGATTTATGCCGCATTCCCTTAAAACCTTGGGGCTTACCATGCCCGCGCCCAGGATTTCAACCCAGCCTTCACCCTTGCAAATCCTGCAGCCGCTTCCTCCGCAGCCCCAGCACGAAACATCGACCTCTGCGCTGGGTTCGGTAAACGGGAAGTGGTGAGGTCTTAGCCTTATATTGGTATTTTCGCCCAGCAGCGCTCTCGCAAATTCTTTAAGGGTTCCAACCAAATCCCCCATAGTAACGCCCTTGTCCACAACCAGGCCCTCAATCTGATGGAAAACAGGCGAATGCGTAGCGTCAACCTCATCTGAACGGTAAACCCTTCCAGGGCAAATAACCCTGATGGGCGGCTTCTGTGTTTTCATAACCCTTGCCTGCACGGGAGAAGTATGTGTTCTAAGCACAACATTGTCGTCAATATAGAAGGTATCCTGCACATCCCTTGAAGGATGATTTTTCGGGATATTCATAGCTTCAAAATTATAGTAGTCCAGCTCGATTTCAGGACCTTCCGCTATCTGGTAGCCCATCCCGAGGAATATTTCTTTGATTTCATCAATAACCTGAGTCAACGGATGCTTTTTGCCAAAGCTCCTTTTCCTTCCTGGCATTGAAATGTCAATCACTTCTGATGCAAGCTTTTCCTGCCTTTCCTTGCTTGCAAGCTGGCGGGCAGCCTCATCAAGCCTTGCTTCAAGGATAGCCCTCACATCATTGGCCATCTGGCCTATGACAGGCCTCTCTTCCGGAGAGAGGGCGCCCATGCCCCTTAGAACCGAGGTAAGCTCACCCTTTTTCCCAAGGAACCTTACCCTGATATTTTCAAGCTCCTGGATGGACTGTGCATTGACCAGCTCCTTCTCAGCCTGAATTTTTATGTTTTCCAACTGCTCTCTCATGATTTAATCTACCTCCTGAATTTATTCTGGGGAAATTCCACAGCAAGGATGACCCTCGCAGGCAGCGGTGCGTCCCCTTTCAAAAAGCAAAGCCCTCATCCCAGAAGGGACGAAGGCTTATGATTCTGCTCCGCGGTACCACCCAAGTTCACACTTGAAATAAGTTATGCACTCATTATTTTAACGGTTTTGCTCCGGCATCTCCTACCAGGTTGTTCAACCCTTCAGAATGCAGCTCGGGAGGGAACTTCAACGGTTCATTCCATAAAGATACTTTCAGCCTGAGGTATCTTCTCTCTAAAAAGGTCTTCCCCGCATACTTTTCTCCGTCATAGCCTTTAAGGTTTAATTTGCTTTTAATAATATACCACAAAGCAATAATATTTACAACGCTGTAAAAATTTTTTCAATTTTTTCAACAAGACATTGCCTCCATTCTGTCAAATGCCTCCATAAGTCTGTCTTCAGCTATTGTCAGCGAAATTCTTATGTACCCCTCTCCGCATTCGCCGTAACCGCTTCCGGGAGCCACAACAACGCCGGCCTTTTCCAGCAGCATGGCTGTAAACTCCTTTGAAGAGTATTTATCCGGAGCTTTTACCCAAATATAAAAGGCACCCTTGGGAGTTTCATATTCCCATCCAAGCTTTTGTAACCGTGACATTGCAATATCCCTCCTCTTTGTGTACACTTCCCTCATTTGCACTACAAAGTCATCTCCCTTGTCGAGTGCCTCAATGCCTGCTGCCTGAACAGCCGTAAACACCCCTGAGTCTATATTGTTCTTCATTTTCTTTAGTTTGGAAATGGCCTCCCTGTTTCCGGCAGCATATCCGATTCTCCAGCCTGTCATGTTATAGGATTTAGACAATGAATGAAATTCAACGGCTATCCGGTCTGCCCTTTCAGCCTGCAGTATGCTCGGCGCCACTATCCCGTCATAAGTAAACTCCGAATATGCATTATCATTGCATATGACGATGTCATTCTCCAATGCCAAATCTACTGCTTTTTGGTAGAAATCAAGTGTCGCAACGGTGCCGGTGGGATTATTGGGATAGTTCAGAAATATTATTTTGCTTCTTTTTAACACTTCTTTAGGTATTATTGAGAAGTCAGGAAGATAATTATTGGCTTTGAGGAGAGGCATGGGATATGGAACTCCGCCCGTTAATGCCGATGCAAGCTTATAAACAGGATATTGCGGGTCAGGCACAAGTGTAAAGTCACAATCGTTTACAAGAGCAAAGAAAATGTGAGCAATTCCCTCTTTAGAGCCCAGCAGTGTCACAATCTCTGTTTCAGGATCAAGTACTACTCCGAATCTTCTTTTATAATATCTTGCGACTGCCTCCCTGAACTCAATGCATCCATCGTATTCAGGGTAACGGTGGCAGGCAGGATTTCTCACTGCTTCGATCATCCTTTCGATGACGAAATCAGGAGTAGGTATATCCGGATCGCCTATTCCCAGATTGATGACATCAATGCCTTTTTCCTGGGCCTTCCTGATATTTTCCTCAATTTCAACAAAAAGATAGGGAGGTGCGTTATCAAGTCTTCTTGCCTGCTTCATAT
>JAOACY010000048.1 GCA_026417615.1 Clostridia bacterium
AGAGCGTACATTGACTCCAACATTGTCGGCTTTTTAAACATTCTCGAAGCCTGCAGGCACAAAAAAACAAAGCATCTGATATATGCTTCATCAAGCTCTGTCTATGGGGCAAACACTAAAATACCATTTTCGGTGCATCAAAATGTGGACCATCCGGTAAGCCTGTATGCGGCGACTAAAAAAGCAAATGAGCTCATGGCCCACACATATAGCCACCTTTACGGCCTGCCTACAACGGGGCTCAGGTTTTTTACGGTGTACGGCCCATGGGGAAGGCCTGATATGGCGCTGTTTTTATTTACAAAAGCAATACTTAACGGAGAACCTGTTAAAGTGTTCAATAACGGCAATATGATGAGGGACTTTACCTATATTGACGATATAGTGGAAGGAATTGTAAGGCTGATAAACAAAGTTCCGCAGGCAAATACAGACTGGAGCGGGGATAATCCGGATCCAGCTACTAGCAAAGCTCCTTACAGGATTTACAACATTGGAAATAACAACCCGGTGAAGCTTGAGGATTTTATTTCCGTATTGGAGGAAAAGCTCGGCAGGAAAGCGATTAAGGAATATCTTCCCATTCAGCCTGGCGATGTTCCAAAGACATATGCGGATGTCGATGATTTGATTTCAGATGCAGGCTATAAGCCAAGCACTACAATAGAAGATGGCATAGAAAAGTTTGTTCGGTGGTACAAATCATATTACGGGGGTAGATGCCATGAATAAAATTGCGGTAATTGGAACAGGATATGTCGGATTGGTTACGGGGTCTTGTCTGTCTGATTTTGGTCATAGTGTAACATGTGTTGACAGCGACGCTTCGAAGATAGACAGCCTGGCAAGAGGGGTTATTCCCATTTATGAGCCCGGCTTGGATGCAATAGTTGAGAGAAACGTCTATTACAAAAGACTCAGCTTTACAACTGACATAAACAATGCAGTATTGGATAACGATGTAATATTTATAGCGGTAGGAACGCCTCAAAATGAAGATGGAAGCGCTAATTTGAGCTATGTCAAGGATGTTGCCGCAACCATTGCAGGGCATATGAACGGCTATAAAGTTATTGTTAATAAGAGCACGGTTCCAGTGGGTACGGGCAAGCTGGTTAAAGAAATAATTAGCAATGAGCTTAAAAACAGAGGGTGCAATTATGAGTTTGACATAGTTTCCAATCCTGAGTTTTTAAGGGAAGGGTCGGCTGTCTATGATTTTACTCATCCAGACAGAGTTGTTATAGGAAGTGAGTCTGAAAAAGCCCGTCAGATTATGAAAAATGTCTACAGAGTATTATATATTAATGAAGCTCCTTTCATTGATGTAAGCATTGAAACGGCAGAAATGATAAAATATGCTTCCAATGCTTTTTTAGCCTTAAAAATTACTTATATAAATGAAATAGCCAATCTTTGCGAGAAGGTTGGGGCAGATGTGCTGGATGTCGCAAAGGCCATGGGCAGAGACGGCAGAATAGGCTCGAAATTTCTGCATCCCGGACCTGGATATGGCGGAAGCTGTTTTCCCAAAGATACATGCGCCTTGGCAGACCTTGGAAAGAAAAACGGTGTTAGACTTTCATTAATAGAAGCTACAATAGAGGCAAATAATAATCAAAAGCTGCTGATGGTAAATAAAATAATATCCAAGCTTGGTTGCAACCAGGGGAACAAGCTGGCCGTCCTTGGCCTTTCCTTCAAGCCGAACACTGATGATATGCGGGAAGCACCCTCTGTTGTCATAATTAATGAGCTTTTCAAAAGAGGCTTCACATTTAAAGCATATGATCCCGTAGCTATGAGTTCGGCTAAAGCTGCTTTGGAAAATATAAATGATTCAATAGAGTATTGTGCAAGCGAGTATGAAGCGGTTGACGGTTGTGACGGTGTGGTTGTATTAACTGAATGGAACCAATTCAGAAGCCTGGATTTAAACAAAATAAAATCATTGCTCAAGCAGCCCAATTTTTTTGATTTCAGGAATATATATAAAAGAGGCTATATGGAACAGTATGGCTTTAATTATGAAGGCGTTGGGCAATAAAAAAACACAGGTGGAGATTTTATGCAGATTTTTGATGAAATTATAAAAAGAAATTGCAGTATTTCAATTATTGGACTTGGTTATGTTGGTCTTCCGTTGGCTATAGAATTTGCCAAAAAGGCAAATGTTATAGGATTTGATATCAGTAAGCAAAAAATTGAAGCTTACAGAAACTATATCGATCCAACTAACGAAGTGGGAAGTGAAGCTCTAAGGACTACAAAAATAAACTTCACTTGGGATGAGAAAGACCTTCAGCAAGCCAAATTCCATATTGTTGCTGTTCCCACTCCTATAAATTCTGACAAGACTCCCGATTTGAAGCCGATTATTGGTGCCAGTGAGACAGTAGGTCGAAATCTTATAAAAGGATCTATTGTCGTATATGAGTCAACTGTCTATCCAGGTGTTACGGAGGAAATATGCATTCCAATACTTCAAAAAATATCCGGACTTAAGTGCGGACGGGATTTTAAAGTTGGGTATTCACCAGAAAGAATCAATCCTGGTGATAAAGTTCATACTGTAACAAAGATAATTAAGGTTGTTTCAGGAATGGATGAGGAGTGTCTCGAGGAAATTGCAAAGGTTTATTCAATTGTGGTTGAGGCAGGGGTATACAAAGCTGAGAGCATTAAAGTTGCAGAAGCAGCAAAGGTTATTGAAAACTCGCAAAGAGACATCAACATAGCATTTATGAATGAGTTGTCAATTATTTTTAATAAGTTGGGTATAGACACCAATTCTGTGTTAAAAGCGGCTGGTACAAAATGGAATTTTCTTAATTTTACCCCAGGACTTGTTGGTGGTCACTGTATAGGGGTTGACCCTTATTATCTTACTTATAAAGCCGAACAAATAGGCTATCATCCTCAGGTGATTCTTTCCGGAAGAAGAATAAATGACAATATGGGCAAGTATATTGCGGAAAATACAGTTAAACAGTTGATAAAAGCCGATAAGCAAATCAAAGGTGCAAAAGTACTTATAATGGGTTTTACATTCAAGGAAAATGTGCCTGATACTAGAAATACTCGTGTTATAGATATTGTAAGAGAATTGGAAGAGTATGGTATAAGTGTTAGTATAACAGATCCCATTGCAGATAAAAATGAAGCTCTTAAAGAGTATGGCATAGAATTAATTAATGTAGGCAATAATGATTGTTTTGATGCAATTATACTTTCTGTAGCTCATGACGTTTATAAGGTAATTGATTTAGAAACTCTGAAAAAAAAATACACCCCTGGAAAAAAAGTTTTGGTTGATGTTAAGGGGCTAATTAATGCCAAAACCGCAGCAGAAAAAGGCTTTATCTACTGGAGCCTTTAAGCTCAAATATTTAAAAATCTGCTCAAAGGATTTACTATGCAAAAGACAGTCCTGTTTTGTATAACCCGCTCCATCACAGGCGGAGCTCAGAAAATAGTTTTTTCCCTTATTAAAGGGCTTTACACAAAGTACAATATAATTTTAGCTTGTGCACCAGGCGGTGAATTGATTGAATGGGTGAATAGTCTTGGAAGCAAGATTAAAATATATGAATTGCCCACCTTTAAAAGAAGCATTAATCCTGCAGCGGATTTAATTACATTATTTAGGCTTATACGAATAATTAAAGAAGAAAAAGTTGACATTGTTCACTGCCACAGTTCAAAAGCTGGTCTGCTTGGAAGACTGTCAGCAAGGCTTTGCGGTGTCAGAAAAATTATTTACACCGTACATGGTTGGTCTTACATCCTATGTCAGAACAAATTCTTGCAAGCTGTTTTAGTGCTAATTGAAATCTTTGCTGCAAGTTTAAGCTCAAATATTATCACAGTTTCATCAGCCGATGAAATCATTGCATACAAATGGCTTAAAAGGTATAAAGCCAAGATTTCAAAAATATGTAACGGTATAAATTTGCAGATTGAGAATTCCATCCTAAGAAAAAGCCTAAACATAGAACCAAATAAAACTATTATAGGTATTACTGCAAGATTATGCGAAGAAAAGCAACCGCTTTATATAATAGATATATTTTCTGAGATTCTAAAAAAAAATAAGGATTTGATATTCATATGGATAGGTGATGGACCGTTAAAGGAAAGATGCTTATATGAAGTCAAAAATCTTGGGATAGGAGCTCAATTCATATTTTTGGGCAATAGAGAAGACGTAGCAAGTCTTATAGGTGACTTTGATGCTTTTGTGCTTCTTTCAAAATGGGAAGGACTCCCTCTTTCCGTCATAGAAGCAATGTTTGCGGGGCTGCCCATAATAGCAAACGATGTAGGGGGAGTGAGCGAACTGGTTCGGGACAAGGTTAACGGGTTATTGATAAAAAACAATGATAAAAACGATATCATAAAGCGCATCGAGGAGCTTGTTTTGAATAAAGCCTTAATGAAGGAATACGGGCTTAAATCCAAAGAATTAGCAATGCAGTATTTTACTGAGGACAAAATGGTAAAAGAGTACGAAAAAATATACAATGAGTAAACACTAATAAATAATTATGAAAAGACCAACAATCCTAATCACAGGTGCAAATGGCTGTGCAGGCTATCACATAATCAAACGGCTTGTTGAAAGCTATCATATTTTAGCGGTTGACAGAAAATTCCACAACCTAAATGAATTCAACACAAATATTTCCTTAATAGAAGCCGACGTATGCAAAAAGGAAGAGCTTGACCCTCTGTTTTCGGGAGTTGACTATGTTATCCACCTGGCGGCCAAGGTTCACATGCTGCCTAAAAGCCGGGAGGATACAGAAGAATTCTATAAGATAAACACAAAAGCATCAGAAGAAATCTTTCAATTATGTCTTAAACACAAGGTCAAAAAAGTCATCTTCTTCAGTACAATTGCCGTATATGGCAGCACTTCCGCAGTCATAGACGAGCAAACACCGGCAAATCCCGTGACACCCTATGCAAAATCCAAATACCACGCCGAATTGACAGGCTTGAAGATGGTCCGGGAAAAGGGGCTTCCGCTTGTAATCCTAAGACCTGCCACAATTTACGGCAAGCTTGACAGAGGAAACTACAGAAGCCTTATTTCGCTGGCATTGAAAGGGCTTGGAGTAATTCCGGGCAGAGGTGATAATATAAAGCCTGTAATATACGCCAAGGATGTTGCGGCAGCTTGCGAAAAAGTGCTTCAAAGCAATACTGAAAACGGAGAAGTGCTTATAATAAGTGAAGGAAATTATAAATACTGGGATATTTTAAAGAGTATTGAAAAAGCTTTTGACAAGAAGCTTTTTATAATAAGAATACCAAAGCCGATAATCAATACGCTATGCAGATATGGTAAAATTAATCTTGGCAAGAAACTTAAAACATTGACAGAATCCATAAGGCTGAATAATAATAAAATGGTTGAAAAACTCGGGTTTAAGCCTGAGTATAAATTATTGGACGGACTTAGAGACAGCGCGGAATATTATCGTAAAAAGAAGTGAGGTTATTGCAGTGAAAAGGTTATTTGATTTTATTTTTTCTGTAGCCATGCTGGTTATTTTACTGCCGCTTTTTATTTTAATCAGCTTTGCCATAAAGCTTACCTCAAGAGGGCCGGTGCTTTTTAAGCAGCGCCGTATAGGGAAGGACAAGGCTGAATTTAACATTTACAAATTCAGGTCCATGTACGCCGAAGCGCCAAAGGATGTTCCCACCCACCTGCTGCAGGATGCCTCGCGCTATATTACGCCCATAGGGAAATTCCTTCGTAAGACCAGCTTAGATGAGCTGCCACAGCTGTTAAACATAATCAAGGGTGACATGAGCTTTGTAGGGCCGCGTCCGGCTCTGTACAACCAGCATGACCTCATTTCCTTAAGGGAAAAATGCAATGTCAACAGTATCAGGCCCGGTATAACCGGCTGGGCTCAGGTGAACGGAAGGGATGAGCTTGAAATACCTGTCAAAGTAGAATATGACAGATATTATGCTGAACATATGTCACTTTGGTTTGATTTCAAGATAGTAATAATGACTGTCTTCAGCGTGTTAAGGGCAAAGGGAGTGGTGGAAGGCGCTGCAAAAAGCGGCTCAGACGGCGGCATATCAGCTTTATAAAAATATAAAAGAATTCAGCTTATGATAAAGTTGATTCTGCTGCAAGACAAGCCGCCAGTGATTTCATCGAAGTTTCAGAAAATGGGTTGTTGAAGTGGAATCAAAGTAATTTGTTTTTTTGGGGGGAAAATGAAACAGAGAATACGGTCAAATATATTGATTTTGATTGATATAGTGTTGATTACGGTTTCGGTGCTGATGGCTTATCTCATAAGGTTTGACGGAGTATTCTCGAATATTCCTGAGGATTTTGTAGCCAATATACCAAAGCTTGTCCTTATTGCTGTCTTGCTGAAGGTGGCTAGCTTCTGTGCGTTTAAGCTATACAGCAGCCTTTGGCGCTATGCCGGAATATATGAAATGGGGACAATGGTTGCCGCGGCATTTGTCAGCAATGCGCTGATGCTCAGCTACATTTTTCTTGCCCAGGTGAGGGTGCCGAGAAGTATTTTCGTTATAACCTTCTTTACCGACATTTTTTTGATCGGCGGCATAAGATTTGCCTACAGGGTATTTCGAAGGCTTGTAAACGGCGAGATAATAAGCATGAAGGACTGTAAGCGCATATTGATAATAGGCGGCGGCGATGAGGGAGCTATTGTCATAAGGGAGCTAAAGTCCCATCCTGAGCTGAAAAGCAAGCCTGTTGCAATAATTGATGACGAAAAAACAAAGCTTGGGAGGAAGATAAACGGAGTTCCGATTGTGGGGCAAAGGAAGGATATACTTCCTGCCATAGAAAGACTGCAGGTGGAAGAGATAATTATAGCCTTGCCTTCAGCCAGCCACAGGGACATAAATGAAATATACAGCGAATGCTCCAAAACAAGCTGCAAGGTGAAGATACTTCCTTCTGTGTCACAGTTGATTGACGAATCTGTGGTTATTCAGAAAATTCGTGAGGTCAACATCGAGGACTTGCTAGGGAGAGAACCGGTTAAGCTTGATGTTGAAGAAATTGCGACATATATTGAAAATCAGGTGGTTTTGGTAACCGGCGGCGGGGGGTCCATAGGTTCGGAGCTTTGCAGGCAATTAGCCGGCTATGGCCCAAGGCAGCTTATAATACTTGATAATTATGAAAATAACGCTTATGACATACAAAATGAGCTTTTAGCTGCGTATCCGAAGCTTGAGCTTGTTACGCTCATAGCTAATATCCGTGAAAAGCAGAGAATTGACAGCATATTTAAGCAGTACAGGCCGAATGTTGTTTTCCATGCTGCGGCCCACAAGCATGTGCCGTTAATGGAGGCAAATCCGACGGAGGCAATAAAGAACAACGTATTCGGAACCTTGAATGTGGCCGAGGCTGCAGACAGGCATGGAGTCAAACGCTTTGTCCTTATTTCCACTGACAAGGCTGTCAATCCTACAAATATAATGGGTGCAACCAAGAGAATTGCCGAAATGATAATCCAGGCCTTGAACAAGCACAGCAGGACTGAGTATGTTGCTGTGAGGTTCGGAAATGTCCTTGGGAGCAACGGAAGCGTAATACCCTTGTTCAAAAAGCAGATAGAGCAGGGCGGTCCTGTAACCGTAACCCACCCTGAAATAATAAGGTATTTCATGACTATTCCCGAGGCTGTTCAGCTTGTAATTCAGGCAGGGGCAATGGCCAAGGGGGGAGAGATATTTGTTCTGGATATGGGACAGCCAGTAAGGATCTATGATCTTGCAAAAAACCTTATCAAGCTGTCGGGCTTTGAGCCTGAGGTTGATATTAAAATAGAGTTTACTGGCCTAAGGCCCGGAGAGAAGCTCTATGAAGAGCTGCTTTTAGCCGAAGAAGGCCTTGAGGCCACAAAAAACAATAAAATATTTGTCGCCCAGCCTGTCAACACTGACCTCGAGCTTCTGAGGCGGCAGATAGAGCATCTGACAGAAATAATGATGTCCAGCTCGGAAAATGTAATGGATTATGTTGGGCATATGGTTCCTACCTATAAAAAAGCTGAATAATAATGCCTGCAAAAAGCAGATACGGCGTCGGCAAGCTGTATCTGCTTTTTTATGCCCATTTTCGCCAAAACCGTTGTAAATTTATGTATGATACTGTAGAATACTAACAGTATTTGCTTAATCTAAAGGGGGATATTGCTTGGAAGAAAATCAATTGAAATTTGAAACTGAAGAAAAATGGTACTATATAGTGCCGCTGATGTTTGTTCTGGCTTTTGTGCCTTTGGTGGTATTTTTGCGCATTGTTCCCCTAGGTAAGGATGCAGGTTCAATTTGGGTGAACAGCAAATTCGACGCTGACTTTTTCTCTTACTACAAGGCTATGCTGCTCCTTTCCTGCACATTGCTGCTGACAGCCTTTCAGCTTTTTAACATTTTAAAAACCAAAGCTTTAAAAAGAACTTATATTTATATTCCGGCAGGAATATATCTGCTGTTTGTAATTCTCTCCACCATAGGCTCAGCCCACCCTGAGATTGCGTTATGGGGTTTTCCGAGCAGGTATGAAGGAGCGTTGATAAATATATCATACGTCATACTGCTGTTTGCATCAATAAACCTGGTAACCACAGAAAAACAGTACAGGCTTGTTATATGCTCTGTAATATTTTCTTCCTCAGTAATCGGCATAATTGGCGTGTTCCAGTACTTTGGGCTTGACCTTTTTAAATCTGAGCTTGGGAAGATATTGATTCTTCCGCCGGATCTTAGAAAAATGAATCTGAACTTCAGCTTCGGAAAGTATACCATATATTCAACTTTATTCAACACCAACAATGTGGGCAGCTTTGCCGCAATGCTGTTTCCTTTTTCCCTGGCATTGTTTTTTATGGCGGAAAAGAAAGTGCAAAGACTCCTTGCCGGAAGCTTTTCATGCCTTATGTTTATGGTATGGCTGGGTTGCCTGTCAAGGGCAGGGA
The DNA here is from genome assembly GCA_026417615.1 of Clostridia bacterium. Taxonomy (GTDB): domain Bacteria; phylum Bacillota; class Clostridia; order Acetivibrionales; family JAFADI01; genus SKW22. The sequence continues at coordinate 9,003 of JAOACY010000048.1, forward strand.
TTATGGGAGGAATTGCGGCTGTAATTTTGGTTGCTGTTGCTTTAAGAAAAAGGATTCAGGCTTGTTTCAAACCGGCGGCTGTTCTTCTCGTTTCGTATTTGCTGCTTTATGTAATAATGAATACGGTTTCCGGCGGTTATATAAACAATACTGCAGCAAGGGCAGCTGGAGAGCTGTCAAGCGCAGATGGCGGCAGGGTAAAGGATATTGCGGTCGGGCGTGAGCAGGCTGTAATTACATCCAGGAGTGGTACATTAAAAATTGTAATTAATAAAAATGAACTTAAGTTTATGAACGGTGAAAACAAGACGATGGAGTTTGAACAGAAATCTGACGGGCAGAATATGGAATTCAGATTCAAGGAAGAAGGTTTTAAGGATTGTCTGGTTAAATACTTTTCTTCAGGCAATGTGCTGGGGATTGACCGTGCCGGATTAAACCTGAGGCTGGCGGTTACAAATGAAGGCTTCATGTTTGTTGACAGCAAGGGAAGGCTTGTGCCTCCATCTGACATCAGAAAGATTCGTCTCCCTGTAGGTGAGAGCTTTGCCTCGGGAAGAGGTTTTATATGGTCAAGGTCTATTCCTCTTATGTCAGACAGCTTAATAATAGGCAAGGGCCCAGATACCTTTCCATTCTACTTTCCGCAGCACGATTTTACAGGAAAGCTGCTTGGGCTATCAAACCAGTATATTCTGGTTGACAAGCCTCACAATATGTACCTGCATATTGGTATTGGAACAGGTGCGGTTTCCCTGCTCGCATTTTTGGCAATAATACTTATGTACTTTATTCAATGCTGCACAATACTGGCCAAGTACAGCAAGCAGGATTTGTATTGGCATGCGGGCATAGGCATTGCCGCGGCTGTTGCAGGCTATCTGGCGGCAGGAGTGTTTAACGACAGTATTGTGTCAGTGGCTCCGATATTCTGGGTATTGCTGGGTTTGGGGATAAATATCAACCTTAGAATCAAGTATTCATAAGTGTATGCCGCAATGCCCGGAAATAAAATTCCTGGGCGTTGACAGCAGGAATAATTGGTATTTTGAAATTGTTGAGAACAATAATGCATTCATTGAGAGAATAAAGAAAGCTGCCTGTCAATAAAAACCATTAAACTGTATATTTACAAATTATGTCCATTATGATAATATTATTTAGTGCAATTATTAACCACTTGCGCGGTTTATGGAAAACTCCGGCCGTTTACCATGCTGGTGGCGATTAAATTATAGGAGGTTTTATAAATGATTAAAGAAGTAAAGCAGGAAATTATCAACAAGTTCAAGCTTCATGAAAATGACACAGGTTCGCCGGAAGTGCAGATTGCAATTCTGACTGAGCGTATCAATCACCTAAATGAGCACTTGAAGATGCACAAGAAGGACCACCATTCAAGAAGAGGGCTTTTAAAAATGGTTGGTCAAAGAAGAGGCTTGCTGAACTATCTTCAGGACAACGACATCGAAAGATACCGTGAAATAGTCCAAAAACTTGACTTAAGAAAGTAATAATGGGCGGAGTTATCCGCTCATTTTTTACGTTTATTCGTGTAATAATAACATACAAATATTAAGCGGCAGGCGGTAGAAGGTAGATTGTACGCTGAAATTGGGACAAACCTCAGAAAATGCTCCCGAATTCAACGCAGAATCTACATGCTACGGTCTGTTGCAATAAAACAAGGAGGCATTATATGGAAAAAATATTCAGCATGGAACTTGCAGGAAGACAACTGACCGTAGAAACAGGAAAGCTTGCTCAGCTGGCCAACGGCTCAGCATTGGTAAGGTACGGTGATACCGTAATTCTTTCTACAGCCACCGCATCATCAAAGCCCAGAGAAGGGATAGATTTCTTTCCTTTGAGTGTGGACTATGAAGAAAGGCTGTATGCAGTAGGTAAAATTCCAGGAGGCTTTATCAAAAGAGAAGGCAAGCCTTCGGAAAAAGCAATACTTACTTCAAGGGTTATTGACAGGCCAATAAGGCCTTTGTTTCCAAAGGATCTTAGGAACGATGTAGCGGTTGTAAACACTGTCTTGTCGGTAGATCAGGATAATTCTCCTGAAGTAGCTGCAATGATTGGTTCATCAATTGCTATTTGTATTTCAGATATCCCTTTCAATGGGCCTATAGGCGGAGTGGTTCTCGGATTGATAGATGGTGAGGTTATAATCAATCCCGATACGAAGCAGAGGGAAAAAAGCCAGATGTATGTGACTCTGGCTGGAACCAGGGAAAAAATAGTAATGATCGAAGCGGGCGCAAAGGAAGTGCCTGATGAAGTCATGCTCGATGCAATTAAAAAAGGCCATGAAGAAATAAAAAAAATCATAGAGTTTATTGACGGCATCGTCAAAGAAGTAGGAAAGCCGAAGTTTGAATATCAATCCTCCGAGGTTCCTGAGGATTTATTCAATGCTGTTAAAGAAATAGCTTACAGCCGTATGAGAGAAGCGGTGCTGGCAACAGACAAGCAGGTAAGGGAGGAAAACATATCGAAGCTGACTGACGAAGTACAGCAGCAACTGGCAGAAGCCTTTCCCGACATGACCTTGAAAATCTCAGAAGCCATGTACAAGCTTGAGAAAAAGGTTGTAAGAGAGTATCTGTATAAAGAGCACAAGAGGGTGGATGGAAGAAGACTGGATGAAATAAGGAAATTATCGGCTGAGGTCGGAATTCTGCCAAGAACACATGGCTCCGCGCTTTTCCAGAGAGGCCAGACTCAGGTTCTTACCACTCTTACTCTTGGCGCCATGGGAGATGTGCAGATGCTCGACGGTGTAGACCTGGAGGAAGAAAAAAGATATATGCATCACTATAACTTCCCGGGCTACAGCGTAGGAGAAGCGAAGACCTCAAGAGGTCCGGGAAGAAGGGAAATCGGTCACGGCGCTCTGGCTGAAAGGGCTCTTGAGCCGGTCATTCCCGATGAAGAGGAATTCCCGTATGCATTAAGACTTGTTTCGGAAGTGCTTATGTCCAATGGTTCGACTTCACAGGGCAGCGTGTGTGCAAGCACGCTCGCATTGATGGATGCGGGCGTTCCGATAAAAGCTCCTGTAGCGGGAATATCTGCAGGCTTAATAGTAGATGAAGAGGATGACGGAAAATTTATTACCTTCATGGACATCCAGGGCATTGAGGACTTCTTTGGCGATATGGACTTCAAGGTTGCGGGAACCAAGAATGGCATTACGGCAATCCAGGTTGACATAAAAGTTGACGGCTTAAGCTATGAAATTATTAAGGAAGCCTTTGAACTGACGAGAAAAGGACGCATACAGATAATTGACGAGGTAATATTGAAGGTATTGCCCGAACCGAGAAAAAACCTGTCAAAATATGCACCTAAAATATTAAGAACAACCATAGATCCGGATAAAATCAGAGAAGTAATCGGGCCCGGCGGAAAAATGATAAACAAGATAATCGCTGAAACAGGAGCAAAGATTGATATTGAAGATGACGGAAAGGTATATGTTTCAACACCTGATGCCGACGCGGGCATGAAAGCTATCAGAATCATTGAAGGAATCGGAAGGGATGTTATACCTGGGCAGATTTTCTCAGGAAAAGTAACCAGGCTGATGAATTTTGGTGCTTTTGTAGAATTCCTGCCTGGCAAGGAAGGTCTTGTGCACATTTCAAAGCTTGATACAAAAAGAGTTGCCAAGGTTGAAGATGTGGTAAACGTTGGCGATGAGATTCTTGTAAAGGTGTTGGAAATTGACAAGCAGGGAAGAATCAACCTTTCCAGGAAGGATGCTTTGCAGGATGAGGGAGAAGCTGCAGAGTAATTAATTCAAAGCATCACCGGAGGAAAAATGTTTAAAAAATTTACGCTGGATAATGGCGTTCGCGTAGTATGCGAAAAGATTCCGTATGTTCATTCCGTTTCCATTGGCATTTGGGTGGGGACAGGATCCAGGAATGAAAGCAGGGACAACAACGGTATATCTCATTTCATTGAGCATATGTTGTTCAAGGGTACGGAAAAAAGAACTGCCAAGCAGATAGCAGAAAGCATAGACAATATTGGCGGACAGCTTAATGCCTTTACGGGAAAAGAGTGTACCTGCTACTATACAAAGACTTTGGATTCTCATATTGACATTGCGGTGGATGTGCTTTCTGATATGCTGTTTAACTCGAAGCTTTCACCAAACGATATAGATATTGAGAGAAAAGTAATACTTGAAGAAATCGGCATGTATGAGGATTCACCCGAAGAACTTGTACACGATATACTCTCTGAAGCTGTATGGAACGGCAATTCTCTCGGATTCCCCATCCTTGGAACCGAGGATTCCTTGAACAAGCTTGACAGGGAAGCTATCAGGCGGTATATGGATATTAATTACACACCTGACAATTGTGTTATATCCGTTGCCGGAAACTTTGAGGACGAAAAGCTCTTGGAGCTTATTGAAGGTTGCTTCGGAAGCTGGACTGCAAAAAGCTCAGAAAAAGTTCAATATGAGAAGCCGCGCTTCATAACAGACAAACGCATAAAGGAAAAGGATACGGAGCAGGTTCACATTTGCATGGGCTTTAGCGGAATAGAACACGGAAGCGATGATTTATATGCGCTGCTTGCCGTAAACAATATCTTCGGCGGCGGCATGAGCTCAAGGCTGTTCCAGAAAATCCGCGAGGAAAAAGGCCTTGTGTACTCAATATACTCTTATCCATCTTCATATAAAAATGCAGGACTTTTTACCATATATGCCGGTATGAATCCAGAGCATATGCCCAAGGTGATAACTCTGATACAGGAAGAAATCAGGGAACTGGTAATTAATGGCGTTGACAAGGAAGATCTGGATAAATCAAAGGAGCAGCTTAAAGGTAATTTTATACTGGGCCTTGAAAGCACCAGCAGCAGGATGAACAGCATAGGCAAATCGGAGCTTCTGCTAGGCAGGATATACAATCCGGAGGAAATATTGAAGAAGATAGATGAAATAAATATGGAGAATTTGAACGCAGTTATAGAAAGAGTTTTTAATGTTGATAAAATGAGCTTTTCCGCTGTAGGTAACATAAAAAAGGACAGTATTATTTAAACTGCGGATACCATCAAGCAAGATGAAAATACACCTCAAAGCCGGCTTATCAGGCTCTTAGGTGTATTTTTTTTTGCCTTCTTATAGAGTAAACAGGTTTGAATTCAGGTAATTTGTACAAGCACTTTAAAAACGTAAACCTCATAAGATATAGCATACAGCAAAGACTGGTGCCCAAACTCATCACAACAGCAAAGCGTTTGATCATTAAAGCATGAGATGTGGACAATGAGCACAAAACAAATCTTGTGACGCAAAATAGTTCAGGTATTAGTGTATAATTTGGAGGGAATAGCTTATGAGTAAAAAATATACTGTAGTGGGTGGGGACCTCAGGAGTATCAAGCTGGCAAATCTAATTGCGGCTGATGGCAGCAAGGTTAACATATATGGGTTTAAAAATGCCGGCTTTGAACTGGGTATAACTGAAAGTGAAAGCCTGGAGGAGGCTGTAAGGAATACTGATATAATAATAGGCCCCCTTCCGTGCTCAAATGATAACGAGACATTGACCGCACCCTTTCACCCTGGCAAGATATACATAAACGAGGTTTTTAAGATAATGTCCAAAAACCAGTTATTTATAGCAGGCAGGATAAGCGAAAAAATTGAACATATGGCCCAGGCTTATAACGTTTATTCTGTAGATATCCTTGAAAGAGAAGAAATGGCTGTGTTAAATGCAATTCCAACAGCGGAAGGGGCTATTCAGATTGCCATGGAGGAGATGCCCATAACGCTTCACGACTCGAATGCGCTCATTCTTGGCTATGGAAGAATCGGTAAAATATTGGCGAAAATGCTGCATGCATTGGGAGCCAGGGTATATGTGGAAGCGAGGAAATACTCCGATCTTGCATGGATAAAGAGCTATGGATATATCCCCGTAAATCTAAACGAGCTTGACAGATATCTGGATTCAATGGATGTTATATTTAATACCATACCTCATGTTTTGCTTGATTCTGAAAAGCTTAAGCTGCTGCATCAGGATTGCCTCATTGTTGATCTGGCTTCCAAGCCGGGGGGAGTCAATTTTGAAAGTGCCAGGGCCTTAGGAAGGAAAGCGATATGGGCGTTGTCTCTTCCGGGTAAAGTTGCCCCTGTGACTGCTGCGAAGTTTATAAAAGAAACAATATATAACGTAATTAATGAACTGGGGGTATAAGTATGCTGCTTGAAGGCTTGAAAATAGGATTTGGAATTACAGGTTCATTCTGTACATTCAGTGCTGTTTTGCCTGAAATAGATAAAATTGTGAAGGAAGGAGCCTTTGTAACCCCAATAATCAGTGAAGCGGTTGACTCCTTTGACACAAGGTTTGGCAAATCGGAGGACATCAAGCAAAAGCTGAAGGCTATCACCGGCAATGATGTTATTGCAACAATTGTTGATGCTGAGCCTATCGGTCCCAAGGCAATGCTTGATGTAATGGTCGTGGCGCCATGTACGGGAAATACTATAGCAAAAATATGCAATGCCATTACGGATTCTCCTGTAACAATGGCATGCAAGGCACATTTGAGAAACTGCAAACCGGTTGTTATAGCCATATCGACAAATGATGGTCTGGGTGCTAATGCAAAAAATATCGGACAGCTTTTAAATACAAAAAACATTTATCTTGTTCCTTTTGGCCAGGATAATCCGGCCATAAAGCCAAATTCACTGGTTTCAAAGGTGGAGCTGCTTATTCCGACGATTTTGGAGGCGATTAATGGGAAGCAATTGCAGCCTGTTTTGGTTAAGTAAAAATATTCCAGTATAGCAAAAAACACGCAAATGGCGTGTTTTTTTTGTTGTCATATTATATACAATTGAAGCTCGGAATTTTAAGAAAAGCTTTAGTGCTGCAAATAATACCTATAAAATGCTTAAAATCAACATAAAAATTATCAATATAGACTTGATATTTGTAAGATATTATGTAAAAATAAATAAGAGTGAATACAAAATATGGTACACATATAATTTATAACCAATTTCGACTAACAACGGTATAAAAATACAAAAACCACAATTAATTGTATTTAACAAGAATATTTTTGATTCTTTTATAATTATCTGGAGGGATACAAATGTCTGCGGTCGTAAAAAAGGATATTGACGAAATACTGCTGGAGTCTGGAATCTTAAGCATACAGCAGCTAAAAAAGGTATGGGACAATAAAAGGGAGACTAATAAAAGTCTGGAAGAAATAATTCTTGAGCTTGGTCTGGCAAAAAAGAAAGATATACTTTTGGCAACAGCATTAAAATCCGAGGTGGAATTTATTGACCTTGAAAACTATGAAATAGATGAATTTGAAGTATGCACCATGGTCGGCCAGGATTTAGCTTACAAATATATCCTTATACCGGTTGAGAAAAATCAGAATGTATTAAGTGTCGCCATGAAAGACCCGACGGATATCTATGCCATTGATGACCTTAGAATATCAACGTCAATGGAAATCAAGCCTCTTTTGGCTGATCCTGATGAAATAAAGAAACTGATAGAATGGGCTTTTGAAGAGAAAAAGAAAGCAGAACAGGAGCTTAAGGCAAAAAAGAAAGAGGAAAGCAAGGAATTCAAGGAACGAGTAGGCAACCTGATGCTGAAAGCAGGTGTAATCTCCGAGGAGCAAATAGAAAGAGCCCTTGAGATTCAAAGGAACTCAGGCGGCCTTATTGGCGAAATACTTGTTAAAGAGGGATTTGTAGAAAGGAAAACTCTTTTTGAGTTCTTGGAAATACAGCTTGGAATTCCCCAGGCGCCGCTTGAGGACATTACAATAAGCGAAGATGTATTAAGCCTTGTCAGTGAAAAGGTATGCAGAAGGCACACATTGATACCATTTGAAAAGGATGGTATCTCCTTAAAGGCAGCTATGGCGGATCCTATGAACATTTTCTCCATAGACGATTTAAGGCTTGTAACAGGCCTTGACATAATACCTTACCTTGCAGATCCAGAGCAAATAAACGCTTTGTTGGACAAGTACTTCCAAAAGCCTGAAAAGCAGGAGGAAAAGGATAAGGAAAGGGAAGAAAAGGTCAGAATCCAGCAGAATTTTGAGGATGAGATAAAAAAGGTAAATGAGGAAATTGCTGTAGAAATTAAGGAGATACAGCAGGAAGAAGAGACTATAAACATAAGCGATGTTCAAAATGCTCCGATTGTCAAGATGGTTAATATTATTTTAAACAAGGCAATTGTCAGCGGAGCAAGCGATATACATATTGAACCGCAGGAGGATCAGCTGCTTGTAAGGTACAGGATTGACGGACAGCTTGTGGAGGCTATGAAGCATGACAGGAAAATTCACCAAGCTCTGGTCGCAAGGATAAAAATAATAAGCGGACTGAATATAGCGGAAAAGCGAGTTCCCCAGGATGGAAGAATAACAATGAAAATAGAAAAATCTACTTATGATCTTCGAGTTTCTGTGCTTCCAACAATGTTCGGAGAGAAAGTGGTTATAAGAATTCAGGACAAGGAAGGCTTCAATGTTTCCAAAAAGCAGCTTGGCTTTTTTGACGACGACCTTGAGAAATTCGATGAAATCCTTGCCCATCCTCATGGCATAGTCCTGGTTACAGGACCCACCGGAAGCGGAAAGTCTACCACGCTGTATACCGCTTTGCGCGAGCTTTGCAAGCCCAATGTAAACATAATGACGGTTGAGGACCCTGTAGAAAGCACAATAAAAGGAATTAACCAGGTTCATGTGAACGTTAAGGCGGGAATGACCTTTGCGACAGCATTAAGGGCCTTCCTGAGACAGGATCCCGACATAATAATGGTAGGTGAGATCCGTGACGCCGAAACGGCCGAAATAGCCACAAGAGCAGCGATAACCGGGCATCTGGTGCTATCCACATTGCATACTAACGATGCTCCAAGCTCAATAACAAGAATTATTGACATGGGTATAGAACCATATCTTATATCCTCCTCCATAGTAGGCGTAATAGCGCAGAGGCTTGTCAGAAGACTGTGCCCTAAGTGCAAGCAGGAGTATGAGCCTGGCATAAACGAAAGAGAAGCTTTGAAGATGAGCGAAGAGGACAAAACCAAAATATTTATGCCGGGTGGTTGCCCGGATTGTAATAATACCGGTTATAGAGGAAGAATAGCAGTATATGAAATAATGACCATAAACAGGGCAATAAGAGAAATGATAGCAAAAAATGCCACGGCAGGTGAGCTTAAGGATGTTTGCATAAAAAACGGAATGAAGACGCTGCGTGACAACTGTGCAAGATTTGTGCTTTCAGGTGTGACCTCCATGGAGGAAATGCTTAGAATAGCCTTTTCTAAAGATTGAATTGTGAGGTTTGGAGAATGAATATTAATTACTTACTTGAAAGTGCAGTGCTTTGCGGTGCTTCCGACATACATATTTGCGTTGGAGTACCGCCTGTTATAAGAGTGAACGGAGAGCTTGAATATTTGAATGAGCCGGTATTGAACGCACAGGATTGTGACAGCCTGACCAGGCAGTGCTTAAAAAGCAAGCTTTATAACGACCTCATGGAAAAGGGAGAGGTGGATGCTTCCTATACGGTGCCTGGGGTTGCAAGATTCAGGCTGAATGTGTACAAGGAAAAGGATACGCTGGCTCTAGCCTTCAGGCCTATTCCCACAAAGATACCGATGATTGAACATCTGGGGCTTCCGGAGGTTGTGTATGATCTTGCCGGAAAGCAAAGGGGCCTTGTGCTTGTTACAGGACCTACAGGTAGCGGCAAGTCAACATCTCTTGCGGCGATGATAAATTACATAAACAGCAGGAGAAAATGCCATATTATAACCATCGAGGATCCCATTGAGTTTCTTCATTCGCATAACAAAAGCGTAATAAACCAAAGGGAGCTCGGATCTGATACCTTGAGCTTTGCAAACGCCCTCAGGGCTATATTGAGGGAAGACCCTGACGTAATACTGGTGGGAGAAATGCGTGACCCGGAGACAATATCCATAGCCCTTACGGCAGCTGAGACCGGTCATCTTGTTTTCTCGACGTTGCATACGGTAGGCGCTGCAAAAACCATAGACAGAATAATAGACGTATTCTCACCGCACCAGCAGCCGCAGGTAAGGAGCCAGCTGTCAACTGTTTTGCAGGGAATAATATCCCAGCAGCTTATTGCAAAGGCTGACGGTTCAGGAAGGGTAGTGGCTACAGAGGTTATGGTTATGACTCCGGCCATATCGAACCTTATTAGAGAATCAAGGATAATTCAGATAAACAGCAGCATTCACACAGGCTCGCAGTTTGGCATGCATTCAATGGACACCAGTATAGCCAATCTGTTCAAGTCAAAGATAATAAACTACCAAAGTGCTTGCCAGTATGCTGTTGACCTTGAGAATATGAAGAAGCTTATTACTTGTTGAGGCGAAGAATAAAAGACAGAACATATATTAAATAATGCTTGTGGATAAGGCGGTGTGTAGTATTATGGCGTTACCATTCTTTTCAAATGATTTTTTAACTATTGACATCGGGTTTAAGTACATCAAGGTTGCGCAGGTAAGAAAAAACAAGAATAATGATCTTACCATTATCAATTACGGTATTGGTGATACTCCCAAGGGATGTATAAAAAACGGAGCTATCGGAGACCAGGCCAGGGTTATTGAAAGGATTTCAAAGATAATAT
>JAOACY010000105.1 GCA_026417615.1 Clostridia bacterium
AGGGTCTCCACGGTAGAGGGGTCAACGCCTGCATGCCATTGCAGATCGCCCCTAAACCTTAACTCCCAGCATCAGCCCACCACTGGGCGTAACAAGCCGACACAAGGAACTTCATCGATGTGCCCTTAAACGGATTTTTAGGCCCGTCTTCACAATCGGTAGTCCTGACTAGAATACTGCACCACCCTGTTTTGTTGTCAAAAAAGTAGTACGGAAAGAAATTATATCATAAAATCAAGGGTGTTGAAAGAACGCCTATCATCCGATTTGCTTATAAATTTGACAGATTCCTTCATTATTGCCCTATAGCAATAGTATGCTCTTTTAATATAGTCCGTTTTTGTGCTTGCTTTGCCTTAGCCCATCCAATATCCCAAGACGCTGCCCAGCAGGGCGCCCATGAACACCTCAAAGGGACTATGTCCCAGAAGCTCCTTAAGCTCTTTGTCAAGGGTTATCTTGTGGTCATGAGAGAAAACAAGCTGATTCAGCACTTTTGCCTGCGCTCCGGCTGCTCTTCTTACGCCGGCGGCATCGTACATAACAATCAGCGATACGGCTACCGCAATGCCAAACTCCAGGGAGTCCCAACCCCTGTTTTTCCCTACAACTGTCGCAAGGGATACGATAAATGACGCATGTGAGCTTGGCATGCCGCCCGAGCCGACAAATCTGGTAAAATCAAGCTTATTCTCTTTTACAATAACGCCTACGACTTTTAAAAACTGAGCAATGAACCAAGCAACTGCCGGTACTGTTATTGCCTTGTTTGAAACAAGTGCCTGAAAGAAACTCACAATAGCATCCTCCTAATTTTCTCTTATCATTATATATTCAGCCAAAGCCTTAAGAAATTGCGCATTTTGTCCGAATATGCAAAGACTCTTCACTGCTTTGTCTATTAATTCCGCAAGCATTCTTTTTGATTCGTCAAGGCCATATATTGAAACATAGGTTGACTTTTGATTCGCTTCGTCACTTCCCGCAGGTTTACCCATTAGGCTGCTGTCGCCCTCAACATCAAGGATGTCATCCTTTACCTGGAATGCCAGGCCTATATTTTCCGCATATGACTCAAGAGCTTCAAGCTCGCTGCAAGATGCGTTGTTTAATACTGCTGACGCTAAAACTGGCGCTTTTATTAAAGCTCCCGTCTTGCAGGCATGCATTTTTCCAAGCAGAGCAGCGGGAATTATTCTGCCCTCTGATTCAAGGTCTATTACCTGTCCGCCGATCATGCCCGATACGCCCGAGGCTTTTGCAATGATAGACATGGCCTTTGCCTTGGAGGCAATATTTCCCTGGCTTTTTAACATCTCGTCGCTCATTACTTCAAAAGCCAAGTTCAGCAATGCATCTCCAGCCAGAATCGCCTTTGCTTCTCCGAATACCTTGTGGCAGGTCAGTCTTCCCCTTCTGTAGTCATCGTTATCCATTGAAGGAAGATCATCATGTATTAACGAATATGTATGAATCATTTCAATGGCACAGCCAAAAGGCAGGACTTCCTCATAATTTCCCCCAAGCATCTCGCTGACAGCCATGGCCAGAACAGGCCTTAGCCTTTTTCCTCCTGCCATGAGGCTGTAACGCATCGCTTGATATATTGCTCTCTGCGGACAATCGACTTCAGCCGTCAGCTTGTCCAACTCCAGATTAACCGCTTCAACCAGATTTTGATATTTTTCCTTAAAATCCATGCTTTTACCCCTTAAGATATACTTTTGATCCAAATGCAAAAACCCATTTTCTGAAACTTCGATGAAATCACTGGCACCTTGTCTTGCAATTCCTCGCACGCATCAATATGACATCCAGTCATGTGATGCTCAAAATGCCATCCTTGGCATTTTGGCATCGGAATTGCTGCGACGCAGGTGAGTGATTTTTCATCTTGTTTCAAGAAAAGCTGTTTTTGCATTTGAATCACTTTTCTGTGACAAAGCTTTCTTCAGTGACTTCTCCCTTTTCATCCTCAATCAGAACAGTGATTTTTCTTTCAATCTCATCAAGCCTTTTGCTGCAATGCTTTGACAGCTCAATACCTCTTGCGAAAATCTCAATTGACTCATCCAGAGGCAATTCGCCTCTTTCGAGCTTTTGTACAATCTGCTCAAGCTCTGACAAAGCTTCCTCAAAGCTTTTGTTAATCTTCTCCATACGCCTTCCCCTTGGTCAAGCTGTCGACCACACAATTTATTATACCATCGGATACGCTGATTTCCAAAGCATCTCCTTTTTTCAGTGTTTCTATGCTTTTAACAATATTGCCGGTTTTTTTGTGGTTCACTATGCTATAGCCCCTGGCTAAAACAGTGAGGGGGCTTAATGTGTCAAGCTTTCCAGCCAGAACCCTGAATCTGGTTTTGTTTTTTTCCATGTTGTGAACAATACCCTTTTGCAAATATTTATTCAAAACATCAATTCTCATTCTTTCCTGGTAGATTCTGTCATAGGGCTGCCTGAACGCAACACTGTTTTTAAGTCTTTCAAGCCTCATCCTGCTCATGTTCAGGTTCTTTGCAAGAGCATTCCCAAGCCTGATTTCAAGTGCTGATACAGTATTCTTTAAGACCATTTTCTCAGGAATAACCACTTCTGCGGCGGCAGATGGAGTAGGCGCCCTGTAGTCTGCCACAAAGTCTGCTATGGTGTAGTCCGTTTCATGACCGATTGCAGAAATAACGGGTATGCTGGATTCAAATATGCTTCTGGCGACGATTTCTTCGTTAAAAGCCCAAAGCTCCTCAAGGGAGCCCCCGCCCCTGGCAACAATTATTACATCGACACACCTCAACTCATTGAGCTTTCTTATGGCCCCCGCAACCTGTGCGGCGGCAGATTCTCCTTGAACCGCAACAGGGTACAGCTTAAGCTGAAAGTTATGAAACCGCCTTGTCAAAACGTTTATTATATCCCTTATTACCGCTCCTGTGGAGGAAGTTACCACACCTATCGCAGCAGGCATATAGGGAAGCCTTTTCTTGTGCCGTGCATCAAAAAGCCCTTCCGCCTCAAGCTTTCTTTTTAATTGTTCAAATGCAATATGAAGCGCACCCATGCCGTCAGGCTGCATATCCTCAGTGTAGAGCTGATACTGCCCGTCCCTTTCAAAGACAGAGACATAACCCCTGATTATCACCTTCATTCCATTTTCAGGCAAAAATTTCAAGGTTGAGGCGTGGGACTTGAACATAACACATTTTAACACGCTGTTTGCGTCCTTTATTGTGAAATAGAGATGCCCCGAATAATGCAGCTTGAAATTGGATATTTCTCCCCTGACCCACAGGTTTGAAAGCACTAGATCCCTTGAAACAAGTTCTTTTATATACTTATTGATTTCTGAAACAGAAAGCACATATTTCATGTCTTGTTTACTTCTGCCTTTATTTCTTCCTGCCTGGAAACCCTCACATGCGGTACTTTCCCCAGGATCCCGTTAATAAAGCTGCCTGCTTCCTTGGTGCTGTACTTTTTTGCAAGCTCGACAGCTTCATTTACTGAAACGTTAAAGGGTATGTCCTCCCTGAAGCTTATCTCATATATAGCCAGTCTTAATATATTAAGATCAACCTTGGGCATCCTGTTTATTTTCCAGCCCTTTGAGTATTTCTCTATAGTTTCGTCCAGGTAGGCAATATTGCGGTAAACACCTTCAACAACATCCTCAACGTATTTTCTGTCGCTGTCCGTTAAGCCTTCCTCTTCATTAAGAGCGGTTTCAATTTGTTCCTGCCTGTCCTCTTTTTGAACTTCCAATTGGTACAAGAGCTTCATAGCCAATTCCCTGGATGCTCTTCTTCCCATCAATAAAACCCTCCATTTACAAATGCTAATCCTTGCCTCTACCTGTAGCTTCCCGGAGGAAGAACCCTGTCCAGCAGGTTTTTTATATAATCCTTATCTTCAGAAAGCCTCTTGCCCACATAATAACCTGTACCGATACATATTGCAAGAAATAATGTCTTGAATATTCCTATCAGCAAAATAACTGTGGCGGCTGCAAAGCCCACCAGTGCTCCATTGATTCCGCCACGGTGCAAATTGTAAAACTCTAAAAGCTTTTCCTTATTCATTGGCATACCCCCGAATTTATAAAAAACGCAAGGCCGAATATATCCTATTCAACCCTGGACCTGTAGCCGCTGTAAATATTATCCACCATAACCCTGACGTCATAGACCTTTATACCGGAGCTGTCTTCGAGAGCTTTTTTCACTTTTACCTGTATATCTTCAGACAGCAACGGAATATTTATTTCGGGAAGCACAACCACCTTGACAGTTACAGCCACACCGTCTTCCTGCTTGTATATTGCAGCTTTGGAGTCCCTGACACCGTTAAGCTTTCTTGAAGCTGCCAACGCAATATTTTCAAGTGTGTCGAGAGATATTAATATCTCTCCGATATTAGTATGCTTGGTAACTGCTTTTTTATCCTTAGAGCTCCTTACTCCGGAAAGCAGGAATGTAATGCTCAACGCAAAAAATATAAAAGCAATTATAAATGTTATCAGCGGTCCGTTGCGCGTCTTAAGTATTGCTTGCATATAATCCGAAAGCCAGCTGAAGATAGATGGTTTAAAGGCTATAACCATAATAAGGAATGACAGTATTGTAAGAATAAATGCATAAATCGCCAGCAGCACCCGAAAGAAGATATTCATATTATGTCCACCCCTTGTTTACCAGTACGTATTTGTCATTGGTTATTTATTTACATTATAGATTATCTTGCTAAAAAAATAAACCCTGATGGGTTCATTTTAATTATTTTTAACTTATTTTTATCTGTTTAATCAGAGTTATTTTACTTTGAACCCCTCTTCGGCAGGTTCCTTTTTGTGCTCCTTGTCGATATTCACGCCCTGAACGTGTATATTCACTTCAATTACCTTAAGCCCCGTCTGAGTTTCAACAGCCTTTTTAACCTTTTCCTGTATTTCCCATGAAATATCCGGTATTCTGCATCCATATTCAACTATTATGTAAAGATCAATAGCCGCTTCCTTCTCTCCGACTTCCACCTTTACTCCCTTGGACAGATTCTTTCTGCCGAGCATCTCAGCAATTCCCCCGGCAATACCGCCGCTCATTCCTGCAACACCAGGCACTTCCATTGCGGCTATTCCAGAAATGATGGCAACAACTTCATCCGATATCCTTATATTCCCATAGTCATTGCTTATTTCCTGAAGAGTTCCCTCCATGCAATCTCCTCCCATCTGAAAAGGCTGTAATGTGAATTATACCATTATTGTGCAGTTTAATCAACAAGCGGAAGTTTATATTGTCCACTGCAAAAAGTGCTTTAAATGGTTTTTTTCCAGTGCAGTCAATATTCAATCATCATTGTTTCTTAATAAATGTTTTTAATATGCAGCTTTGTCATATCCACATTGGCGTGGCGTGTTACTATGTCGGCAATTTTTGCGGCATCCGCCGAATTAAGGCTTGGTGCTTTCACAACAATATCCACGCTTCCGTCGTCGCCGAACAGAGCCACCACCTCTGAAAAGCCCTTGTCTCTTAAAAGCGTCTCAATTCTCATTTCCCTGTCATTGTTCTGCACAATTTTCATTCTATGATCATAAGCTTTTGCTTTCGCTTCCTTGCTTGCATTAGGATCATTTGAAATGGACTTTAAATCGTCAATGGCTTTGCTTCTGGTTATTTCTTTGTCCAGCTTTGCCTGAGCAAAGAAATCATTAGCCTGTTTTGATGCTGCCGCGGCTTTTGTGTTTTTATCCTTAATGTTTTTATTTTCCTTCTTTTCATTCAGCCCGGCAGCGCTGGCATCCTTTTCGCTGTCAACATATACCGCGTCCCCCAGCCTTCCGTTATCTTTGCCGCTGACGGACATACTGCTCTTTTTGTAGCTGTACTGCAGGTAGCCGGCAAAAATTATCATCAGGACCAATGATAAAACAACGATTTGTTTTCTTTTAAATACCATCATTCAAAGACCCCTCCCCGGAAAATATATAAATGTCTATGTTACTTGTCTCAATAGATATATATTCAAGTAATTTATAGTTTATTTCATTTTTGGTACAAATTTATTGTAGAATTATTTTTTGCTTTGGAAGACCTGTATCCTGTGGATAGGTACGTCAAGAAGCACCTGTACCGCTCTGCTGAGCTTCTCCCTCACCTCCGGGTCCCCTGCTCCGTCAGCCACCACCACAACCCCCTTTACCTCCGGAAGCATTTCTTTCAATACAACGGGCTTCTTTATTCCTCCCTGCACCTCTTCAAATACAAGCCTGCTTTCATAATCGCTCTGCCTGATATTGCGCGTGCCTCCACCATTATCCCTCTCCTCGGTTCCGTTATCGCTTTTTTTTGTATCATAGGCAGGCACAAGCTCCTTCCCCCCGGCATAAGTCACCATTACGCTTACATTTCCTGCGCCGTCAATCTTTGAAAGAATTTTTTCTATCTGGTTTTGTACATCTGCCTTCTCCTCAACGGTTATTGCTTTGGCTGAAGCCTCCAGGCTATCGCTGCGCTGCGCCGGAGCGCCGGTTTTTGGTGCTTTTCCGCCTCCGAAGAAGGACCCTCCTGCAATTATGGCAATTATGCCTATAATTATTGCTATAACGGCATTCTCGATGATTTTCTTTTTTTCCTTGCCTTCAAGAAGGCTGTGAACATACTCAATAATTTTCTTCATGCCACGTTCCTCCTATTTTTCCACTATTGCAATTATTATGTTTTCATGCTTTATATCCAGAATTTTGTTGACTTTGTCCTCAATCCTCTTTTTTAAAGCTTCATCAGCTTGTTCTGTCACTTTGCCGCTCCTTGCAGCGTTTTTTTCCCCATCACCTATTTTTATCTTCTCAACCCTTGTCACAGGCTGTATGGATTGAGCCTTTCCATTTAGAGATATCTTAAGATATACTCTTTTTATATCCCCGAAGCTTTCGGATTTGTAATCCTCGTTTATCATTACATCAGCCTCCACGCTGCTTATATTTTCAGTTCCGGCAAGACCGTCCTCCAGCCTTCTTATAAGCTTTTTCCTATACACCTCCGCAACCTGGCGCATCCTCTTTTCCTCCATCAACCTTGTGCTGGCATCCAGCTCCTTTTTATCCAGGTAATAACCGTCGGCTATCTGGAAGTCCCTGATATCCGCTCCCTTGTTTAAAAATGCAAGAAGAGGGTTTACCAAAGCTATTATAAGGATAAACCCGGAAACAAGGTTAATAATTTTTTTCAGCTTCCCCGTCGGTATCATTATCTCTAAAAGCACTATGAACAACGTTAGAGTAACTATATTGAAGACCCAGCTTTTCAAAAATTCAATCATACGCTTCACCTATCTATCTGATCATGGCAGTAACATTCCCTGCGCTTATTATCGCAGTTATGGAAATCAAAAACATAAAGGCAACGGATGCGACAACCCCGATGATATAGGTTAACGAGCCGGCAATGCTGCTGATGCAGTTGGTTATCCTTTTTTCTGCAACAGGTTCAACAATTGCACAGGCAAGCCTGTACAAAATCATAATTGCAACAATTTTCAAAAGAGGAACCACGCATATGGCCAGGACACCAAGCATAGCCGCTGCTCCCGCTGCATTTTTTATCAGGAGTGTGCATCCGATAACCGCATCCGCCGCATCAGCAAGGTATTTTCCTGCCACAGGAATAAAAGCTCCGATAGCAAACTTGGCCGTCTTGCTTGTAACGCCATCCACCACAGCCCCCAGCGTGCCTTGAATTGATACGACTGCTATAAAGACAGTAAGCACAATGCCCATAATCCAGGCCCCGATCTGTTTAAGCAGGCCTGCAAGCCTCGAAATCTGCACCTTATCCGATATGTTGTCAACAATTGATAGAACCGTGGCAAGAAAAATTAAAGGAAGCAGAGTATTCTTGATAATAGTTGCCGAAACCTCTACAATAGTTATGAGTATAGGCTGGAATATGCCTGCGGAGGATATGCTTCCGCCGGAAATCAGCAAGGTTATAAGCACAGGTATTGTAGCATGCATGAACGCAACCATGCTGTCAATTATTTCCTTGCCAAGCTGCATTGCTGTATTGAAGCCTGCAATCAGTATGGACACAATAACTATATAACAGGCATAAAAAGCCAGCTCGCCCACACTTTCACTTAAAAATGAGGTCTGCAGGTTCTTTAAAATGGCGCAAAGTATTATAAGAATTATAAGTTTTATTAGTATGTCAATATTTATATAAATCTCTTTAAACAGATATTGCAGCGACCTATTCATAAAGCCGGTTACGCTGAACTCAAATTTTCCTTTTGCTGTTTCGTTTATTATTTTTTGAGGGTCGAATCCGCCCACAAGCTCCTTGAAATCATTTTCAGCATGCTTATTTATCTGATGCTCCAGGTTTTTTATATCATTAGAATTGCTTTGCTCATTGATAAGCTCATCCGTGATTTCCTTCTCATTATTTTTTTCTTCAGCGCGTACAGCAGGAAAAAAGGCAATTTGAAGCACACTGATAATTGATGCCGCCAAAATAATTGCCAAAGCTTTTCTTATGTATCTTTTTTTCTTCATTTCAACCCCTCAACTTACGGCATTATCCTTATAATGAGCTCTAGCAGCGAAGTTATAATCGGCACAGCCAGAACCATAATAATTACCTTCCCAGCGAGCTCAACCTTTGACGCGATTGAACCCTCACCGGCATCCTTGCATATCTCTGCTCCAAACTCAGCTATATATGCAATTCCTATAATTTTAAGCAGTGTTGTAAGGTATGCCATATCTATATTTACTTTTCTTGCATAACTGTTCAGGAGATCCAGAACGGCTGAAAGCCTTGCCGCAACCATCATAAATACTATTATTCCTGTAATGATGCTTACCAAAAGAGCAATATCAGGCCGCTGGGCTTTGAGCACCAGTATCATTACCGTTGCCACCACACCTATTCCGACTATCTGGAGTATGTCCACCTGACCATTCATCCTTTCAGAACTGAAACATGGCCTTCACCGTGTCAAAAAGATTCACGATTTCCTTTGCAACCATTGCCAGCACAACAATGACTCCCGTAAGTGTTGTCATCATCGCTATCTCTTCCCGGCCCGACCTTATCAAAACCTGATTCAGAATTGATACAAGTATGCCTATGGCTGCAATTCTAAATATCATATCAATGCCCATACGAATTTTTCTCCTTTATCAGCAAAGTACCACAACTACAGCCAGTCCTCCCAAGACTCCGAGGCTTTTGCACATGGATTCGTTCTTTTTTCTGCTTTCCTCGGCTTTCTGTTCCTGAAGCTTAAGCTGATGCAATGTAAGCCTTATGTTTTTTACCTGCCCTTCAACATCAGAGTTGCCCAGCATTTTGCCAAAGGAGAGCAGGATGCTTTCATCCTCTTTATTAAGCGCTGTAGCTCTTATGCCTTCTTTTACGGCAGCCTCCCATGCCTGGCACGCATTCATGCCGCCTGCTTGAAGTTTCTCCGCTGTCAGCTTGAAGAAAAGCGCAACGCTGCTTTGACTGCTTTTACTTATCTTATCAAAGGCATCTGCAATTACATTTGACATAAAAGTTATCTCGGTTTCGAACATCTCAAGCATACCCTGCAGAGCTCTCAATTCATTCGGCCTTCGTGAAAAATCGCCTGCCAATATCCAGCCAATCAGGCTTGAGGCTGCCAGAACAAGCAGGCTCCCTCCAATTTTAAGAACCATTGCAATCCCCCTTTAAGCGGTTTCTTTTGTATATTACCTCCATCGCAATCCCGTCTGCTACTTCCTCCAGCGTACCCGGCCCATCGCTGCCGCTTAATACCAGATATCTTTCAAACACCCTCTGCTCAATAAGCTCCAGCACCTCTTTCCTGGTTTTCATCTCCGAAATATTGAAGCCGTGAGCAGTTGTTATTATTTTTACTCCCGCATTGATGACCTGCATAACCGCATCCTTGTCACCGCTGTTTCCTATTTCGTCCGTAATGATTACCCGGGGTGACATTGCTCTTAACATTAGATTCATGCCTGCGGCTTTCGGGCAGCCGTCCATTACGTCGGTGCGCATACCCAGGTCGTTTTGCGGAACTCCTTTATAGCATGCCGCTATTTCTGACCTCTCATCCACCACTCCTACCTTAACCCCTTTAAATCCCAAGGCTGGAACACCGTCACTCAATATTCTGGCAATATCCCTTAAAAGGGTTGTTTTTCCGCACTGGGGAGGAGATATAATAAGAGTGCTTCTGACATTTTCGCTGCCCTTCAAAAGGTATTTGATTACTTTTGCGGCGCAGCCCTTTACTTGACGTGACAGCCTTATATTGAGGCCTGAAACGTCCTTTATGTTTTTTATGCTGTTTCCTTCCAACACGACCCGTCCTGCGATTCCGACCCTGTGACCGCCCTTTAGAGTTATATAGCCATTTTTTATTTCATCCTGGTATGCATAGATTGAGTTCTCGCTCATAAGCTCCAAGGTCTTTTGAATATCCTCCGGATTTGCCGTTATGGGATTTTGGCAGCTATGGCTCGGCACACCCTCAGGATCGATAAAAAGCTCGCCTCTGCTTCCTTGAAGTATAAGAGGTTTGCAAGACCTCATGCGAATTTCTTCAATTCCCGTCAAGTCACCGGCAGCAGTCTTTTGGAGTATATTCCTCAATCTTTGGGATATGTAGGGAAGGATTTCCCTTTGCAAGCTGAAAACCTCGCATTTCTCTTTAGTATCCAACTGATTTTCCTCCCGGGCATTTTTTGAGAGGATATGGAAAAAAATATTTTTTCACATCCGCCTATAATATAGGTATTAATATTTGTCCAGGTTTATGACAAAAAAAAGAACGGCTATTTGTAATAACCATTCTTTTTAAACTTAATATGCTGCTATGCGGTTTTATTCTTCGTCGTGGTCATTATCACAACAATCCTCGCAGCCGCAATCCCACTCAAGTTCGATTTTCTTGTGGCAGCTTGGGCACTCGATTGTCTCGCCATCATCATCTATCATATCTTTATCTACGCTTATGGTTTCATTGCAATATGGGCATTCAACCTCTGTAAAGCAGAAATCGTCATCCTCCTGCTCCTCTTCTTCAAAGATGACCCTCTCAATCTCCGCCAGGTCCTCATCTATATTATCAACCTGCTCGCTGAGCTGCTCCTGAACCTCTTCAATATCGTCCACCGCCAAGGCAAAATCATCCATAACCTCAAGCATGGCTTTTAAAAGCTTGCCCTCATTGGTTGAATCGCTCAGCTGCATACCTTCAGCAAGCCCTCTTAAGTATGCTACCCGTTCCTTTAAATAACTCATAAGACACCTCCGTTTTGTATATTTGATGAAAAATAAATAATAGTAATTTTACCACATACTAATTATTCGATATTTATGTTTAATTCTATACTATAGTATTGTTAAATTTTCATATAATATTATTTTTGATTGTACTGCAAAATCATATATTTAAAAACTACACTCTTTCCATATATTCTCCGGTTCTGGTGTCAATTCTTATTTTGTCGCCCTGATTCACAAACAAAGGCACCTTGATTACAGCACCGGTTTCAACAGTTGCGGGCTTGGTTGCTCCGGTGGCCGTATCGCCCTTGAAGCCGGGCTCTGTTTCGGTTATTTCAAGTTCAACAAAGGTGGGCGGCTCAATGCCGAAAACATTTCCCTTGTGGGACAGAATTTTTACCACATCGTTTTCCTTTACAAACTTAAGCGAATCACCAATGGCACTTGAATTCAAAGGCATTTGCTCATAGGTTTCAACATCCATGAAATAGTACAGATCCCCGTCATTATAAAGGTATTGCATATCCTTTCTTTCAATATGAGCTTTTTCCATCTTGTCCGAAGGATTGAAGGTCCTTTCAACAGTTGCACCGGTAACTATATTCTTAAGCTTTGTCCTTACAAAAGCAGCTCCCTTACCTGGCTTGACATGCTGAAACTCTACAACCTGGTATATATTCCCGTCCAGTTCAAAAGTCACACCATTTCTGAAATCTCCAGCTACTATCATTAATTCTTCCCTCCATCTGATTGGCTGTTTACAGCGTTGTTTCTAGTTTAGTTTAAATTAAAATCCTGCTTATTTCAAGAAAAATTTTCTTGTGTTGCTAAATAATTATCAAATCCTTGGCGGATTGGGTAAGAATTATTGGAGAATCGCCGTTTATTACCACAATATCCTCGATCCTTACGCCTCCGAGCCCAGGTATGTATATTCCAGGCTCTGCCGTAACCACCATGCCGTCCTTCATTTCAACACAGCCTGCTGTGGATAGCCTTGGTTCTTCATGTATTTCCAAGCCTACTCCATGTCCCAAGCCATGCCCGAAATATTCACCGAAGCCTTGCCCGGCAATGAAATCACGAGCAATACAATCTATCTGCCTGCCGGTAAGTCCCGCAAACGCACCTGAAGCTGCCATTTTTTGCGCCTTCAGAACTATGCCGTAAATCTTTTTCAGTTCCTCATCCGGCTGTCCCAGGAATACCGTTCTTGTCATATCAGAGCAGTAATCATTATAAATGGCGCCGAAATCCAAGGTAATGACATCCCCGTATTTAAGCCTGCGTTCGGAAGCAACCCCATGAGGCATTGCAGCTCTTTCTCCCGAAGCCACTATGGTTTCAAAGGAGGCCCCTTTGGCTCCTTGTTTTTTCATGAAATATTCAATTTCCGCTGCAATTTCCATCTCAGCCACACCCGGCCTTATATGGGAAAGAACATGAGCAAAGGCTTGATCTGCGATGCTGACAGCTTTTTTAATTGTTTCGATTTCTGTTGAGTCTTTTACAATCCTCAGGGATTCTACTGCTCCCTTAAGCGGAACAAGCCCTTTCACATTAAGCTTATCCTTGTACTCCAGGTATTTGTCATAAGTTGTGCCCGTCTCTTCAAACCCCAGAGCTTCAAGCCTTTTTCCTGAAATAATATCATTAATGGCTGTCAGAGCACTCCCCTGATATCTGACAATATTGTAACCGTGAGCCTGCCTTGCAGCCTGCTCCGCGTATCTGAAATCAGTAATGAGAGATGCGTCCTCCTGTGAAATCACAAGCCATGCGGTTGAACCTGTGAAGCCCGAAAGATAAGCATAGTTTTCCCTCTTAGTCACAAGTGCCGCCTCAATATTCATTTCCCTTAATTTTTCCCGAAACTTGTCCAGCCTGCTCTTAAAACGCTCATCCATTACTTAACCATCCCCGCCGCCGCATGCAGTGCCAATATATAGCTAAAGCTTCCGAATCCGCTTATCTGCCCAACGCACACAGGTGCGGTAACGGATTTGCTCCTGAATTCTTCCCTTGCGTGTATATTTGAAAGGTGTACTTCAATTGCAGGAAGCTCGACTGCTTTTATGGCATCCCTTATTGCTATGCTGTAATGAGTATATGCGCCCGGATTTATTATAAGCACATCATATTTTCCCCTGGCTTCATGAATTTTATCAATAATCACGCCCTCGTGATTTGATTGTATAAAATCAAGCGCAAGGCTCAATTCCTGAGCCTTAGCATTAACCATCGCCTCTATGTCTGCAAGAGTCACGGCGCCGTACACATCCTTCTCCCGCGTGCCCAGAAGGTTCAAATTGGGTCCGTTTATCACCAGTACCTTTCTCACTTGCTCACATCCTTTATTTGCAAAATAAAAATATAACTACACCTCCTTGTGGATGTGTAGTTTAGTATTCTCCCGTCATTTAGTCCTTAGTCATGCCTTGGCTTTCTTTTCACCAAAACCGCAGCCTTGGTTATTGCAGAAATAACATCAACCTCAAATTGCTGCTTTAACGCATTAATTTTCGAAAACAGCTCGCCCTTTTCAGTGACTATGTACTTCGGCGGCAAGTCATTCAGCGCAATTGCAGCTATATCAAGGATGCATTTTTCACAGCTGCAGACCTTGATATCATCGAGCACTTCCTGCATTAGATTGAATACTATCTCTTCCATATAATTTTTAATCTGTGCCATAAACCCACACCTCTTTTCTTGACCGTTTCATTATATCAAGCCATCAAGCGGCTTATATACCAGTTTATTATATCATGCCCCCATACCATTGATATTAAGGTTCCTAATACAATGAAGGGCCCAAACGGGATTGCATCCCGTCTTTTCTTTATGTTTACTGCTATAAGTATAATGCTTATTATGCCGCCAAGCAATACTGACAGAAGCAGCGCAACAACAGTCAGCTTCCAGCCCAGGAACATTCCAATGGGAGCTAAAATCTTAACATCTCCCATTCCCATGGCTTCATCGGTTTTATAAATCAGCATGCCAATGACGGCTACGAGGAAAAGAAAGCCGGAGCCTGACAAAATTCCTGCCAGAGGGTTCCACCAACTCCTGTCCCCCCCATAAAAGCCCACGGGGTAGAACAAATTATAGACCATCAGCAGAATTCCGCCGGCAAGTCCGGCAATAACCAGCTGATCGGGTATGATATAGTGCTTCAGATCTATAAAAAACACAGCAATAAGGATTGATGCCAGATATGATGCAGCAGCAAACTCAACAGACAAGCCAAATCTATAAAGCAGAAAAATATATACCGCCGCATTTAAAAGCTCTATTAAAGGGTACTTTGCAGAAACTCCCTCTCCGCAGTACCGGCACTTGCCTTTTAAAAAGACATAGCTTATTACCGGAACCAGATCCAGTGGTTTTAAGCTTGTCCCGCAGCTTGTACAGCGGGAAGGAGTCATTATCACCGATTCTTCCTTCGGCATGCGGTATATGCATACATTTAGGAATGAGCCTATTGCCAAACCTACACAAAACACAATCAGATAGTATTCCATAATATAATAATATACTCCCTGCTAATTATCTTACCATCAATATTCGCCATTTTTTTATAAAATCCTCTATTTTTTCAGGAGTATATTTTTAAAAGAAGCATACAGCTCGGCCAGAAATTCATCTCCAAGCTTAAGGCCAGTCCATATTTCATAAGCATACACAGCCTGGTAGAAAAGCATTCCCGTTCCATTGATGGTTTTGCAGTTGTTTTTTTCAGCTTCCTCAAGGAATCTTGTTTTTGGAGGATTGTAAATAACGTCATATACAATCTGCCCTTTTGAAAATTCAAAGGTATTGTCAACCGGTGAGCCTCCAATATCAGGGAACATGCCGGCAGAGGTGGTATTTATAATAATTTCGCAGTCCCTGAAGACATTTTTTGTTTCCTCTTCGTACAGGCCCAATCCTCTGGCAACACTATTCACATTACTGTTTATCATATCCGAAATATCGATTGCTTTTTCAGCAGTCCGGTTGGCTATGCATACCCTTTTTGCTCCCTCCGCGGCAATCTTTACGGCTATAGCCCTGGATGTGCCGCCCGCGCCTATGATAAATACACTTTTCCCCTTAAAGCCTGTTCCGGCTTCCTCCTTAAAGGATCTTGAAAAGCCTTCGGCATCCGTATTGTAGCCGTAGAGCCTTCCGTCTATGTTTTTGACGGTATTGACAGCTCCCATTAAAAGCGCTTCCTTTGAGTTTTCGTCTAAATATTTCATGATTTCCTTCTTATATGGAACCGTAACATTAAAGCCAAGCACATTCAAAGCCTTTAAGCCTTTTACGGCATCGCAAAGGCTTTCCTTTTCTACTTTAAAAGCAACATAAACAGCATCAATACCGGTTACACTGCTTATGGTATTGTGCAGAAATGGCGATATCGAGTGCTCCACAGGGTTTCCCACAAGCCCCATTACCTTTGTCCTTCCTGATACAAAGCTGTTAATTTCCATATTGCCCCCAGCCTTCATTATTTTTTCTCAAAATCTCTCTCTTTTTAAATAACCGTTTCTCTCTTTTTTCCCCTGATTCCATATGATATTTCGATAAAATGCCCTTTTCGAAAATCCTTTTAAGCCTGACAATAAAGAATTCTTTTTTGTCAATTGGCTTTACCAGTATGGTTAGCAAATTTAACCTGTTTCCGCCATATATATCCGTAAAAATCTGATCGCCTACAACAGCGGCTTCCCCAGGCATCAGACCCATAATTTCCAAAGCCTTCAGAAAGGCTCTTGTGCCCGGCTTTGAAGCTCTGTGTATCGCAGCCACCCGAAGCCTCTCATTAAACTTTATTACTCTCTTTTTTGAGGCGTTTGACACAATGCATACTTTAAATCCCTCAGCCTGAACCCTTTCCATCCAGGCAACCGCATTATCGTCCGCTTCCAGTCCGTGCGGAACCAGTGTATTGTCTATATCAAGTATAAGACCTTTGATATTATGCTTTCTTAAAAAATCAAGATCAATATCCTGAACCTTGTCCAAATACAGGTCAGGGTAAAGCTTCTCCAGCATTTTGCTCCTCCAAGCCATAATGATTCAATACTGCTAATGATAACAAAAGGTTTAATTTATAGCAATACTCATTTATACTACATGCTTCATTACGTTTGTTACTATGATGTGTTTTTCTATGTCGTTAAGCTGTCTGTTGGAGTCGGGATCAAATCTTATAATTTTTTTGTCCGTTTTGCAGCAAACCTCTGCATTGCCTGCAATGCTTTCATACTCCCCTTTTATGTATGAAAAGCTGAATTTGTATTCCTTTCCCCTGGTTATATGATATATGTAATAATACAAACGCATATACACCCACCCGCAAATATTCTTAATAATATATATTTGCCATAAGCCTTTATTATTCTGTGTTATAATCATATTGTGATATTATTTCCAGATGCGGAGGATTATATTATGCGGTTTACGGACAAGGTTGTTATTGTTACCGGCGGCGGTCAGGGCATTGGCCGGGCTGTCACCAGGGCTTATGCGGCAGAGGGCGCAAAGGTTGTCATAGCTGAAAAAGACTGTGAAGCAGGACGAGAGAACGAAGAATATATAATCGCCAATGGTGTTGAGGCCTGCTTTATAGAGACCGATGTGTCAAATGAAGATAGTGTAAAAGGCTTGGTGGCCCAAACGCTTGAAAAATATGGAGGAATAGACATTTTAATTAACAATGCTGTTTTATCCGGCTTCGGCAGCATGTCGGATATAACCATGGATGAATGGGACAAGACGCTGGCGGTTAATCTCAGAGGTCCATATATGTGTGCAAAATACTGCTTCAGAGAAATTGCAGCAAGAGGTGGCGGCAGCATAATAAACATTGCCTCCACCAGGGCCTTCATGTCAGAACCCGATACGGAAGCTTATTCCGCTTCGAAGGGCGGCATTATAGCCCTCACCCATTCCATGGCTGTGTCTCTTGGGAAATACAAAATCAGGGTGAATTCTATAAGCCCGGGCTGGATAGATGTTTCCGCCTGGAAGAAGAATAGTGTTGCAAAGCAGGCTGAGCTAAGCAAGGCTGATCATGAGCAGCACCCCGCAGGCAGGGTTGGTACTCCGGCTGATATTGCAAAAGCGTGCATGTTCCTCACATCTGATGATGCAGGGTTTATTACGGGGACAAATCTGACAATAGACGGGGGCATGACGGTTAAGATGATATATGTTTAATAAAATAGAAAATAAATTCTTCTGCTGTTTTTACTTGTAACAATCCCGCCGAAATACAGTTTATCCGAGAAAATAGGATACTTAAAGGTTAAATTCACTAAGTGATATTTGACAAAGGATGGCAGTTTGACGCAGAAATATGGCAAATGATATTTGGGGTACGGGGTCTATATAGAACATGGCTTAATTACATTAAAACCCCAAATGATTTAACCATTGAAAGTGCGTGGGATCAAAACTTCCACTTGTGACTAAAATTATTAAAGAAAATACTGGATTTTTCATAAAAAAGAATGCATAATAGATAAATAATAAAAATATTGAGCACTGCAATCAATTAATGACACATTTGAAAGGAGTTAAGATATATGGCATACGATATCAAAATTACCAAAACCGCATCCCCAAAGCCAAAGCCTGATCAGATCAGTCTCGGCTTCGGGAAAATCTTCACGGACCATATGTTTATTATGGATTATACCGAAGGCAAAGGCTGGCATGACGCAAGAATAGTTCCTTACGCACCATTGGATCTGGATCCTGCCTCTGCTGTCTTCCATTACGGCCAGGCTATATTCGAAGGGCTTAAGGCATATAGGACTCATGACGGAAGAATCCTTCTTTTCAGGCCTCGCAAGAATATGGAAAGGATCAACAGATCTGACGAAAGAATGTGCATTCCCCTGATTGACATCGATTTTTGCGTACACGCCATTAAGACCCTGGTAAGCATTGACAAGGATTGGATTCCCACCGCAGAAGGGACTTCCCTTTACATCCGCCCCTTCATCATTGCAACTGATCCCTTCCTTGGAGTTCATCCCTCCCATACATATAAGTTTATAATAATTCTTTCACCCGTCGGAGCATATTACCCTCAGGGTATAAATCCCGTTGATATTTATGTCGAAAGCAATTACGTCCGCGCAGTTAAGGGAGGGACAGGCTTTGCAAAAGCAGCGGGCAATTACGCGGCAAGCCTGAAAGCCCAGGCAGAGGCTGCCCAAAAGGGATATGTGCAGGTGCTGTGGCTTGACGGTGTTGAGAGGAAGTATATAGAAGAAGTGGGTGCTATGAATGTTTTCTTCAAAATCAACGGCGAAGTAATAACGCCATCGCTGGAAGGCTCAATTCTTCCAGGCATCACCAGAGACTCAGTAATTCAGCTTTTAAACAGCTGGGGAGTGAAGGTTACAGAACGAAGGATATCTATACAGGAGCTCTATGAGGCATATGAAAAAGGAACCTTTGAAGAAGCCTTCGGCTCAGGCACCGCTGCGGTAATCTCTCCCATAGGTGAGCTTAACTGGGAGGGAAGGAAAATAACAATAAATGATAAAAAAATAGGCGAGCTATCGCAAAGAATATACGATACATTGACAGGAATACAGTTCGGGAAACTGGAAGATACCTTTGGCTGGACGGAAGAAATAAGGTAAAAAACACCGGGCAAGAATAAAATCTTACCCGGTGTTTTTATTGCTCAAATATTATATCAGCTTCTGCCATAGGTGTGTTTAAAGCGGGCAAATATGAATCATTGCTTCTTACAATTCCGATTTTTATGGCAGAAGGCCT